>NZ_BRXS01000004.1:300000-600000 GCF_030159095.1 Roseisolibacter agri
GGTCGCCGAGGATCCCGTCGCGCATGATCTCGGCGTGCGTGATGATCGCCGTCAGCGGCGTGCGCAGGTCGTGCGAGATGTTCGCCAGGAACTGCGTCTTCAGCCGGTCCCGCGCCTGCAGCTCGGCGATCAGTCGCGCGGCCTCGCCCGTCTGGGCCTCGAGGAGCGCCAGCCGCGCCTCCAGCATCTCGGGAAGGCGGCTCTCGGGGGCCTCGGGCGCGGGCGTCGGCCCGTCCGAAGGCCCGGGAGCCATGGTCGGCGCGCCCGGGGCAGGGGACAGCTGGGTCATGGGGCCAAACCTACCGTTTGTCGGAGGCCCCTGCCACCGGCCGCGGCCCCGATCACGACCTCCGGGTGCGGAATTCTGAGGCGCTGGTGACGCCTCAGCTCGGGCTCGCCGGGTCGCCCACCAGGGCGTCCGCGTCCGAGAGCTCGCTGGCCCGCTGCTCCACGTCCTCCTCCAGCCGCTGCCGCCGGACGATGGCGGCGTAGCGCCCGCCGAGCGCGACCAGCTCGTCGTGGCGGCCCTGCTCGACGACCTGCCCCTCCTCCAGCACGAGGATCCACGACGCGTCGCGCACGGCGCTGATGCGGTGCGAGGCGATGAGCGTGGTCCGCCCCGCCAGCGCGCTGCGGAGCGCGCCCAGGATCGCGGCCTCGGTGTGCGTGTCGACCGCCGAGAGCGCGTCGTCGAGCAGGACGACGCTCGGATGGCGAGCGAGGGCGCGCGCGATCGCGGCGCGCTGCTTCTGTCCGCCGGAGAGGTTCACGCCGCGCTCGCCGAGCATCGTCGCGTAGCCGGCCGGGAAGCCCGCGACCGTCTCGTCGAGCTGGGCGACGTCGGCGGCCCAACGGACGACCGGATCGGGATCGGAGACGCCGCTGGTGGCTTCTTCCGCCGCCGTGACAGCGCTCGGCTCCTCCGAGTTCGGCGCTCGGCGCTCGGCGCTCGCCTCGTCGGTCCGCGAAGCGAGCGCCGAGCGCCGAGCGCCGAGAACCGATGATTCACGATCGTTTGCCTCGAGGCCGTAGGCGATGTTCGCGCCCACCGTGTCGCTGAAGAGCAGCGACTCCTGCGGCACGAAGCCGATCTCGCGGCGCAGCACGTCCAGCGGCAGCGCGCGCAGCGGCACGCCGTCGAGCAGGATCTCGCCCTCCTGCGGGTCCCACAGGCGCGGCACGAGCTCCAGCAGCGCCGTCTTGCCGCTGCCGATGGCGCCCACGACGCCCAGCAGCCCGCCGGGCGGCAGGTCGAACGAGACGTGGCGCAGCGCCCAGCGCGTCTCGCCCTCAGACTCAGACCCGACCTGTCCCGAGCGCAGCGAGGGAAAGTGGAAGCCGACGTCGCGGAACTGCAGCCGGCGCCCGGTGCGCGCGACCGCCCCGTCGGCGAGCGGCGGCAGCGCGGCCGGCGTCGCGGCACTCGCGATCGTCGCGCGCGTGTCCAGCACCTCGACGATGCGCGCCATCGACGCGGCACCGCGCTGGAAGAGGTTCGTCACCCAACCCAGCGCGATCAGCGGCCAGGTGAGCATGCCGAGGTAGAGGCCGAAGGCGACGAAGGCGCCGACGCTGATCGTGCCGCGCACCGCGAGCCCGCCGCCGACGCCCAGCACGACGACCGAGCCGAGCCCCGCGAGCAGGCCGAACGCGGGGTTCATCACGCCGTTCAGCCGCGCGAGCGCGAGGTTGCGCCGCACGTACTCCGCGTTCGCCGCGCCGAAGCGCTCCTCCTCGGCTTCCTCCTGCCGGTAGGCGCGCACGACGCGCGTCCCCGAGAGGTTCTCCTGCACGCGCGTCGTCATCGCGCCGAAGTGCTCCTGCACCGCCTCGAAGCGGTCGTGGACCAGGCGGCCGAGGCGGATCATCACCACCGGCAGGAGCGCCATCGGCAGGAGCGCGAGGCCCGTGAGCCGCGCGTCGATGCGCAGCATGAACACGAGCGCGAAGGCGCCGCCCGCGATCGTGTTCGTGAGGTACATGATCGCCGGGCCGGCGGCCATGCGTACCGCGCTCAGGTCGTTCGTGAGGCGCGCCATCAGCTCGCCGGTGCGCCACGGCGCCAGCGCGGCCGCGTCGAGGGACAGCAGGTGTCCGAAGACGGTGTCACGCAGGTCCGTCTCGACCTCGCGGCTGATGCCGTTGAGGATCTCGCGCATCCAGAAGCGGCCGAAGCCGCCCACGAGCGAGAGCCCGACCATCGTGCCCGCGAGCGTCCAGAGCCGCGCGGCCGGCGCGCCCGCGCGCAGGGCGTCGATCGCGGACCGCAGCAGCCACGGCACGACGCTGCCCATGGCGGCCGAGGCCACCACGAGCACGAGCCCGACCGCCAATCGTGTGCGGTAGGGCACGAGAAAGGGCACGAGGCGGCGCAGAGCGGCCGAGGCTGGCATCGGCCTTGCCCCCTTGCGAGCTTGCCCGCGGTCGCGGCCGGCAGCAGCCGCAGGGGCGCTCACTCCGGCACTCCCCCCGCCAGGGCGGGTACGACAGACCGGCACCTCCGCACCATGGACACCACACCACTCCGGAGTCGTCGCATGCCCCAATATATCCGTCGCCGTCTGCCGCTCGTGCTCGCGCTGTCCGCCGCCGCGTCGATGGCCGCCTGCGGTGGCAGCGAGAAGACCGACGCCGCGCTGCAGGACTCCGCGCTCAACCGCGACCTCGCGCTGGCGAACGCCGACAGCGCCGCGCAGCCGCAGCTGACCGACGTGCCGGCCACGACCCCGGAGCCCGCGCCCGTGACGCCCGCGCCGGCTCCCGTGACGCCCGCGCCGACCCCGCGGCCGACGACCTCGCGCCCGGCGCCGCGGCCCACCGCGCCGCGTCCGTCGACGCCGGCTCCCGCGCCGGCCCCCACGACGCCCACGCGCACGGCGAGCGGCAACACGGTGACGCCCGCGACGGGCGGTGCGGGCACCGCGGAGCGCACCGGCACGGGCAGCCTGCCCGCCGGCACGCAGCTCTCGCTGACGTCGAACAGCCGCGTGTGCACCAACACGCACAAGGTCGGCGACCGCTTCACGGCCACGGTCAGCGACGCGGTGACGGGCGCCAACGGCGCGCGCGTGCCCGCCGGCGCGACGGCGACCGTCGAGGTGACGAAGCTCGATCGCAGCGAGAACGTGCGCGACAAGATCGAGATGGGCTTCCGCGTCGTCGCGCTGACGTTCGGCGGGCGCACGTACGCGGTGGACGCCGCGACCGAGAGCGCGGACGTGAGCCGCGTGCGCAACCAGCCCGCGAGCAAGGACCGCCAGAAGGTGATCGGCGGCGCGGTCATCGGCGCCATCGCGGGCCAGGTGATCGGCAAGGACACGAAGGGCACGATCATCGGCGCGGCGACCGGTGCGGCGGCGGGTGCCGCGACGGCGGCGGCGACCGCGAACTACGAGGGGTGCCTGAACGACGGCGCCCGGATCGCGGTCCGGCTGACGGACGCGGTGCAGGTGCGGCTCTGAGATCGAGCTGAGGGCAGGGAGCGCGGGGGGCGGCCGATGGCCGCCCCCCGCGTCGCGTTCGGGGGCCTCCGGCTGGCGTCCGGCCGGTGTCCTCTTGCGCTGGAGGGCCGGCGCCACAGCCTTGCGCCCGTGCGGCTCGGGCCGCATCGTGGCGCGGCTTTCCACCCGCCCGGAGGGGCGTTTGCCGCAGACCGCGCGTTCCTGCCCCAGCTGCAAGACCCCGCTGCCGACGTACGCCGCGTTCTGCTACGCGTGCGGCACGGCCACCCCCGCCGGCATCGACCGCCAGACGGGGGAGTACGTCGTCCCCGAGATCAGCGGGATCACGATGGACGAGGTCCTCCCCAAGCTCCGCCGGCTGCTCGGGCCGACGTACGAGCTGGGAGAGCGCATCGGCTCGGGCGGCTTCGCGGAGGTCTTCCTCGCGCGCGACCTGCGGCTGAAGCGCGAGGTGGCGGTGAAGGTCACGCGCCCGGACTTCGCGGTGAACGCGCAGATGATGCAGCGCTTCCGCCGCGAGGCCGAGGTGATCGCCGCGCTGCGCCATCCGCACATCATGCCGATCTACGACCTCGGCGAGGCGGACGGGATCGCGTACATCGTGATGCCGTACATCCGCGGCGAGTCGCTGAAGGCGCGCATGGACCGCGTCGGCCGGCTGCCGGTCGAGTCGGCGCGCGCGATCCTGATGCAGGCGGCGGACGCGCTCAGCACGGCGCACGAGGCGGAGATCGTGCACCGCGACGTGAAGCCCGACAACATCATGCTCGACCGCCGCGACGACCAGGTCCTGCTGATGGACTTCGGCATCGCGAAGGCGATCGAGGCGGGTGCGGACGGGCACTCGATCTCGCTCACGAGCACCGGGCTCGTGATGGGGACGCCGCACTACATGGCGCCCGAGCAGGCGGCCGGCGAGCGCACGATCGACGCGCGCGCCGACCAGTACTCGCTCGCCGTCGTCGCGTACCGCATGCTCGCGGGCGTGCTGCCGTTCGACGGGCCGTCGGTGCGCGCGATCCTCGCCAAGCAGCTCGTGGGCGCGGCGACGCCGCTGCACAGCATCGCGAAGGACGCGCCGCCCGCGCTCGTCGCCGCCATCGAGCGCGCGATGGCCAAGGACCCCGAGGACCGCTTCCCGTCGGTGCGCGCCTTCATGGACGCGGTGAAGAGCGATCCGTCGTATGCGGCGGAGGTGCTGCGCACGACGGGAAGCGTGCCGCCGTACACGCCGCACCTCGCGATCCCCGCGCAGCCCGCGCCCGCGACGTCGAAGACGCGCGCGGCGGCCTGGCTGGCGGCGACGCTGGTGATCGTCGGCGGCGTGGGTGCGACGGTGTGGAGCCGCACCTCCGCGGGCGCCGCGGGCGCCGCGGGCGCGGCCGGCGGCATCGCGTCCGACAGCGCGCTGCCGCTCCCCGTCGAGAACGTGATCCCGCCGACCGGCACGCTGCGCGCGAGCGGCGACAGCGCCGCGGGCGCGCTTGCGGACTCGGTGTCGCCGGCCGACTCGCTGGCGCGCGCGCTCGCCGCCGACAGCCAGACGGTGCGCCGTGCGGGGCTGACGATGGGCACGCCCGCGGCCACGGCGTACCTCAACGGCGTGCGGCTGCTGAAGCGCCGCTCGTGCGAGGCGTGGGCGGCCAACCCGCGCTGGACCGCCGACGCGAGCGTCGCCTGCGCGGCCAGCGCGCGTCAGGCGCCCGACCGGCCGGCGACGCTGCGCACCCTCGGCACGCTGGCCGAGCGCGCGGGCCGCATGGACTCGGCGGCCGCCTGGTTCCAGCAGGCGAGCGAGAAGGGGGACGTCGAGTCGTCGGCGCAGCTGGCGCGCATGCTCGACGAGGGGCGCGGCGTGCCGGCGGATCCGGCGCGCGCGGCGACGCTGCTGCGCCGCGCGGCGGACGGCGGGCACGTCGCGTCGCAGCGCACGCTCGCGGAGCGGCTGGCGCGCGGCGCCGGCGTGCCGCGCGACGAGGCGAGCGCGATGGCGTGGTACGGGCGCGCGGCCGGCAGTGGCGACGTGACGTCGATGCTCGCCCTCGGCAACGCCTACAAGGACGGGCGCGGCGTGAAGAAGAACGAGGGCGAGGCCGTGACCTGGTGGCAGAAGGCCGCCGCGCAGGGCGACTCCGCGGCGCAGTACCGGCTCGGGATGGCGTACCTGGGCGGGCGCGGGGTGCCGAAGTCCGACAGCCAGGCGATCGAGTGGCACCGCAAGGCGTACGCGCAGGGGCACAAGGGCAGCGAGTACGAGCTGCGGAAGCGGAAGCTCATTCCTTGAGCCGGGACGGGCCGGCGCGCCGGACCCTGAACGGCATCTGCAAGGATGAAGATCGGATAAGGTCTGATAACGACGGATGGCTCCGGAGTGGCGCGATCGACATCGCACCCACGCGGAGCCATCCGTCGTTATCAGATCCTGTCGGATTTCATCCTTGCTGCCGTTGCCGTTCGGGTCCGGCGCGCCTCAGTACCCGACCGCAGCCCCCACCGAGCGCGGCTCGCTCACGCCCTCCCAGCCGCCGCGCACGCGCATCACGGCGTTGACGTTCACCATGCTGCCGCGCTGCTCGAGGCCGTGCCCCATCGCCTTCAGCGAGTCCAGCGCCGCCGGCGTCAGCCCGTTGCGCTCGTAGGCGATCGAGTCGGGGCGCGCCTGGTGGTGCAGGCGCGGCGCACGCATCGCGTCGGCGAGCGTCATCCTGTGGTCGATCACGTTCAGGATCACCTGCGTCGTGCCCGAGATGATCGTCGGGCCGCCCGCGGCGCCGGCCACGAGCAGCACCTGCCCGCGCGGGTCGAGCACGATCGTCGGCGTCATCGACGACAGCGGCCGCTTGCCCGGCTGCACCGCGTTCTGCTCGCCCTCGATCAGGCCGAACGCGTTCGGCTTGCCCGGCGCGGCGGCCAGGTCGTCCATCTCGTCGTTGAGGAAGAAGCCCGCGCCCGTGACGTACACGCCCGAGCCGTAGCCGAGGTTGAGCGTCGTCGTCGTGCTGACGGCGTTGCCCTGGCGGTCCACCACCGAGTAGTGCGTCGTGTGCAGCCCCGTCGGCGCCTGCATCAGCGCGCCCGTGCGCGACGCGTGCTGCGGGTCGATGGTCGCCGCCAGCTTCCGCGCGTAGTCCTTGCTCGTCAGCTCCGCCACCGGCACGGTGCAGAACGCCGGATCGCACAGCTTCGTGTTGCGGTCGATGAACGCGCGGCGCTCGGCCTCCGCGAACAGGTGCGCGTACGCGGCGCTGCCGAACGTCGGCAGCGTGTCGCGCGTCTCGAGCATGTGCAGGATCGCGAACGACGTCGTGCCGCCGCTCGACACCGGCGGCATGCCCAGCACCGTGTGCCCGCGGTACGTCGTGCGCAGCGGCTCGCGCCAGATCGCCTTGTACTGCGCGAGGTCCTGCTTCGTGATGAGCCCACCGCCGCGCTGCATCTCGGCCACCAGCAGGTCGGCCGTCTGCCCTTCGTAGAACTCGCGTGGCCCGCGCTGGGCGATGCGGCGCAGCGTCGCGGCGAGGTCCTTCTGCACCAGCCGCGTGCCGGGGCGCAGCGGCGCGCCGCCGGGATAGAACAGCGCGGCGCCGCCGTACTTCACGTTCTTCGCGCTGTCGCTCCGCAGCCCGCGCCAGAACGCGCTGTCGATGACGAAGCCCTCATCGGCCAGCCGGATCGCGGGCGCCATCACCTCGGCCAGCGACTTCGTGCCGAACTTCGCGAGCGCCTCGGACATGCCCATCACCGCGCCCGGCACGCCGACGGCCAGGTGGCCGACGCGGCTGCGGTCCGTCGGCTGCCCGTTCGCGTCGAGGTACATGTTGCGCGTGGCCGCGAGCGGCGCGACCTCGCGGTAGTCGATCGTCGCCGCGCGGCCGTCGGCCAGGCGGATCACCATGAACCCGCCGCCGCCGATGTTGCCGGCGACCGGATACGTGACCGCCATCGCGTAGCCCACCGCGACCGCCGCGTCCACGGCGTTGCCGCCCGCGCGCAGGATCTGCACGCCCGCCTCGCTGGCCTCGCGGCTGTTGCTCGCGATCATCGCCTCGCGCCCGAACTCGGCGCGCGCGCCGGGGCGGAAGCGCCACTCGGCGGGGAACGTGGGCGTGCGGCGCGCGCCGAGCGCGTCGTCGCCGCGGTTGGTCGTCGCGCGCGGCGCGCATCCCGCGGCGAGCGTGAGCAGCACGGGCAGCGCGAGGGCGCGGCGGGCACGGAGCGACGAGGGCGCTGGGGCGGTCATGCGAGCGAGAGGGGGAAGGAGAGGGGCGCGGCTCAGCGCCGCGCGCCCGAGCCGAAGCGGACGGTGAGGCGCGTGGCGCGCTGCTGCGTGATGCCGTTGCGATCGCGCGGGATGAAATCGCGCTGGTGGCTGACGATCCCGAACTCCTGCACGATCGCGACCGACGCGCGTGACGAGAACCCGAAGCCGATGCCGTAGCCGAGCGAGGCGTGGAGGTCGCTGTCGCGCTCCGGCGCGAGCGGGGCGCCGCCCTCGAGCCGCAGGTTGCGCAGCTGCTGGACGCCCGCGGTCAGCTCGATGACCTGATGCAGCCCCTGGCCGCCGCCCAGGCGCCCGATCGCCTCGACGCCGAGCAGGTCGGCGCTGGCGGCGCAGCCGTTCTCGCAGCCGACGAGCACCGGTCGGTCGGCGAGGCCCAGGCTGCGCACCGCGGTGGCGACGGAGGGCGCCCACGAGACCTGCGCGCCGAACGTCATCCCCGGCGCGAAGGCGGTCTCGAGGGTCGCGCGGTACTGCAGCGTGTTGTCCGCGAAGTCCCACGACGCGTTCGTGCGGCCGTCGAGGATCGTCTCGGCCTGCAGCAGCCCGGCGGTGGCGGAGACCCACACGCTCGGCTCGCTGCGGAGGCCGCGCGACCGCGGCTGCGCGTGGGCCGCCGGTGCGGCCAGCGCGAGCGACGCGAGCACGAGGAAGGTCGGCAGCGAGCGGCCGGAAGCGCGAAGCACGGGGGGCACGGATCCTCTCGACGTGTGCGGGGCGTCACGCATGGCGAGGGGCCACGGCGCGGTCGGCTTGCCGCTCTCGGGACGCGGTGGGTAACTTAGCGCCGCGTCTGCCACCTCGACACCAGCGGAGATCCGCGCGCGGTGGCCCTTCCTCCCACGCCGCGCCCCCACAGCGTGACCGTTCGCGAAAGCCGCGTCACCGAGCAGCGCAACCCGCGCACCGTCGACATCGACCTCGCGTCGCCGCTCGGCATCGTCGACCTCATGAACGCGGAGGATCGCACGGTGGCGGACGCGGTGGCCTCGCAGCGCGAGCAGATCGCGCAGGCCGTGGCCGAGACCGAGGCGACGTTCCGCCGCGGTGGGCGCCTGTTCTACGCGGGCGCCGGCACGTCGGGCCGCCTGGGCGTGCTGGACGCGAGCGAGTGCCCGCCGACCTTCGGCGTCGGCTTCGACCTCGTGCAGGGGATGATCGCCGGCGGCGAGGCGGCGATGTTCCGCGCGCAGGAAGGGGCCGAGGACTCGCCCGAGGGCGGCGCGCGCGACGTGGACGCGCGCGGCGTGCGCGCGGGCGACTTCGTCATCGGCATCGCGGCCAGCGGTACCACGCCCTACGTGCGCGGCGTGCTGGCCCGCGCGAAGGAGCTCGGCGCGCGCACGGCGATCGTCGCCTGCTCGCCGCCGCCGGCCGCGACGCTCGAACACGTGGACGTGCCGATCGTGACGATCACCGGGCCCGAGGTGCTCACCGGCTCCACGCGGCTCAAGGCCGGCACCGCGACGAAGCTGGTGCTCAACACCATCACGACGGGCGCGATGATCCGCGTCGGCAAGGCGTACGGCAACCTGATGGTGGACCTGCGCGCGACGAACGTGAAGCTCGTCGACCGCAGCGAGCGCATCGTGATGGAGGTGTGCGGCGTGGCGCGCGAGGACGCGCGCGCGCTCATCGAGCGCTCGGGCGGCAGCGTGAAGACGGCGATCGTGATGCAGAAGCTCGGCGTCGATCGCGACGCGGCCGAGCGTGCGCTGGAGGAGGCGGGCGGGGTGATCCGGCGCGTGGTGCCCGACGCGCCACCGCCCGTGACGGCCGGCGCGGGAGCGGACGGAGCGTGAGCGCCGCGCGCGGTCCCGACGTCTACGTCGGCCTGATGTCGGGCACCTCGACCGACGGCATCTCGGCGGCGGCCGCGCGCTTCCTCCCCGACGGCGACGTGCTGGGCGTCGAGCTGCTGGGCTTCGTGCAGCAGCCGTACGACGCATCGCAGCGCGCGCGCCTGCTGGCCGCGATGGAATCGGGCAGCGCGCGCGACTACTGCATGCTCGGCGCGGACCTGGGGGGCTGGCTCGCCGACGCGGCGGCCGCGCTGCTGGCCGAGAGCGGCGTCGCGCGTGCCGACGTGCGCGCGGTCTGCTCGCACGGGCAGACGCTCTGGCACGAGCCGGGGCACTCGACGTGGCAGGCGGGCGAGTCGGCGGTGATCGCGGAGCGCCTGGGCGTGGACGTCGTGAGCGACTTCCGCGTGCGCGACGTGGCCGCGGGCGGGCAGGGCGCGCCGCTCGTTCCGATCGCCGACGCGCTGCTGTTCGCCGCGCCGGAGCACTGGCGCGCGCTGCAGAATCTCGGCGGGATCGGCAACGTGACCGTGGTGCCGCCGTCGCGCGGCGCGGTGGATCCGACCGCCGGCGTGCGCGCGTTCGACACGGGGCCCGGCGTCGCGGTGATCGACGCGGTCGCGCGCCGCGTGCGCCCGCAGCTGCCGTACGACGTCGACGGCCAGCTCGCGCGCGCCGGCACGCCGGTGGCCGCGGTCGTGGACGCGCTGCTCGCGGAGCCGTACTTCGCCGCGCCGCCGCCCAAGTCCACCGGACGCGAGCTGTTCAGCGCCGCGTACACCGCGCGCCTGATCGACGACTGCCGCGCCGCGCGGCCGACTGCGACCGACGAGGACCTCGTCGCGACGGCGGTGTCGCTGACCGCGCGCAGCGTCGCCGACGCCTATCGACGCTTCCTGCCCGAGCCGGTGCGCGAGGTGCTGCTCTCGGGCGGCGGCGCGCGCAACCCGGTGCTCGTCGAGTCGATCGCGCGCGAGCTGGCGGCGCGCGCGGACGCGCCCGCGGTGCGCGCGTTCGACGCCGTCTTCTTCGACGGCGAGGCGAAGGAGGCCGTGGCGTTCGCGCTGCTCGGCTTCCTGCACGTGGAGCGGCGCCCGGGCAACGTCCCCGGCGCCACCGGCGCGCGCGGGCCGCGCGTGCTCGGCAAGCTCACCCCGGCCGGCTGACGCGACGTGAGCGAGACCGCACGCCTCCTGATCCCCGCCGTCGTCGCGGACCCCAACGGCCGCTTCGAGAGCGCGCGTCCCGCGATCGCGGAGGCGCTGGCGCTGGGCGTCGGCGGATTCGCGCTGTACGGCGGCGAGCAGGACGCCGTGCGCGCGCTGACGCGCGAGCTGCAGCAGAAGTCGCGCGTGCCGCTGCTGGTGGGCGCCGACATGGAGCGCGGCGCGGGGCAGCAGTTCGGCGGTGCGACGGGGCTGCCGCCGCTCGCCGCCATCGCGGCGCTCGACGACATGGAGGCGCTGCGCCGCGCCGCGCGCCTGACCGCGCGCGAGGCGCGCACGATGGGCGTGAACTGGACGTTCGGCCCCGTCTGCGACCTCGACCTCGAGCCGGACAATCCCGTCCTCGGCACGCGCGTGCTGGGGAGCGATCCGGAGCGCGTGGGGCGTCTCGCCGTCGCGTGGATCGAGGCGTGCCAGGCCGAGGGCGTGGTCGCGTGCGCGAAGCACTTCCCGGGACACGGCCGCACGACCGTCGATCCGCACCGCGCGCTGCCGGTCGTGAGCACCGACCGCGACACGCTGCACGCCACCGACCTCGCGCCGTTCCGCGCCGTGATCCAGGCCGGCGTCGCGTCGATGATGGCGGCGCACGTGTCGTATCCGTCGCTCGATCCGAGCGGGCTGCCGGCGACGCTGTCGCGCGAGCTGCTGACGTGGCTCCTGCGGCAGCAGATGCGCTACGACGGCCTGCTGGTCGCCGACGGGCTGCAGATGGGCGCCGTGATGCAGGTCGCCGGCAGCGAGGGCGACGCGGCCGTGCGCGCGATCTCCGCGGGGTGCGACGTGCTGCTGGCGCCGCGCGACCTCGCGGGCACCGCCGCCGCGCTGGAGCGCGCGCTCGCCGACCGCGTGCTCGATCCCGTGCGCGTGCAGCAGAGCGTGCGCCGCCGGCTCAAGTGGGCGCAGTGGGCCGCGCCGCCGAACGACTGGCGCCGGCCCATCGCCGCCGACGCCGCCTGGGGCGCGCAGCTCGCCGACCGGGTCGTGCACGTCGCGCGCGGCGCCGAGCCGCGCATCGGCGGCGCGATGGAGCTGGTGGTCGTGGACGACGACGCGCTGGTGGCGACCGACGGCGTGCCCGCGAGCGCGAGCCGGCTGCCGAGCCGCGAGCCGCTGGCCGAGGCGCTGCGGCGCGCAGGCGTCGAGGTGCGCGCCGCGGACGCGGACGCGGGCGCGGGTGCGGGCACGACGGCGCGCGTGGTCGCGCTGTTCGGCGAGGTGCGGCCGTGGAAGGGGCGCGCGGGCTACGCGCCCGAGTCGCTCGCGGCCGTGCGCGCGGCATGCGACGAGGCGCGGGCGGCCGGCCGGCAGGTCATCGTGCTGCAGTTCGACCATCCGCGCCTCGTCGGGACGATCCCGGGCGACGCGCCGGTGGTGTGCGGCTGGTCCGGCGACCGCGCGATGCAGCAGGCGGTCGCGCGCTGGCTGCTGGCGCGGCGCGGCTAGCGCGCCGCGGGCGGGGCGCTCAGGGCTTCAGCAGCCGCCAGGCGAGCAGCGCGGCCAGCACCACGGCCAGCAGCGCGAGCCCCGCGTAGACGACCTTCGCGCGGTCCTGCCGCTCGGCCAGGTCCACGGGCGGCACGGCGGGCGCCACCGGCGCGGGCGTGGGCGGCACGACGGCCGGCATCTCGAGCGACTTGGGGCGGTCGGGCATCCGCCCCACCACGGGCGACAGCGGCGTCTCCGGCGTTGGCGTGCCGATCGGGAAGCGCTGGTGCCCCACGGCGTCCTGGACCGACGCATCGGCCAGCCCGTCGCCGTCGAAGCGGGCCGCGACGACGGTGATGTTGTCCGGGCCGCCCGTCGCGTTGGCGCGCGCGATCAGCTCGCGGCAGAGCGCCGCGAGGTCGGGCGCCTGCGTGGTCGCGTCGGCCAGCTCGGGCGTGCGCACCTGGCCCGAGAGCCCGTCGCTGCAGAGGAGCAGCAGGTCGCCGCGGCGGATGGGCTGGTGCGTGAGGTCGACCTTCACGCTCGCCTCGGGCCCCAGGGCCTGAAGGATGATGTTGCGGCGCACGCTCGTCTCGGCCTGCTCGGGCGTGATCTCGCCGGCCTCCACCAGCTTCTGCATCAGCGACTGGTCCTTCGTCAGCTGCTGCATCACGCCGTCGCGGAGCAGGTACGCGCGGCTGTCGCCGACCTGCGCCAGGAAGAGCGTGTCGCCGTAGAGCGCCGCGGCCGTCAGCGTCGTGCCCATGCCGCGCAGCTCCGCGTGCTTGGCCGCGTGCTGGTGGATGGCCGAGTTGGCCGAGAGCACCGCGTCGCGGAGCGCGATCGCGAAGTCCTCCGCGCTCTCGCCGGCCTCGGGGAGGCGCACGCGCATGGCGTCGAAGACGGCCCGCGCGCCCATGCGGCTGGCGATCTCGCCGGCGGCCGCGCCGCCCAGCCCGTCCGCCACCAGGAAGAGCAGCCCCGGCCCGCTCGGCTCGATCTCGCGGACGCGCACGTCCTGCGTCCCGCTGATGGCCGCCGCGTCGTCGAGGAAGGTCAGCGGCTCGGGCTGGCCCAGGTCGCCCACGAGGAACGCGTCCTCGTTGTGCTCGCGGGTGCGGCCGACGTCGGTCAGCGCGCACACCTGCACGGAGACGACGCCGTCGCGCATGCGAGCCTCGGACGCGCGCGTCTCGTCGGGGGCCTGCTCGGCCTCCGGCAGCGAGGAGTGGGGAAGACCGGTGCTCACGCGTCCGGTCGGCTGGGAGTCGGCTGCATGAGCCCACTACGGCAGAGACGCGCCGAGGTTCCGCGGCTGCGTGGGAGAGCGCGCGGCCCGTGAGCGGGACGCGGCTCGCCCCTCCGGGAGATCCCGGAGGCACGCGGGGCGGCGGGGCGGCGGACGTCGAACGATGCCATGCGTGGTCGAAGGTAGAGACCCGCCGAAGGGGAGGCAATCAGTCGCGACGCTCGGGTGTGCGCCCCTTCGCCGCGTTCACGGCCGCCGAGTACCTTCCGCCGATGATCCGCCGCCCCGCTCGCGCCCGCCACGTGGCCCTCCACGTGGCCCTGCCGCTGCTCGCTCTGCTCGCCGCCTGCGCGCCCGGACGGGGCGCCGCGCCCGGCGCCACGCCCGCCCCCGATGCCGGTCCCCTGGGCCTGCCGCCCATTCCGGCCGTGACCGGACGGCCGCTCGACATCCGTGTCGTGTCGCCGGGCGCGCAGGCGTCGGTCGGGCCGCGCGACTCGACGTTCATCTTCGGGTCGGTCGGCAGCGGCGACGCGACGCTGACGATCAACGGCGCGACCGTTCCCGTTGCTCCCAACGGCGCCTTCCTCGCCTTCCTCCCCGTGCCGCCGGCCGCCGCGCCGCGCTACGAGCTGGTGGCGACGCGCGGCGCCGAGTCGGCGCGCCGGACGGTGCCGGTGCGCGTGCCCGCTCGCCGCATCCTCGCGGCGACCGGCCGCCTGGCGGTCGACAGCGGCAGCGTGAGCCCGGCGGGGCGCAGCGTCCTCCGCGCCGACGAGCCGGTGCGCGTGACGGTGCGCGCGCCGCGCAACGCCACGGCGTGGCTCGCGCTCGACGGCGATCGGCGCGTGCCGCTCGTCGACGCGGCGGCCGCGCGCGGCAGTGTCGGCGCGACGGGCGACGACGCGGCGACGACCTGGGTGACCGAGGTGCCGGCGCGTGCGCTCGCGCAGGCGCCCGAGGCGCGCGTGCTGATCGCGCGCGACGCGGACACGGTGCGGCTGCGCGTGGGACGGATCTCCGTCGCGGACTCGACTGCGCTCGCGCGCGACTGGGTGCAGCTCGGGCGCGTGACGGCGGTCCCCGACACCGACCGCGTGGTCGTCGGCCGCCCGACGCCCGACGGCACGTACAAGTGGTTCTTCGCGCCCGGCACGCCCGTCGAGCGCACGGGCATGCAGGGCGGCATGACGCGCGTGCGGCTCGACCAGCAGCTCGAGGTGTGGGTCGACAGCAGCGAGGTCATCGCGCTGCCCGCGGGCTGGTCGCCGCCGCGGCGCGTCGCCGGTGGCGCGCGCGTCGCGCCGGCCGCGGAGTGGGTGGACTTCCTGGTCCCGCTGGCCGAGCGGCCGCCGTACCAGATCGTCGAGCGCGGGCGCGAGATCGACCTCGTGCTGTACGGCACGACGCTGTCGCCCGACATCCTCCCGCTCTGGGGCACGGCGACGGACTCGCTCGTGCGGCAGGTCGTCTGGGAGCAGGAAGCGACCGACCGCGTCCGCGTGACGCTGCGGCTGTCGGAGGATCCGTTCGGCTACCTGGCGATGTGGGATCCCGCGCGCGGCTTCGTGCTGCGCGTGCGGCGCACGCCCGCGGTCGATCCCGCGCGTCCGCTGCGGGGCATGCGGATCGTCGTCGACGCCGGCCATCCGCCGGGCGGCGCCACGGGCCCGACCGGATTGTGGGAGCCGGTCGCGGTGCTGCCCGTGGCGGAGCGCGTGCGCGACCTCCTGCAGCAGCGCGGCGCGACGGTCGTCATGACGCGCACGACGGCCGACCCGGTGCCGCTCGGCGACCGCGGGATCATGGCGCGCCGCGCGAACGGCCACGCGTTCGTGTCGATCCACCTCAACGCCTTCCCCGACGGCGTGAACCCGTACGCGAACGCGGGCACGAGCACGCTGTTCTTCCACCAGCACTCCGAGCCGCTCGCGCGGCTGGTGCAGCGCGAGATGGTGCGCCGCTTCCGCGTGCGCGACATCGGCATCCACTACCAGAACCTCGCCGTCGCGCGTCCGCCGTGGATGCCCGCGATCCTGACCGAGGGGCTCTTCCTGATGTTCCCGGAGCAGGAGGCGTCGCTGCGGTCGCCGGAAGGGCGCGAGCTGTATGCGCGCGCCGTGGCTGACGGAGTGGAGGAGTACTTCCGCGGGTTGGCGAAGCGGCAGGCGCCGTGAGCGCGACGCTCGGACGACTCGCTCGCACGATCCTCATCGCGAGCCTCGCGCTCGGCGCGCGCGACGTCGCCGGCCAGGGCATCGACCCGCGCGGTGACTGGCGCACCCTCTCCACCACGCACTTCCTCGTCCACTTCCGCGCCGAGCACGAGACGCAGGGCCGGCGCGCGGCGGCGGACGCGGAGCGCGCGTGGGCGCGGCTGGCGGCCGAGCTGACGCCGCCGCGCGGGCCCGTCGATCTCGTCGTCGCCGACAACGTCGACTTCAGCAACGGCTACGCGAACACGTTTCCGTCGAACCGGATCGTCGTCTACGCGCAGCCGCCCGTGGACGTCTCGTCGCTCCGCTTCTACGACGACTGGAGCGCGCTGCTCATCACCCACGAGCTGACGCACGTCTTCCACCTGGACCGCTCGCGCGGCGTGTGGCGCGGGCTCCAGCGCGTGTTCGGGCGGAACCCCGCGCTCTTCCCCAACGCGTACGCGCCGTCGTGGCTGACGGAGGGCCTCGCGGTCTACTTCGAGTCGAAGATCACCGGCGCGGGCCGCATCGTCGGCAGCGAGCACCGGCTGCTGGCGCGCACCGCGGCGGCCGAGTCGCGCCTGCCGCGCCTCGACCAGCTGAGCCTCGAGAGCTCGGTGTTCCCGGGCGGGTCGCAGGCGTACGTGCACGGCTCGCTCGTGGTGGACTACGTCGCGCGCCACGGCCCGCCCGACGGCATGCGCCGCTTCGTCGAGCGCACGAGCGGCATGCTGATCCCATACCGCCTGAACCACGCGTCGCGGCTCGGATTCGGGATGTCGTTCGAGCGCGGGTGGCAGCGGTGGCGCGACTCGCTGAGCGCGCAGCTGCGCGCCGACTCCTCGGGCAGTGCGACGCGCGACGCGTCGTGGCGGCTGCTGACGCGCGAGGGATGGTACGCGGCGTACCCGCGCTGGCAGGACGCGCGTACGATCGTCTACGCCGCGAGCGAGGGGCGCGCGGTGGCGGGCGAGTACCGCGTGACGCTCGGCGGCGCGCGCGAGCGGCTGGGGCGGCGCAACGCGCTCTCGCCGAACGTCCTGCTGGCGGCGGGACCGTTCGCGGGGGGGACGCTCTTCTCGCAGCTGGAGTACGCGGACCCGTTCACCGTGCGCGGCGACCTCTGGGTGCAGACCGGGCGCACGATCGACTTCGGCGCGGCGTCGCGCGGACAGCGGCGGCTGACGCACGGCCAGCGGCTGTCGCATCCGGACGCGCGCGCGCGCGACGGCGCGATCGTCGCCGTGCAGAACGTGGCGGGCACGACGCGGCTCGTGCGCGTCAGCGCGGACGGCTCGACCGTCGCGGCGCTGACGCTCGCGGCGGCGGACACGCAGTGGGCCGAGCCGCGCTGGTCGCCCGACGGCGCGCTCGTCGCGGCGGTGCGGCTGACGCGCGGCGGACGATCGGCCGTCGTGGTGCTCGACACGACCGGGCTCACGCGCCACGTGCTAAGCGACGAGCGCGCGGTCGTCTCCGCGCCATCGTGGGCGACCGACGGGCGCACGATCGTCTGGTCGTCCGACCGCAGCGGCACGCCGCAGCCCTACGCCGCGACGCTCGACGACGCGCGCCCGCGCCGCGTGGACGTGACCGCGCTCGGCGTCACGCAGCCCGTCCCGTCGCCCGAGGGCGGTCGACTGGCCGCGATGCTGCTGCGCGCCGACGGGCTGCACCTCGCGGTGCGGGAGATCGGGCGCGATACGGCCGACGACGCGGCGCTCTCCGCGCCGGCGTTCGCGCAGACGTCCACCGTCGGCGACGTCGCCGCGGCGCCCGGCGCAACGCGCGCGTACCGCGCATGGCGCTCGCTGCTGCCGCGCTACTGGACGCCGCTCGGCGCGCAGGCCGACGGCGGCGGCACGCTGCTCGGCGCCGCGACGAGCGGGCAGGACGTGCTCGGGCGCCACTCGTACGACGCGTCGCTCAGCATGAACGTCGAGACGCGCGATCTCGAGGGCGACGTCTCGTACCGGCTGGTGCGCGCCGCGCGGCCGTACGTCGACCTCTTCGCGACGCAGGGCTGGCAGTACGACACGCTGGCCGTGCAGCGCAGCAGCGGCGCGCGCGAGGAGCGCCCGCTCGACCGCCGCACGCGGCAGGTCGGCGCGAGCCTCGTGTTCGCGCGCCCGCGCTACCGCACCAGCTCCTCGCTCTCCGTCGGCGCGTTCTGGGAGACGCGCGCGTATCGCTCGACGCTGCCGGCGCTCGCCGCGTTCGCGGACTCGGTGATCGGCGCGTCCTTCCCGACGCTCGGCGTCAGCGGCGCGTGGACCAACGCGCGCCGCCCGCTCCTCAGCATCTCGCCGGAGGACGGCGTCGCGCTGTCGTTCAGCGCGCAGCAGCGCTGGCAGGATGGCGCGGGCATCGCGTCGGGCGCGTCGCGCCGCGCGGTCGGCGTCGCGCGCGCGTACCGCTCGCTCGACCTGCCGGGCTTCTCGCACCACGTGATCGCCGTGCGCGCCGCCGGTGGCGTGACGGACCGGCGCACCGCGACCGAGTTCTCGGCGGGTGGCGTGAGCGGGAGCAGCGCGGTGCTCCTGCCCGGCGTCTCGGTGGGCGATCCGGCGCGCACGTTCGGCGCGCGCGGCTTTCCCGCGGGCGCGCAGCGCGGCCTGCGCGCGGCCGCCGCGTCGGTGGAGTACCGCGCGCCGCTGCTGCTCCCCGCGCGCGGGCTGGCGCTGCTGCCCGCCTTCCTCGACCGCGTGTCGGTGAGCGCCTTCGCCGACGCGGCGACCGCGTGGTGCCCCGCCGATGTCGATCGCGCCGAGCAGACGCTGTGTCGCCGCACGTCGAGCGGGGCGCCGAACCTGGTCGTGTCGCCCGACGCGCCACGCTGGCTCACGTCCGTGGGCGCGGAGCTCAACCTCGACGCGGCGCTGCAGTACGACCAGGGCTACCGGCTGCGCGTGGGCGCCGCCGCGCCGGTGCGCGAGACCGAGCGCGCGTCCAACCGCGTGACGGTGTACGGAACGCTCGGCCTCTCCTTCTGACGGATGGTGCGCGCATGATCGACCCTGCTGCGTTCGTCCACCCCCTCGCCTTCGTCTGCGGCGACGTCACTCTGCATGACGGCGCGAGCGTGTGGCCGTACGCGGTGCTCCGCGGCGACAACGAGCGGATCGTCGTGGGGGAGGGGAGCAACGTGCAGGACGGCGCCGTGCTGCACGCGGATCCCGGGCTGCCGTGCGTGCTCGGCGCGCGCGTGACCGTCGGGCACCGCGCGGTGGTGCACGGCGCCACCGTGGAGGACGACGTCCTCGTGGGCATGGGCGCGCTCGTGCTGAACGGCGCGGTGCTCGGCGCCGGGAGCCTCGTCGCGGCGGGCGCCGTGGTGCGCGAGGGGATGGCCGTGCCGCCCGGCTCACTCGTGGCGGGCGTGCCCGCGCGGCTGATGCGCGCGACGACCGACGAGGAGCGTGCGCGCATCCGCCGGACGGCGGAGGCGTACCTGCGGCTCCAGGCGCGGCACCGCGCGGGCGAGTTCCCGGCGCATCCTCCGACGCCTGGTCCGACGCCGTAGCCGGCGCCCGGCCAGCGCGCCGCCAGCGTCACGCCGCCATGCGCGCGGCGCTCATGGCGAGGGAGTGACGCGCGGTCTGCGGGGTATCAGGAGTGGCAGCGCGACGGAGGCGCGGGCCACGAATGTCCCGCGACGCACGTTTGTCGTGGCCCGCTCCATGCCATTCGTGCAAGCGAGCAAGTCGGACCGGAAGCGCGTGGGTGTGGCGCTCCCGTCCGACGTCGGACAGGTCGCCGAAGGTGCCCAATTCCACGGTCGCCGCACACATGCTTACGCGTTGTCCCATCGACGTTTACGACCTGTCCTGCCGGACTGGCGCGGGGTGGCAGTACCCGCGTCCGTCGCGGAGGGCGGGACGGGAACGAATGGGTGGCCGCGGGAGACATTGTGCGTGCGAGCAAGCACCTGTAGGTTGCCCCTCCCCTCCACTCGCAGGCCCCCGCCACCGTCGACTCCGTCCGGTGGTGTGAGACCTCAGTCCCGCCCCGAACGCCCCCCCGTTCCGGGCACGTCGTCCGCGTCGAAGGAGCCCTTCATGCCTCTGTCGTCCACGCCCCCGTCGGTCCCGGCCGAGCTGTCGCAGAACGCGCGCACCGTTCTCGAGAAGCGCTATCTGGTCAAGGACCGGTCGGGCAAGCCCACCGAGCGCCCGGAAGACATGTTCTGGCGCGTCGCCACGGTGGTCGCCGAGGCCGACCGGCGCTACGGCGCGTCGGACGCGCAGACGCAGGCGCTGGCGGAGGAGTTCTACGCGCTGATGACGCAGCGCCGCTTCGAGCCGAACTCGCCGACGCTGATGAACGCGGGCCGCCCGCTGGGCCAGCTCTCCGCGTGCTTCGTGCTGCCGGTCGAGGACGCGCTCTCGAACGGGCAGAACGGCATCTACGACACGCTGCGCTCGATGGCGCTCATCCACCAGTCGGGCGGCGGCACGGGCTTCAGCTTCAGCCGCCTGCGTGGCAAGGGCGCGATGGTGCGCTCGACGACCGGCGTCGCCAGCGGCCCCGTGTCGTTCATGCAGCTCTACGACTCGTCGACCGACGCGGTGAAGCAGGGGGGCACGCGCCGCGGGGCCAACATGGGCATCCTGCGCGTCGACCATCCGGACGTGCTGGACTTCATCGCCTGCAAGGAAGACCTGACGAAGGTCACGAACTTCAACATCTCGGTCGGCATCACCGAGAAGTTCATGCAGGCGCTGAAGGCGGGGGGGAGCTACGACCTGATCGAGCCGTCGACGGGCGCGGTCGCGGGGCAGCTGGACGCGAAGCTGGTGTGGGACAAGATGGTGCTCGGCGCGTGGCGCACGGGCGAGCCGGGCGTGTTCTTCATCGACGAGGCGAACCGCTACAACCCGGTCCCGCACCTCGGCGCGTACGAGGCGACCAACCCGTGCGGCGAGCAGCCCCTGCTCCCGTACGACGTCTGCAACCTCGGCTCGGTGAACGTCGGCTACTACGTCCGCGACGGGCAGCTCGACTGGGAGGCGTTCGGCCGCGACATCCGCACGTCGACGCACTTCCTCGACAACATCATCGACGTCAACAAGTACCCGCTGCCGGAGATCGACGCGCTGTCCAAGCGCATCCGCCGCATCGGGCTCGGCGTCATGGGCTTCGCGGACGCGCTGATCAAGCTCGGCATCCCGTACGACACGCCGGAGGGCGTGGAGATGGGCCGCCGCGTGATGGAGTTCCTCGACGTCGAGGGGAAGAAGGAGAGCGAGCGCCTGGCCAAGGAGCGCGGCCCGTTCCCCGAGTGGGCGCGGTCGATCTGGGGCCCGGACGAGACGTGCGCGCGCGACGCCGACGGCAAGCGCATCCGCCCGATGCAGATGCTGCGCAACTGCAACGTGACGACGGTCGCGCCCACGGGCACGATCTCGATCATCGCCGGCTGCTCGTCGGGGCTGGAGCCGCTGTTCGCGGTGGCGTTCATGCGCAACCAGGCGGGCGTCATGATGCCCGACGTCAACGAGGACTTCGTCGCGATCGCCAAGCGCGAGGGGTGGTACTCGGACGAGCTGATGGAGCGCATCGCGAAGACGGGCACCGTGCAGCACCCGGAGGTCCCGGAGCGCTGGCAGAAGGTGTTCGTGACGGCGAACCTGATCGCGCCCGAGTGGCACGTGCGCATGCAGGCGGCCTTCCAGCAGCACTGCGACTCGGCCATCAGCAAGACGACCAACTTCGCCCACACGGCGACGGTCGACGACGTCCGCGCGATCTACGAGCTCGCGTACCAGCTGAACTGCAAGGGCGTGACGGTCTACCGCGACGGCTCGCGCGACGGCCAGGTGCTGTCGACGGGTGCGACGGAGACCGCGAAGAAGGAGCGCGAGAAGGCGGCCGCCGGTGGCGGCGACGCGGCGGCGGACAAGGGCGAGGCGACGGCGCTGCGCCGCCAGGTGGGCGAGCTGCAGGGCACGATCGCGGAGCTCGAGGCCGAGATGGAGCGCACGAAGAAGGCGCTCTACGACGCCGAGGCGGAGAACCTCCAGCGCCGCGCCAAGCGCGCGCGCCCGGACAAGCTCCGCTCGACGTCGATGCGCAAGGAGACGCCGCTCGGCACGATGTTCGTGCACATCTCCGAGGACGACCGCAGCCAGCCGTTCGACGTCTTCCTGAGCCTGGGCAAGGCGGGCGGCAGCGCGATGGCCGACGCCGAGGCGCTGGGCCGGCTGGTGTCGCTGGCGCTGCGCTCGGGGATCCCGATCCAGGAGATCATCCGCCAGCTGCGCGGCATCTCGTCGGATCGCGCGGTGGGCCTGGGCCCGAACAAGGTGCTGTCGATGCCCGACGCGGTCGGCATCGCGCTCGAGGAGTGGTGGCGCGACAAGCAGGGCGTGCAGCAGGACCTGCTCGCGAGCCCGGCACCGCAGTCGTCGGCACCCGCGCGCGAGGTCGTGACGCCGGCGCCGGCGGGGAACGCGATGCAGGCGCAGCCCGCGTTCGAGAGCTTCCACGGCGGCGAGGTGTTCATGGGCACGTGCCCGGACTGCGGCAGCCAGCTGGAGTTCGCCGAGGGCTGCGTGAAGTGCCACGTGTGCGGGTTCAGCGAGTGCGGCTGAGCTGAACGCTCCAACGGCAGACGGAACGGGGGCGCGTCGACGACGCGCCCCCGTTCGCGTTCGTGCGCGTCGCGCGGTTACGGCGCCGGCGCGTGGATCAGCCGGAAGACCGTCTCCAGCACCGGATCCTCGCCCGCGAAGTGCGCCGCCGCGGTGAGCTGCACGGGCACGTCGGGCACCAGCTCGCGCCGCGCGTCGTAGACGTCCGCGCTCAGGTTCCAGCGCACCGACGTCAGCTCGGCCGCGAGCCGGCTGTACGGCAGCGTCGCCGCGTTCGGGTCGCCCGTGAAGCTGCAGCACGCGCTCGTCGGCTCGCCGACGAACGTCGGGCGCGCGAGCCGCTCCAGGTCCGTCACCAGGTTCGCGGTGGCCGAGAAGACGCGCCGGCCGATGAGCACGAAGACGCGCGCGTCGGGCTGCGTGCTGAACGCGACGACCGTGCGCAGGAGCTCGGGATAGTTGCCCGTCGCGCCGCCGTTGTTGTGCCGCAGGTCGAGGATCAGGTTCCGCGGCCGGCGCTCGGCGAGCACGCGCCGGATGCGCGTCCCGAACTGCGCCACCGTCTCGTCCGGATCGGGGCGCACGAGGTTCATCTGCACGTAGAGCGCGTCGTGCTCCGGCATCGCCTGCTCCCGGTGCGACTGGTCCATCTCGCGGAGGTAGAGTGGCGTCGGCACGCCCGGCGGCGGCGCGAGGCGGTCCTGTCACCCCGGCATCGCGGCTCCGCGCGTGGGCACGCGCACGGTGCGGATCGCGCCGCCGCCGCGCGGCTGCAGGGTGAGCGTCGTCGAGTCGCCGCCGTCGATGGCGTGCACGCCGCGCAGGTGCGGCGTGGACGCGAGGTCCGACGCGCCCCAGAGGTGCTGCATGTCGCCCGACACGCTGCGGTGCGCCGCGAGCCGCTTCAGGATCTCGTCGACGGGCGTGCCGCCGATCGCGAGCAGCCTCGCGCCGACGAGCGCGCGTTGATCGGGCGCCGCGTCGATGACGTGAATGCCGTCGGCGAAGGCGTACGGACGGATCGGCAGGCGCCCCGACGAGGCGGTGGGAAACACGCCCAGGTGACCCTGGCCGAGCACCGCGAGGACGTGGTTCATGCGCACGAAGATCTCGTCGTCGGTGAGACGCGGGATCTCCGCGCGCAGCCGCTCGACGCGCCGCGTGAACTCGGCGGGGAAGGGCGCATCGTGGTAGTCGGGGTTCACGCGCTTCACTTCCGCGACGAGGAAGTCGAGATCGGATCGCCAGGCGTCGTCGCGCGAGGGCGCGGGCCCGACGGGCCTGCCGGTGAGGCGGAGGAACTGCGTGTCCGCCTGCAGCGCGGCGAGCCCCGGCCAGCCGAAGACCGCGGAGCGCACGTAGAAGTTGCGGCGCTCCTCGACCTCGCGGCGCAGCTCCTCCAGAGCGCCCGCGCGGTCGCCGGCCGCGAGCCGCTGCACGGCGGTCATCACGCCGGGGTAGAAGTACGGCGAGCGCCATCCCACGAGCGCGCCGACGCGTTGATAGGCCGCCGCCGATTCCTCGTGGCGGCCGAGCGCGGCCTTCACGCGCGCGAGGAGATGCCAGTTGCGGACGTCGCGCGGATAGGCGCGGGCGAGCGAATCGGCGATCGGCTCCGCCTCCGCGTGGCGTCCCGCCGCGAACGCCGCCTCGGCGCGCCGTCGCGCGGCGTGGTAGGCGATCGCGTCGTCGGGCACGCGCGGCCCGTCGAGCAGCGCCAGAGTCGACACGGCGGCGTCGGTGTCCTGCGCGCCGCCGATCGCGGGCGCCAGCGCGACGAGTGTGACGAGCGCGGCGACGGCCCACGGGGCGGGCCGCGCGAGGCGAAGGCGAGTGGACATGGGGCGGGGCGAGGGTGTTTCTACAAAGTAGAAGTCCCGCGCGCCACGCGGACGACCACGGCTGCAAGGGGATTGTCAACGCGACGCGGGGGCGCCGCGGCCGAACGGCCGCGGCGCCCCCGCGAGGCGCGCCCTCGGGCGCGCTCGGGCGCGCTCGGGCGCTCTCGGGCGCTCAGTCCTTCTTCACCTTCGCGCCGCCACCGGCCGCCGCCGGCGTCATGCCGAAGCCCGTCACGATCGCCTCGGTGTTGTGGCCCATGCGGATGCCGTACACGCCGTCGGTCGACTTGAGCTTCCCGGCGCCCACGAGGTCCGCCTTCGCGTACGTGCCGACGACGGTGCCGTTCACCGCGCACGTGACCTGGTCGCCCTTCACCGTGATCGCGATCTCCTGCGTCACCGGGTCGCCCTTCGCGGCCGCCTTGTGGATGGCGGCGTTGGCCTCGCCGCGCGGGCCGTTCAGGCGGAACGGCTCCGGCCCGAAGCCGCGCATGATGAAGTTGCCGTTGCCGTACGCCGCGCAGTACGCGTAGCTCTGCGTGTCGGTGCCCATGTCGCTCCCGCCGATGAAGACGCCGTACGGGTGCGGATGGTTGTTGAGCCCCATGTACTGCGGCTCGCGGAACGTCGCCTTCACGGTGTAGTCGCCGCTCGCCGTGTTGCCGGGATTCCAGTAGGCGATGGCGGGACCAGTGGTCGCGTGCAGCGCGTCGCCTTCCTGCACGAGCTTCGCGTTGTTGACCGTCTGGCCGGCCTTGGCCTCGTTGGCGTCGACCTTCCCGGCCCAGCCGGCGACGCTGATGCCGCCGCCGGCGACGGCGCGCGACGAATCCTGGGCGCGGACGGCACTCGCGCCGCCGGCGAGCGCGATGGCCGCGGTCGCCGTCATGGCGACGGCCAGCGCGGATGCGGGGATGCTGCGCATGCTGGGTGTCCTCTCGCGATGAGTGTGGAACTGCGCGACAACGATACGGCCGCGTCGCGCGGTTCGGCCACCCGTCGGCGCGTCGGCGATCGTCAGCGACGCGTGGGGAGCTCGAGCGCGGCGTCCGGATGCGCGCGGGGCCGGCCGTCGACGACGGCCGGCCCCGGGTTCGCTGCGTCAGCCGCGCCGCGAGGCCGAGCGCTTCTTCGACGCGCGCGACTTCGCCGGCTTCTCGGGCGCCGGTGGACGGTCGCGCCAGTGCCGGCCCGCGTACGTCAGCATGCGGAGTCCGTCCACGGAGTCGGGGATCGCGCCGCCGCAGGTCGTCAGCTCCTTCGGCGTCTGCCACGTGATGCACAGCTCCACGGCCGTGAGCCCGCCGTAGCGCATCTCCCACCGCCCGTCGAACTGCTCGCGCGCGAGCATCCAGCTGTTGCGGGGGTCGAGCGAGTAGCGCCGCCGGATCTCGCGCGCGGTGCCGTCCTCGCGCAGCACGAGCGTCAGCGAGTCGCCGAGCCGCGAGCGGCGGTCGCCATGGTGCCACGCGCCCACCAGCTCCGCGCGCCGCGGCGCGCGCGAGAGCGCGGAGTCCACGACCACCTCGCGCTCGGGCGCCGCGCCCACCGGCACGGGCTCGCCGCCCGCGACGCCGCGCACCCGCTCGGCCACGCGCCACACGGCGTCGCGCGCGGTGGCGACGAACGTCGGCGCGGCGTCGGCGCGGGGCGCGCCCTCGGGCGCACGCACGAGCACCGGCGCGTGCACGTGCACGGTGCCGCTCGCGCCACGCGTCCCGCGCGCGCCGTCCGTACGCTCGGTCTTCCGGCTGCGACGCTCGGCCGACGCCGTCGTGGCGGCGGGCTGCGGCTTCGTGCCGCCGCGGGCCTGCGGCTTCTCCGTGCCGGCCGTGGCGACGACCGCCAGTGCGGCCACGCGCGGCCCGACCGTCGGCGACCACACGAACGCGTGCTCCAGCGACGCCGGGGCCTGTGCACGCGTGACGCCGAGGCGCGACGGCGTCTCGAGCAGGTGCGGCGCGGCCGGCGCCACCTCGCCGCGCGCGGCCCGCGTGGCGCGCGCGCGCGGCAGCTCCTCGCCGCTGCCGGTGGAGCGCACCACGAGCGCGATCGTCGTCGCGGTGAGCGCCGTCGCGCTGGCGACCGCGATGCGGGTGCGCGCCGCGCGGCGCAGCGGCGGCCGCGCGGCCCACGTGGGGGCGTGGTCGGCCGTCACCGGCGCCGCGGTGTCCGCGTCCGTCTCCAGCCGCGCGCGCGAGAAGCGGAGCGTCGTGAGCGCGGTCGTGAGGCGTCCCAGCGCACCGACGCGCGGCGTCGCGGGCGCGCGCCGCGCCTCCTCGACGCGGCGCTCGTGACGGCGGCGCCACGCCGTGAAGTCCATCGGCAGGATCGGCTGGGTCAGCTGCGCGCCGACCGCGCCCGCGTCGGCCCAGCGCGCGCCCGGCGCCTTCTGCAGCATCCGCTCGACGATGTACTGCAGCTCCAGCGGCACCCGCGGCAGCTCCGGCGGCCGCACCGCCTCGATGGGCGGCAGCTCGTCGTGCTGCTGGCGCTGGAGCACGGTCAGCAGCGACTCGCCCTCCCACGGGCGGCGGCCGGCGAGCATCTCCCAGCCGACGAGCCCCAGGCTGTAGAGGTCCGCGCGCCCGTCGAGCGCGCGCCCGTCGATCTGCTCGGGGCTCATGTACGCCGGCGTGCCGATCGCGACGCCCGTCTGCGTGAGCGCCGCGTCCGCGTCCTGCCACCGCGCCACGCCGAAGTCGGCGAGCAGCGCGCGCCCCGTGTAGTCCTCGACGAAGATGTTCTCGGGCTTCACGTCGCGGTGCACGACGCCGCGCGCGTGCGCGAACTCCAGCGCGGCCGCGACGTCGCGCAGGATCGCGGAGGCGTGGTCGGCGTCCAGGGGCCCGACGACGGCCAGCATCTGCTTCAGCGTCTGCCCGGCGACACGCGGCATCTCCAGCGCGAGCCCGTCGCGCAGGTGGTGGATGGCGTGCAGCCGCACGATGTGCGGATGCTCCAGCTGCGCGACGGTGCACGCCTCGCGCGCCAGCCGCGCCAGCGCCTCCGCCGCACGCCCGTCGGCGCGGCCGTGCGGCGCGCGCACGACCTTGAGCGCGACCTCGCGGCCGAGCCGTCGATCGATCGCGTGGTACACGACCGCGCTCCCGCCGCGTCCCAGCTCGCCGAGGATCTCGTAGTCGGCCGCCAGCTCGTCCGGCGCCTCGCAGGAGGCGTCGGGCGTCAGGGACTCGGGGGAGGTGATCTCCGCCGGATCGACGGCGGGAGGGACGCGGGGGGGATCGTCCGGCGGCGGGGCGCCGGGCCGCTCGTCGCGCATGAGGGCAGCCTTCGCGGAGCGCGTGCGGAGGGGGGCGCGCCACGCAACGTCGACGCGGCGCGCGTCATCTATTGCACATGCGTCACGCCGACGCCAGCCCGAGTTTCGCGCGCCGCGTGTCGCACGGCACGGCCCGATGCCGAGCTCTGCGCGCACCGTACCCGATGGCCGCTCCCGCTGCTGCGACAGTGTGCAGCAGCGAGGTCACCTGACCCGCGCCGGGCGGGGCGCCACGCATTACGTTCTGCGGCAGGCGCGGCCGGCAGCGGCCGACGCATCGCACCTCCATCTCCACCGCACGCATGAGCAGCAGCCCCGACGATCTCCACACCTTCGGTGACTCCGCGCAGGCGCTCGAGGCCCAGATCGCCGAGGCCGAGGCGCGCGGCGCGCCGGTGCCACCGGAGGCGCACGCGATGCTCGAGTCGCTGCGGCAGCTCGCGCGCGCGATCGAGGACCTGCAGGCCAGCCTCGGCGTCGAGCCGCCCGCGACGGACGAGGCCGACGCGCCGCGTCCCGACGACGCGCCCGGCGCATGAGCGAGGCGCCGGCCGATCCGAACGTCGCGACGTACGAGTATCCCGGGGACGACGCCGGCTACGGCTGGTGGCGCAACTCGCATCCGCGCGGGTACGTCCTCGGCGTGCGGGCGAAGACGGGGGCGACGCTGCACCGCGTGTCGTGCGCCGAGATCGACCGGGGTCGGCATCCGGGCCGTCTGAACGCGAAGGGGAGTCGGCAGGTGTGCGCCGAGACGACCGCGGCGCTGCGCGCGTGGATCGCGCGCGAGCTGCCGGAGCAGGGGCCGGTGCTGGTCCGCTGTCCGAAGTGTGCGCCCTAGACAGCGTGTCGTAGCACGTCACCTCGAGAGAGACGCATGCAGCCACAGCTCGCCGACGTCGCGGCCGACCTGGAGCGCGCGCGGACCCGCCTGCATCGACTGGCGGACACACTCCCGGAGGACCGCTGGGCGCGCCGCGCCGATCCCGCACGCTGGTCGGTCGCGGAGTGCGTGGCGCACCTCAACCTGACCGCGCAGGCGTACGCGCCGCTGCTGCGCGCCGCGCTCGACGAGGCCGCGGCGATGGGCCGCACCGCGGCCGCGCGCTACCGGCGCGATCCCGTGGGCTGGCTGATCTCGCGCATGGTGGGCCCGCTGCCGCGCGTCGGCGCGTTGCGCGTGGGCCGCGTCCGCTCGCCGGCTTCGTTCGTGCCCACGGGCGACCTCCCACGCGACGCGACGCTGCGCGAGTTCGACGCGCGGCAGGACGAGCTGCTGGCGTTCGTGCGCGCGGCGGACGGCCTTCCGCTGGAGCGCGTGCGCGTGACGTCGCCGTTCGACGCGCGGGCGCGCTACAACCTGTTCGCGGCGCTCGCGATGCAGGCGCCGCATCAGCACCGCCACCTGCAGCAGGCCGAGGAGGTGTGGACGTGAGCGGCGCGGCGCGCATCCGCCTCGCGACGGCGGCCGACGGCGCGGCGCTGGCCGCGATCTACGCGCCCGCGGTGGACGGGCGCGCGACCTCGTTCGAGCTGACGGCGCCCGACGCCGACGAGATGGCGCGGCGCGTCGAGCGGCTCACCGCGCGCACGCCGTGGCTCGTGCTGGAGCGCGACGCGCGCGTCCTCGGCTACGCGTACGCGAGCCCGCATCGCGACCGCCCGGCGTACCAGTGGTCGGTCGAGGTGTCCGCGTACGTGCACGCGGACGCGCACCGCGGCGGCGTGGGGCGCGCGCTGTACACGTCGCTGTTCGCGCTGCTCGCGCTGCAGGGCTTCCGCAACGCGTATGCGGGCATCACGCTGCCCAACGACGCGAGCGAGGGGATGCACCGCGCGCTCGGCTTCACGCCGGTGGGCGTGTTCCGCGGCGTGGGCTACAAGCTCGGCGCGTGGCACGACGTGGTGTGGCTGGAGCGCGCGATCGCGCCGCACGACGTGGAGCCGGCGCCGCCGGTGCCGCTGCCCGAGCTGCGCGACGCCGCCGCGCGGCAGGCCGCGATGGACGCGGGGCTGGCGTGCCTGCGCCCGGACGCCGCGCAGTAGGCGCGACGGCGTGCGGCGCGTCTCGATCATCGGCTCGGGCGGGGCGGGCAAGTCGACGCTCGCGAAGCGCATCGCGGAGCGCACGGGGCTCCCCGTCGTGCACTTGGACGCGCGCTACTGGCGCGCCGGCTGGGTGGAGACGCCGGCCGACGAGTGGCGCGGCGCGGTCGAGGCGATGATCGCGGAGCCGGCGTGGGTGATGGACGGCAACTACGGCGGCACGCTCGACGTGCGGCTGGCGGCGAGCGACACGGTCGTCTTCCTCGACCTGCCGCGCGTCGTCTGCGTGTGGCGCATCGTGTCGCGCGCGGTGCGCTACCGCGGCCGCACCCGGCCCGACATGGCCGCGGGGTGCAACGAGCAGGTGACGTGGGAGTTCGTGCGCTGGGTGTGGGGCTATCCGCGCACGCGCCGCCCGGGCGTGCTGCGCCGGTTGGCCGCGCTCCCGCCCACGACGCGCGTGGTCGTGCTGCGCTCGCAGCGGGCGGTGGACGCGTGGCTCGCGACGCTGACGTCCGGAAGGAGATGACGCGTCCGCGCGCCGGGGCGTTCGCCTTTGGGGAGGACGCGGATGCTTCGGATCTGAACGGATCATGCGGATCGCTCCATGTGGCGCACGGGACGTCGCTGCCACGCGGCGCGATCCGCAGCATCCGCCTGATCCGGAGCATCCGCATCCCTCCAAGAGTTGAAAGGGGCCGGCGGGCCCGGGCCCGTCGACACATTCCGTCGTCCGACCGTGCGCCGCGCGGCCCGGCGGCGCAGATTGCCCCCATGCCAGACCCGCGCTTCACCGACGACGAGCGCGCGCTGATCCTGCGGCGCGCGGCCGAGCTGCAGCAGCGCCAGGGCGACGCGGTGCACGCGCTGTCGGAGCTGGAGCGCGACGCGGCCGCCGCCGGCATCGACCCGCTGCTGGTGCGCCGCGTGGCGCGCGAGCTGGCGCCCGGCGCCGGCGCGGAGACGGATACGCGGCAGGACGCCACGAGCGACGCGCGCGTCGTCGTGCGCCGCCGCGTCGAGGAGGCGCGCACGCCGCTCGCGTCGGGCGCCGTGCTCGGCGCGATCCGCCGCCACTCGCCCGTGCTGGGCGAGGTGCGCGCCCTCGGCCACGGCTTCGAGTGGCGCTACGACACGGGCTACAGCGCCTCGTCCGTCGTGCTCACCCCATCGGGCGCGGGCGGCGTCGACGTCGAGGTCACCGGGCGCTTCGAGGGGCGGCAGATCGTGATGCACCTCGTGCCCGCCGCGGCGGCCGCGCTGGCGACGCTCGGGGGCCTCGGCGAGCTGTCCGGGCTCGCCGTCGCGGCCATCGGCGCGGGCACGCTCGCCGCCGGCCTCACGGCATCGCGTCTGCTCTGGCGGCGCGTGGCGCGGCGCGAGCAGGGTCGGCTGGAGCGCATGGCCGACGCGGTCGCCGACGCGCTCGCGCACGACGCCACCTCCGACGACACGCCCGTCCTCCCTCGCGAGCCGCGCTGACGCCCGCATGCACCTCGTCCAGCTGCTGATCCCCGTCCGCGACGATGCGGGCCGGCCCTTTCCCGCGTCGCACTACGCCGAGCTGCGCACGACGCTCACCGGGACGTTCGGCGGGCTCACCGCCTACACGCGCGCGCCCGCGGAGGGCGTGTGGGCACCGGACGGCGAGCCGCCGGCGCGCGACGACGTCGTGGTCTACGAGGTCATGGTCGACGCGCTCGACGCCGACTGGTGGCGCACGCTGCGCGCGACGCTGGAGGAGCGCTTCGCGCAGGACGAGCTGGTGATCCGCGCGCACGAGATCCGGCGGCTCTGACGCGCCGGCGTGCACCGCGGTTGACGCCGCGTGCGGGGCGTGCGAGCGTTGCCGGCGTTCGCCGTCACCGACGTCTCCTCCAGCTCCCGCCGCCGTGCGTCGTCTCCTCGTCGCCCTCGCGTGCCTCGGTTCGGCCGCCTGCTCGTCCGCCACCCGCGCCGGCGCCGGCACGCCCGAGTTCCTGACGCCGTACGGCACGCCCCAGTACCCGTTCTCGCCCGCGGTGCGCGTGAACGGGATGCTCTACCTCGCCGGCCAGATCGGCACCGACAGCAGCGGCCGCCTGGTCCCCGGCGGCATCGAGGCCGAGACGCGCCAGACGCTCGAGAACATCCGCGACGTGCTGCAGCGCACCGGGTCGTCCATGGAGCGCGTCGTGAAGTGCACCGTGATGATGGCCGACATGAAGGAGTGGCCAGCGATGAACGCGGTCTACGCGCGCTACTTCCCGCGCAGCTTCCCCGCGCGCAGCGCCTTCGGCAGCACGGGGCTGGCGCTCGGCGCCCGCGTCGAGATCGAGTGCCTGGCGGCGGCGTGACGCGCGCGGCGGCCTCGATCGTGCGATTCCCGGCGGCGTGACCGTCCGCGCGCCCGACTCCGACGACGCACCCGCGGCCGCGCCCCCCGGCTCGTCCGACGCGGGGCGCGACACCTTCGCGCGCACGCTGGAGGTGGCGGAGTCGGACCTCGACGAGCAGGCGCACGTCAACAACGTCGTCTACGTGCAGTGGGTGCAGGACACCGCGACCGCGCACTGGCTCGCGCTGACGACGCCCGAGGACCGCGCGCAGGTCGGTTGGGTCTGCACGCGGCACGAGATCGACTACCTCGCGCCCGCGTTGCTCGGCGACGCGGTCGTCGTGCGCACGCGCGTGGGCCACGCGAAGGGGCTGATCTTCGAGCGGCACACCGACGTGCGGCGCGTGGACGACGATCGCGTGCTGGCGCGCTCGCGCACGCTCTGGTGTCCCGTGGATCCCACGACCGGCCGTCCGCGCCGCGTGCCGCCGCACCTGCGCGCGCTCTTCTCGATCGGCGAACCCGCACGCGAGGTGACCGATGGCGACGCGCCCGCCCGTTGATGCGTCCTTGGAGCCGGTGGTGGGAGAGGTGCTCACCGGGCCCGTGCACGGCAGCCGGATGCACCATGCCCAGCGCGTGCGCGCGATGGCGCGCCTGCTGGACACCGCGGTGCGCGTGCCGGGCACGCCGGTGCGCTTCGGGCTCGACGCGGTGCTGGGGCTGATCCCGGGCGTGGGTGACGTCGTCGGCGCCGCGGCGTCGGGCTACATCGTGCTCGCGGCCGCGCGCCTCGGCGCGCCGGCGACGGTGCTCGTGCGCATGCTGCTCAACGTCGGCATCGACACGCTGGTGGGCGCCGTGCCGCTGTTCGGCGACCTCTTCGACCTCGGCTGGCGCTCCAACTCGCGCAACGTCGCGCTGCTGGAGCGGCACCTCGCCGACCCGCGCGGCGCGCGCGCCGCCAGCAGCCGCGTGGTGCTCGGCGTGCTCGCGGGCATCGCGCTGCTCGCGGTCGCCGGCGCGGTGCTCGTCGTCCTGCTGGTGCAGAGCCTCCTCCGCGCCTTCGGCTGACGCCGCTCCGCCGCGCTTCCACCCCTCCAACTCGCGCCACCATGCACGTGCAACCCTTCCTGCTCTGGATCGAGGCCGAGGAGTGGGCGCCCGGTCGATGGACCCCGTCGGACGACGTGACCGACGTTATCGTGACGCTCGCCGACGGCTCGCGCTGGATCGCCAGCTTCTGCACCTTCGACCACCTCGCCACGCTGCGCGCGAACTGCGCGGCGAGCGGCGAGAACCTCGGCGGCCGCTACCTGTGGGCGTCCGACCTCGTGCTCGTGGACGACACGTCGCGCCCGAGCATCGAGGCCATCGTGCGCGACCTGCTGGTGAACGACGAGCTGCAGTCGGCGTTCTCGCCCGCCGACGAGGCGGAGGAGGAGGGCGACGAGGAAGACCCCAGCGCCAACTGAGCGACCCGCCGGGGCGCGCGGCGGGGGATGCGCGCGCGGCCCGGCGGTGACATCGTAGGGCAGGGCGGAGCAGCCGGACCGCGCACCCGCAGCGGTCCCGGTCCGCTCCCGATGCTCCGGGGGGAAGCCATGGTCGACACCGCCGTCCGTCCGGACGCAGGGCTCGCGGAGCTGCTCACGCTGCGCGCCCGCACGGCCTCGCGCCGCCGGCTCACGCTCGACGTCGTGCTGGGGCTGTCGGTGGCGCTGCTGATGGCGCTCTGGCGGCCCGTGGCCTGGCCCGCGCTCTTCTCGGCCGCGCTCTGCTTCGCGGCCTTCGGGGCGTGGGCCGCCGCCGACCGCCGGCTCGTCGCGCTCGCGGCTCACGCGCGGGCGGAGCTGATCCTCCGGCCGCCGGTGGCGCCGCTCGCACTCTGGCGCACGGTCCGTGGGCTGGCGGCCGTCGTGGGCGTGTCGGCGGCCGTCGTGCTCGTGTTCACCGGGCTGTTCGGGATCGTGGGGCGCTGGATCAGCTGACGTGGACGCCCACCGCCGCCCCGACTCGCTGCCGGCGCGGACGCGGCTCGCCCGCGCCCCGCGGCGCCTGCGCGTGATCCGCGGTGGCGGGACGGGTGCGCCCACCGCGCCGCGCGACGTGCCGGCGGCGCTCGCGAGCCTGCTGCTGCCCGGCCTCGGGCAGCTGATCCAGGGGCGCCGTCGCCCGGCGCTGGTCCACGCGGCGATCGCGGCGGTCCTCCTCGCGGCCTGGCTGCTCGACCCCGCGCTGCGGCCGGTGGCCACGATGCTCCTCGCGGCGTGCCTGCTGACGTCCGCGACGGACGCCGCGCGCCACCGCCCCCGCCCGCCGCTCCGCCGCGCGTGACGGCCGGCGATGCGGTCCCGCACGTCCGCCGCGCCACGCTGGCCGACGTCCCCGAGCTGCAGGCGATGATCGCGCGATCCGCGCGCGGGCTGAGCGAGGGCTTCTACACGCCCCAGCAGATCGAGAGCGCGGTGCGCCACATGTTCGGCGTCGACACGCAGCTCGTGCACGACGGCACGTACTTCGTCGTCGAGGCGGATGGCGCGCTGGTGGCGGGGGGCGGCTGGAGCCGACGGCGCACGCTCTTCGGCGGCGACCAGTTCAAGCAGGGCGAGGACGCGTCGCTCGATCCCGCGCGCGACGCGGCGCGCATCCGCGCCTTCTTCGTCGATCCGTCGTGGGCGCGGCGCGGGCTCGGCCGGCTGCTGTTCGAGGCGTGCCGGAGCGCCGCGGCGGCGGCGGGCTTCACGACGCTCAAGCTGCTGGCGACGCTCCCGGGCGAGCCGCTCTACACGGCGCTCGGCTTCACGGTGCGGGAGCGCGTGACGGTGACGCTCCCCGACGGCGTCGCGGTGCCGGGCGCGGTGATGAGCCGGCCGGTGTAACGGGTGTCACGGTCTCGCTCGCCGGAACGGCGCTTGCCCTGTTCCAGGCAACGCCAACGGAGACGCCTTGATGAGCGACGGACTGCGGGAAGCGCGCGAGACGGTGAAGCGCGCGCGAGCGCGCGAGGAGGCGGAGCGGAACGAGCGTAGCACGGGAGCGGCCGAGCGGGCCGCGGTGATGCGCGTGCGGACGATGCGCGGGAAGAGCGGCGTGCATCGCTTCCTGCTCGAGAACGGGCTGAGCGTGGCGTCGTTCGCGCTGTTCCTCGCGACGCTGGTGGGGCTGGTCTTCACCGGCGCGGCCGTCCAGTCGGAGGAGCAGCGCGACCATGGGCAGCCGCCGGTGACCGTCGTGGAGTACCTGCGCACGGGCGCGTTCGTGGAGACGCTGACCGAGAACTGGGAGTCCGAGTTCCTGCAGATGGGGATCTTCGTGCTGCTGACCGCGAAGCTGTACCAGGTCGGGTCGGCGGAATCGAAGCATCTCGAGGAGCCCGAGGAGACGGACGAGGATCCGCGCACGCACCGCTTCGATCCCGAGGCGCCGTGGCCCGTGCGCGCGGGCGGCGTCGCGCTCGCGGTGTACCGCCACTCGCTCAGCCTCGCGCTGATGCTGCTCTTCGCGGCGAGCTTCGTCCTGCACGCGATGGGCGGCGCGCGCGCGTACAGCGAGGAGCAGCTGCAGCACGGCGGCGAGGCCGTCACGACGCTGCAGTACCTCGGCACGAGCCAGTTCTGGTTCGAGTCGCTCCAGAACTGGCAGTCCGAGTTCCTGTCGGTGGGCGTGCTGGTGCTGCTCAGCATCTGGCTGCGTGAGCAGGGCTCGACGCAGTCCAAGCCCGTCGCCGCCCCGTCGCACGAGACGGGTCACTGATCACCTCGCGCATCACCTCTCACCGCGCCCCGCCCATGCTCGTCGTCACGACTCCCGCCATCGAAGGCCGCCCCGTGCGCCAGTACCTCGGCCTCGTGTCGGGCGAGGCGATCCTCGGCGCGAACGTCTTCCGCGACTTCTTCGCCGGCATCCGCGACATCGTCGGCGGCCGCTCGGCCGCGTACGAGGAGGAGCTGCGCAAGGCGAAGCAGATCGCGCTCGACGAGATGGTCGCGCGCGCGCGCGACCTCGGCGGCGACGCGGTCATCGGCGTCGACCTGGACTACGAGAGCATCCAGATGGGCAGCGGCGGCGGGATGCTGATGGTCAGCGCGAGCGGCACGGCGGTCCGGCTGGGCTGACCGCAGGGGGCACGCGGCCTGCGCTCACGGCGCCCCCACCTTCGCAGGAGGCACCATGAGCGGAAGTCCCGGCAACAGCAGCGCGGGCACGCAGGGCGGCCGCACGCCGCGCAACGACAACGCGGACATCGTCGAGCGGCACGGCCGTCCCGGCGGCCGGAACACGGGCGGCACCGACGCCGAGGCGCACGCGCGTCCGACGCTGACCGGCGAGCGCGACTCGCGCCGCGCCGATCCCGATCGTCCGGACGCGTCGGAGGAGGACGACTCGCGCGACGAGGACCGCTAGCTCGTCGCGCGGTCCGTCAGGCCGGCACGCGCGCCGCGAGCTCCGCGAGCCGCGCCACGGCCTGCGACAGCACGGGGGCCGGCTGGACGAGCGAGATGCGGAACCAGCCGGCGCCACCGGGGCCGAACGCGAGGCCGGGCGTCACCACCACGCCCACCTCGTCGAGCGCCGCGCGCACCCAGCCCCAGTCGTCGAACCCCTCGGGGACGGGGAGCCAGGCGTACATCGCGGCGCGCGGCGGCGTGACGTCCCAGCCCGCCTCGCGCAGCGCCGTGTAGACCGCGTCGCGGCGCGCGCGGTACTCCGCGACGATGGGCGCCGCGAGCGTCGCGTGCGCGTCCAGCGCCGCGGCGCCGGCGGCCTGCGCGACCCACGGCGTGCCGTAGCCGACGTTCGTGCGGTAGGCGCCGAGCGTCGCGATCGCCTCCGCACTGCCGGCGGCGAAGCCGATGCGGAGGCCGGCCATGTTGAACGCCTTGGAGCACGAGTGCAGCTCGACGGCGACGTCCATCGCGCCCGGCACCTCGAACACGCTCGGCGCGCGGTAGCCGTCGAACGACAGCTCGGCGTACGCGAGGTCGCTCAGGAGCAGCAGCCCGTGGCGCCGCGCGAACGCGACACAGCGCGCGAGGAACGCGACGTCGCACACCGCGCCGGTCGGGTTGTTCGGGTAGTTCACCACGAGCACCTTCGCGCGCGACAGGACGTCCGCGGGGATCGCGTCCAGGTCGGGCAGGAAGTCCGGCGCCGGCGTCGGGATGAACCACGCGTCCGCGCCGTTGAGCATGGGCGCGCGCGCGTAGACGGGGTAGTAGACCGCCGGCACCAGCGCGACGTCGCCGGGTCCGCAGTAGGCCTGCAGCAGCTGCGCGACCCCCTCCTTGGACCCGCTGACCGCGATCAGCTCCTGCGCCGGGTCGAGCGCGACGCCGAAGCGCGCCGCCATGTAGCGCGAGGCCGCGCCCAGGAACTCCGGCGTCCCGCGGAACGGCGGGTAGCCATGGCGCGACGTGTCGCCGGCGGCGCGACGGACGGCCTCCATCACCGGCGCGGGCGTCGGCTGGTCCGGGCTGCCGATGCCGAGGTCCACGAAGGTCCGGCCCCGGGCACGGGCGTCGGCCTTCAGCCGGTCGAGCTCCGCGAAGACGTAGGGCGGGAGGCGGTCGAGCGAGGGGATGGGGCGGGGCAGCACGACGGGGCGGGACGGGGACGACGGGGGCGTGGGAGCGCGGAATCTAGCCGGGACCGCGTCCGGACTGCGGTCCCAGCCCCGGGACGCGCCGTCGCGCCCGTCGGTCACCGCCGCCGAGTCGGGACTCGGATCCGCAGCCCGTAGCGCGCAGCCCGCAGCCCGCCGTCCGCAGCGCCGCTCAGAAGAGCTGCGTCCACGCCCGGTCGCGGGCCCGCACGAGGATGGCCGAGCCGCGCAGGGCGCTCTCCACCGCGCACTTCGAGTAGCGCACGGTCTGGTTGCCCGTCCACAGGCTGCCGTTGTTGCTCAGGTTGACGTTCCGGGCCATGACCGCGCCCGTGATGTTCGCGGTGCCGTTGCCGCGCTCCACGTCGTCGCGCACGATGATCAGCCCGACCCAGTCGAAGGTGCCGCGAAGCTTCAGGTTCCCGTTCACGAGCAGGATCCCCTGGCCGCGTCCGTTCGACTGCAGCTCCAGGTCGCCGTCGACGTAGATGATCGGGAAGTAGTTCACGCACGACGCCACCGAGCCCGCGCCGCGGAACGGCTCGCCCCAGTTCTGTGTGTTGCTGTACCGGCACGTGCCTGCGCTGTCGACGGGCAGGATCGTCATGCCGGGTGCCGCGCCGTTCAGGTACTTGATCGTCGCGTTCGCCGTCAGCGTGTTCCACGACTCGGTGCCGAAGCGCACGTAGGTGTTCGAGTCGCCGGCGGCGGGATCGAAGATGACCTTCGGCGCGCCCGACGGGATGTTGCGGTCCGAGGAGTCCGACTGCGCGGTGCCGGGCGGCACCGCGATCGCCGGCATCAGCGTGCCGCGCATGCCGTTGCAGATGGAATCCGCCCACGCCACGTCGCTGTCCCACGAGTACGGGACGTAGTCACGGCCGTCGACGATCGCGGAGCCCTGCAGGTCCACGCGTCCGCCCGCCGTGATCGCGCCGCGCGGCTCGATGGTCGGATACGCCAGGCGCAGGATCGCGCCCACGCTGCGCTGCGCCGTCAGCGCCGGGTTCGGGATGCTCGCGCGCCCGACCGACTCCACGTGGTACAGCATGTTCGTCAGGCGCGTGATGCGCACCTTCGACGTGTCGCCGGCGGCGACCCACACGTTGGTCGAGTCGACGCGGCCGACCGCGAGCCCGCGCGGCGCCGGGAGGTTCAGCTCCGTGCGCCAGTTCGCCACCTGCTGGTTCAATCCGTACTCGGCCACCGACATCGCGCGCTGCTCGATGAGCGTGTTGCGGCCGCCGCGGAACGTCTGCCGCGAGGCGGTGAACGAGCTCGCGGCGAGGGTGCTGAGCACGACGAGCAGCATCAGCGCGATCGGCAGCGCCATCCCGCGGCGCGGCGCCGACAGCCGGCGCGCGCGACGCCGGGCGGCGAGGCGGAGTCTGGGCATGCGCATGTGGGTCTCGCGGGTGCGGGAGGCGTGCTGCGCGATCAGGCGGCTACAGCCGGTTGCGGAGCGCGACGCGCACCGCCACCGAGTCGCGGAGCACGATCGTGTCGCGCGTGCCGCCGCGGATCAGCGCCCGCGCGCGGAAGGTGAGGTCCACGCGGCCGACGTTCGTGCCGGTCGGGGCGGCGAGCGCGACGCCGAGCGTGTCGAAGTAGCTGAACTTGATGCCGACGCGCGGACCGCCCGCGGCCTCGAACGGCCCGGCGATCGGCTCCGTCTGGCCCCACCCGCCGGTCAGGTACTCGCGGTAGCCGAGGTACCACGCGTCGCCGCCGTTCGGCTTGTAGAGCGAGTAGCGCACGGAGCGCAGGAAGCGCACGGGCGCGCCCGCGACCGTCGTGATCGGCGGATCGCCGTTGAGCGTCAGGCGCCAGCGCGGCTTGCTCGCCGGCGGGTCGAGCACGGGATCCGTGAAGGGCGCGCCGGCGCAGCTCGCGGCAGGCGCCGGCGCGATGCTGACCAGCGCGTACGGCAGCCAGCGGTCGTCCTCGGGGCCGGTGCGCGTGTTGTCGTCGTAGACGAGGACCGTGTCGCCCGGCAGCGGCGACGTGTGCCACTGCGTGAGCGCGTTGCGCGCGGCCATCAGCGGCGGCAGGTCCAGCTGGTTGGCCGCCGGCCGCACGCAGATGATCGACGAGCCGATCGTCGCCCGCAGCTGGATGGCCGAGTCCTGCAGGGCGGTGATGTCGCCGCCGGCGCGCGACGCCGCGCGCAGGTCCAGCGGCAGCAGCCCGAGGCCCGTGCGGAGGTCGCGCTGCATCTGCGTCGCGCCCTGCGTGCGGTTGAACATGCGGTACTGGCTCGTCAGCATCGTGCCGAGCGTGGCGCCGACGACCACGAGCAGCGTCATCGCGACCAGCAGCTCCGGCAGCGTGAAGGCCGCGCGTGCGGACAGGCGTGCGCGCATGCGCGCGGGCATGTGCGGGGTCACTGCTCGCGGCATGGGATCACGCTCTGGTAGACGAGGGTGTTCGCGCGACCCGGCACCGTCAGCGAGTCGGTGAGCCGCTTCACGTTCCAGCCGTCCACCACCCGCCACTTCTCCACCACGCCACGCGTGGTGGACGTGCCCGACGTCGCACCCGCGGTGGCCAGCGTGGCGCAGGGAAGGCTCGACAGCGAGTCGAAGCGCGACTGCGCGATGGCCGCCGCGAGCGTCTGCGTCGAGCCGCGCCGCGTCGTCTTGGCGGCCACCACGCCCAGGCCGGCGACCGCGAGGAGGCCGATCGACAGCAGGATGATCGCGGCGATGACCTCGATCAGCGTGAAGCCGCGGCGATCGGCCGCACGGCGCGGCGCGTTCGCGCGTGCGCGCCCGCGCGCCATCACGGCGTGCACCCGCGCGGCAGGATCATGCCGAAGTTCGTCACGCACACGGAGTCCTTGCGGAGCCCGCGCGTGACCACGAGGCGCGCCGTGTGGAGCAGGCGCGGGTTCGCGAGGCCGCGCGAGTCGTACGCGATGACGGTGTCCGCCGGGTCGGCGCGCGTCAGCGTCACGTTGAACGCGGTGTCCAGGCGCAGCGGGCCGAGCACGGTGTAGCGGCCGCTCGCCGCGGCGCCGGGCGCGCCCGTGTCCACGGTGACGAGCAGGCTGTCGGTGCGCAGGTGCACGCGCGCCGTGCGGCCGCGCTGGATGGCGGCGGCCCGCGCTGCCTCGATGGCCGTCGCCAGCTCCTGCCGCGCGCCGCGCACCGAGGCGCCCTCGCGGAAGGCGCGCGCCTTCGGGCCGGCGATGGCGATCATGATGCCGGCGACCGCGATCGTGAGCAGAAGCTCCACCATCGAGAAGCCGGCACGCCGAGCGGCGCCCCCGGGGGGGCGCGTGGCCGGCCGGTGAGGGCGGCAGGGGAGGGCGCTCATCATACCTCCTACGGTCTCGGCAGTGGGCGACCAGGGCTTGAGTCGACGGGACATGCGCCCGACTGCGAGGTGGACGCGGCACCGAGAAGCGCGGCAACGCGTTTGCGCCCGTCGGCGCGTCACGGCGCCGGCCGCACTCATTCCGTCATCGGCCCGCGGCTTGCCGGCCTCGCGCGTGTCCGCACGTCCACCTCGACCACGAAGGAGCCCGCCCCCGTGCCCGATCCGCATCGCCGCTTCCCGTCGCGCGTCCCGTTCGCCGTCCTCGCCGCGGGCGCGCTGCTCGCCACCGCGTGCGGGGCCGACTCCGCGCAGGAGCGCACCGCCACGGGCGAGGTGGAACGGTCGGCCGCCGCGCCGGGCGATACGCCGCCGGGCGATTCCGCGCCGGCGTCCACCGCGACGACCGCGAAGCCGGCCTGCGCGCCGGACGACGCGGGCATCACGCTGCCCGCGGGCTTCTGCGCGACGCTGTTCGCCGACAGTGTGGGCGGCGCGCGACATGTGGCGGTCGCGCCCAACGGCGACGTCTTCGTCGCGCTGCAGTCGCCGCGGCGCCGCGGCCCCGACGAGACGGGCCAGACGCCGTCGGGCGGCATCCTCGCGCTGCGCGACCGCGACGGCGATGGTCGCGCCGACACGCGCGAGACGTTCGGTGGGCGCGGCGGGTCGGGGATCGCGCTCGCGCCGGGCTGGGTCTACGCGGACCAGGGCACGACGATCGTGCGGCACCCGGTGCCGGCCGGCCAGCTGCGCCCCAGCGGCGCGGCCGAGACGATCGTCGAGGGGCTGCCGACCGGCGGCCACGCCGCGCACAGCATCGTGCTCGACGGGCGCGGGACGCTGTTCGTGAACGTCGGCTCGCTCAGCAACTCGTGCCAGCAGAAGGACCGCGGCAATGGCTCGCCGGGGGCGGACCCGTGCACCGAGCTGGAGACGCGCGCGGGCGTGTGGCGCTACCGCGCGGATCAGCCCGGCCAGAAGTTCGCGCCCGCGGCGCGCTTCGCGACCGGCATCCGCAACGCGGTCGCCATGACGCTCGCCCCGGACGGCCAGCTCTGGGTGGCGCAGCACGGGCGCGACCAGCTCTTCCAGAACTGGGGCGAGAAGTTCACGGCCGCGCAGAGCGCGGAGCTCCCCGCCGAGGAGCTGATGCCCGTGCGCCAGGGTGACGACTTCGGCTGGCCGTACTGCTACTACGACCCGACGCAGCAGAAGCTGGTGCTGGCGCCGGAGTACGGCGGCGACGGGAAGACGGTCGGGCGCTGCGCGCAGAAGAAGGCGCCGGTCGCGGCCTTCCCCGCGCACTGGGCGCCGATGGCGGTGCTCTTCTACACGGGACGGCAGTTCCCCCCGCGCTACCGCAACGGCGTCTTCGTCTCCTTCCACGGCTCGTGGAACCGCGCGCCGCTCCCGCAGGCGGGCTACCAGGTCGCCTTCCTCCCGATGAGCGGCGGCCGCGCGGCGGGCGCGCACGAGACCTTCGCGGACGGCTTCACCGGCGGCGCCGACCGCCGGCAGCCGGGCCAGGCGCTCCATCGCCCGGTCGGCCTCGCCCAGTCGCCCGACGGCGGCATCTACGTCACGGACGACGTGCGCGGGCGGATCTGGAAGATCGTGTACGTGGGGGTGAACTGAGCGTCGAGCGGTGAGCGGCGAGCGTCGAGTCGGCTCCCGTCGCGGAGCCGGCCGCCGCGCCGTCGTCCCGGACGATTAGCTTTCAGCCTCGGCTCGACGCTCGCCGCTCGCCGCTCCCGGTTCGCCGCTCACCGCTCGACGCTCCCATAGACCCATGGCTCCGCGCCTCAAGGAACTCCACGCCGCCGGTCAGTCGCTCTGGCTCGACTACATCGACCGCGCGATGCTCCAGAACGGCGATCTCGAGCGCCGCATCCGCGAGGATGCGCTGACCGGGATGACGTCCAACCCGACGATCTTCGAGAAGGCGCTGGCCGAGGGCGCGCACTACGACACGCAGCTCGCCGCCGCCGAGGCGGGGCTGACGCCGTGGGAGCTGTTCGAGCTCGTCGAGACCGAGGACGTGCGCCGCGCCTGCGACCTCTTCCTCCCGGTCTACGAGGCCACGAAGGGGAAGGACGGCTACGTCTCGATCGAGGTCTCGCCCGGCGTCGCCGAGGATCCCGACGCGACGATCGAGGAGGGGCGCCGCCTGTGGGCGACCGTCGCGCGGCCGAACGTGATGATCAAGGTGCCCGGCACCGAGAGCGGCGCGCGCGCCGTGCGCTCGCTCCTGGCCGAGGGCATCAACGTCAACGTGACGCTGCTCTTCTCGGTCGAGGCGCACCGCCGCGTGATCGAGGCCTACCTCGACGCGCTCGACGAGCGCGTGGCCGCGGGCAAGCCCGTCGACCGCATCGCCAGCGTCGCGAGCTTCTTCGTGAGCCGCGTCGACTCGGAGATCGACAAGCGCCTCGACGCGATCATCGCGCAGCTGCCCGAGGAGCGGAAGTCGTACGTCGCGTCGCTCAAGGGCCGCGCCGCGATCGCCAACGCGAAGCTCGCGTACCGCCTGTTCCAGACGATGTTCTCGGGACAGCGCTGGGATGCGCTGGCCGCGAAGGGCGCGATGGTGCAGCGCCCGCTCTGGGCCAGCACGAGCGTGAAGAACCCCGCGTACCGCGACGTGCTCTACGTCGAGCAGCTGATCGGCCCCGACACGGTGAACACGCTGCCGCCCGCGACGCTCGAGGCGTTCCGCGATCACGGCGAGGTGGCGCGCACGGTGGACCAGGACGTCGACGGCGCCGAGCGGCTCCTCGCCGACCTCGAGGCGCTCGGCATCTCGATGCCGGCGGTGACCGACAAGCTGCTCGTCGAGGGCATCGCGTCGTTCCAGAAGTCGTTCGACGGGCTGCTCGCGGGGCTCGAGAAGAAGATGAGCGCGCTCGTCGCGCGCTGACCGCGCGCCGACTCTGTTCGCGTCCCTGCCCGCGAGGTATCGTAGCGGCCGCGCTCGTCCGTCGAGCGCGGCCGCTGCCCCTTTCGCCCTCCGATGACGACGCGCTCCCTCCGCACCACGGCCGCCGCGCTCGGCCTGCTCGTCGCCACCGTGGCCGCCGCGCGGCCGGTGGGTTCGCTGCCCGCGCTCGGCGACTTCCTCGACCCGACGCGCGGCGTGTGGGCGAACGCGCGCGCGCACGACGCGCCGCCGACGCTCACGATCGCGGGGCTCGCGGGACCGGTGCGCATCGTCTACGACGATCGCCGCGTCCCCCACATCTTTGCCGGCAGCGAGGAGGACGCGTACCGCGCGCTCGGCTACGTCGTCGCGCGCGACCGGCTGCTGCAGCTGCACGTGCAGACGCTCGCCAGCAGCGGGCGGCTGACCGAGCTGGCCGGCGAGCGCGCGCTGGCGCTCGACCGCGAGATGCGCGGGCTCGGCATGCCGCGCGCGGCGGAGGCGAAGCTGCGCGCGGTCGGCGAGGACACGCCGAGCGGCCGCGTGCTGCGCGCGTACGCCGATGGAATCAACGCGTGGATCGACGGTCTCACGCCCGCGCGCCTGCCGATGGAGTTCAAGCTCCTCGGCGTGCGGCCCGAGCGGTGGACGCCGCTGCACTCGCTGCACGTCATCAATCGCATGGGCTACACGCTCGCGTACGACGCGCCGGAGATCGACCGCGCGGCGGTGGCGGCGCGCGTCGGCGTGGCGGCGGCCGCGGCGCTCTTTCCCGAGCGCGCGCCCATCGTGGAGCCGATCCAGCCCAACGGGCAGAGCGCGCCGCGCCTGGATTCCACGCGCCTCGCGCCGCCCGGCGCGCCCGATCCCGAGGCGGCCCGCCTCGTCGCCACGCACGACGCCTTCTTCCCGCTGCGCGACCGCGCGATCCCGCCCGACGAGCGCGCACACCTCGCGAGCAACAACTGGGCGGTGGCGTCGCGGCGCACCGCGGGCGGTCACGCGTTGCTCGCCGGCGATCCGCACCTCGAGCTCACGCTGCCGTCCATCTGGTACGAGGCGCACCTCGTCGTGCCGGGAAAGCTCGACGTCTACGGCGTCACGATCCCCGGGTTGCCGGGCGTCGTGATCGGCTTCAACCGCGACGTCGCGTGGACCTTCACCAACACCGGCGCCGACGTCCTCGACTTCTTCGCCGAGGAGGTGGACGACGCCACGCGGCCCACGCGCTACCGCGTGGACGGGCAGTGGCGCGCGGTGGAGCAGCGCGTCGAGACCTACCGCGGCAAGGACGGCGAGATCGTCGAGGTGGACACGCTGCGCTTCACGCACCGCGGGCCGCTGCGCCGCGACACGGCGTTCGCGGCCGGCGGTGCGCCGCGCTGGCTGTCGATGCGCTGGACGGTGCTCGATCCGTCCGATCCGCTGGCGGCGTTCCGCGAGGGCTCGCACGCCACGTCGGCGCGCGGATTCCTGGACGCGCTCGCGGCGGGCTACTTCGCGCCCGCGCAGAACATGCTCGCCGCCGATCGCGCCGGCACCATCGCCATCCGCTCGACGGGGCACTATCCGATCCGCGCGGGCGACGGCTCGGGCTACGTCGTGCGCGACGGTCGACGGTCGGACAACGACTGGCGCGGCTGGATCCCGGTGTCGCGCTACCCGCAGGCGTTCGACCCGCCGCAGGGCTTCCTCGCGTCGGCCAACCAGCAGCCCATCGATCCGCGCGCGACGACCGACTTCTGGGGAGGGGGCTACGATCCGTGGCGCGCGCTGCGCATCAACGCGCTGCTGCGCGCCGACTCCGCGGTGACGCCCGACGTGATGCGCCGCTGGCAGACGGATCCGGGCAGCGAGCGCGCGAACCTCTTCGTTCCATTCTTCCTGGGCGCCGCGGAGCGCGTCGCGGCCGCTGGCGGCGCGAATGCAGCGCGGCTGCGCGAGGCCGCGCGCCTGCTGGGCGAGTGGGACCGCCGCTACACGCGCGAGAGCACGCGCGCCGCGCTGTTCGAGGGCGCGATGCGCCAGCTCGCCGACCGCACGTGGGACGAGCTGCTCGCGCCGCGCCCGCGCGCCGGCGACGGCGCGAGCACGTGGCCCGACGGCGCGGCCAGCGGCCGCCGCGTCGCGACACCCGCGAGCGCGATCCTCGCCACGCTGCTGCGCGACTCGGCCAGCGCGTGGTGGGACGACCGCCGCACGCGCGACCGCGTCGAGGACCGCGACGCCATCCTCGCCGCGAGCCTGCTGGCCGCGCACGACGCGCTGGTGCAGCGCAGCGGCGCACCCGACGCGGGTGGCTGGACGTGGAGCCGGCAGCGCCACGCGAACATCAACCACCTCCTGCGCCTGCCCGCGCTCTCGCGGCTCGAGCTGCCGGTGCAGGGAGGCACGGGCACGCTCAGCCCGTCCTTCGGGAACGGGACGCACGGCGCGAGCTGGCGCATGGTCGTCGAGCTGGGCCCCGAGGTGCGCGCCTGGGTGACGTATCCCGGCGGCCAGTCGGGCGACCCGGCCGATCCGGGCTACACCGACCGGCTGCCGCGCTGGCTGGCGGGCGAGCTCGACGAGGCCCGCGCCCCGCGCACGCCGGAGGAGCTGCCCGCCGCCCGCCGCTCGCCCCGCCTGGACCTCACCCTCAGCCCGCGCTGACCATGCGCCTCGTGCCCTTCCTGCTCTGGGCGGCCCTCACGGCGCTGACGACGCGCCTGCTGGGCTGGTGGTCGGTGCCGCTGGTGGCGGCCCTCATGGTGGTCGCGAGCGCGCTCGTCGAGCCGCGGCTCGCTGCCCGCGTGCGCGGCTCGGCCGCCCTCGGCGCGGGCCTCGCGGCCGCCCTCGCGTGGGCGGCGCTCATCGCGTGGGACGCCATGGGGCCCGGTTTCGGGGCGGTGCGGGGGATCCTCGCTCGCCTGTTCGCGCTGCCCTGGCCGGCCGTCCTGGTCGTGACGCTCGCCCTGCCGGCGGCGCTGGCATGGTGCGCGGCCGCGGTGACCGAGGGCGCCCTCGCGCTCTGGCGGCCTGCCGGCGACGCGCCGGCGTCTCGCGCCGCGCTCGCCCTCGACGAGCCGCGCTCGGCCACGCTGGGTTGACGGCGTCGGCCGGCTCCGGCCGGCGCGCGCCCGGTGGTGATTAACTTGCCTGCGCTTCGCGCGCCGCGGGAACGTTCCCGCGGCACGGCGCGACCCGCCCTGCGTCCGTCCAGCGCCCGTACAGCCGCCCAACGTCTCGTGGCCACGTCATATACCCCGCGCACCAAGATCGTCGGTACCCTCGGCCCCTCGAGCACGTCGCGCGAGGCGATCCGCAGCCTCATCGAGGCGGGCCTCAACGTCGCCCGCATCAACTTCTCGCACGGCACGCACGAGCAGCACGCGGAGCGCATCCGCATCGTGCGCGAGGTCGCGGCCGAGCTGGAGAAGCACGTCGCCATCCTCGGCGACCTGCAGGGGCCGCGCATCCGCATCGGCGACCTGCCCGCGCCCATCGAGCTGGCGCCGGGCGACGACCTCTGGCTCGTGCCCGAGACCGAGGCCCACGACGTCGCCGCGCGCGAGCTGCCGGTCACCTACGATGCGCTCGGCGACGACGTGCACGAGGGCGACCGCATCCTGATCAACGACGGGCTGATCGAGCTGGTCGTGCTCGACGTCGTCGGGCGCAGGGTGCACGCGCGCGTCATGCACGGCGGGCGGCTCTCCAGCCACAAGGGGATGAACCTCCCCGGCGTGCAGGTCTCGGCGCCGTCCATCACCGACAAGGACCGCGCCGACGTCGTGTTCGCGGTCGAGCACGAGCTGGAGTACATCGCGCTCAGCTTCGTGCGCCGCGCGGAGGACGTGCACTCGCTGCGCGCGCTGATCCCCAAGCGCACGCTGATCGTCGCCAAGATCGAGAAGGACCAGGCGCTGGACGCGATCGAGGAGATCGTGCAGGCGACCGACGCGGTGATGGTGGCGCGCGGCGACCTGGGCGTCGAGCTGCCGTTCGAGCGTGTGCCGCTGGCGCAGAAGCAGATCATCCAGGTCGCCAAGCGCCTCGGCAAGCCGGTGATCACGGCGACGCAGATGCTCGAGTCGATGGTCGAGCACCCGCGGCCCACGCGCGCCGAGGCGAGCGACGTCGCCAACGCGATCCTCGACGGCACGGACGCGGTGATGCTGTCGGCGGAGACGGCGGCGGGCGCCTATCCGCGGCTGGCGGTGGGCGCGATGCGGCGCATCATCGCCGAGATCGAGGCGCACCCGTCGCCGATGATGCTGCGCGACGAGCGCCGCGCGCGCGGCGTCTTCGTCACCACCGAGGAGGCGATCGCCGCCGCGACGGTGGCCGCCGCGCAGCAGCTCGGCGCGCCGCTGGTGATCGTGTTCACCAAGAGCGGCTTCACGGGCCGCATCGTCAGCTCGCACCGGCCGCCGGTGCCCGTGCTCGCGCTGACCGACAACCCGCAGGTCGCGCGGCAGCTGGCGCTCGTGTGGGGCGTCGTGCCGGCGCTCGTGCCGCACCAGGACTCGTACAACACGATGGTCGTGGTGGCGCTCAGGGCCGCGGTGGACCTGCAGCTGGCGTCGCCGGGCGATCGCGTGGTGGTGACGGCGGGACATCCGTTCGACCAGCCGGGCACCACGAACCTGATGAAGGTCGAGGTGGTGCCGTGAAGGGTGCCGTGACGCGGCGCCGCGTGCGCGCGCGGTGCGGCTGACCTTCCTGGGCACGGGGACCTCGTTCGGGGTCCCGCAGATCGGCTGCGACTGCGCGGTGTGCCACTCGGCCGACCCGCGCGACCGGCGCACGCGCGTCGGCGCGCTGGTGGAGACCGACGCCGGCCGCCGGCTGCTGATCGACACGCCGCCCGAGCTGCGCCTGCAGCTCGTGGCGGCGAACGTGTCCGGGGTGGACGCGGTGCTGTTCACGCACGACCATGCGGACCACACGCACGGCATCGACGACATCCGCGCCTTCACCGCGCGCAGCGCCGGGCCGCTGGCGATGTGGGCGTCGCCCGCCACCGCGTCGGCGCTGGCGCGCAAATTCCCATACATCTTCGACGACGCGATGCGCGCGCTGCCGGGCACCTTCAAGCCCGAGGGGCGCCTGCACACCGTCGAGGAAGGGGAGACGACGACGATCGCGGGCGTGGACGTGACCGCGGTGCGCGTGCCGCACGGCTTCGCGGAGGTCCACGCCTATCGCATCGGGCCGCTCGCCTACGTCACCGACGCGAAGGCGATCCCCGACGCGGCGGTGGCGGTGCTGCGCGGCGCACGCGTGCTGGTCGTGAACGCGCTCTTCCGCACGCCGCATCCGACGCATCTCAGCATCCCCGAGGCGATCGACGCGGCGCGCGCGATCGGCGCCGAGCGGACGTACCTCACGCACCTGACGCACCGCTACTCGCACGCCGAGCTGGAAGCCGAGCTGCCGGCGGACGTGCGGCCGGCCTACGATGGACTGACGGTGGAGATCTGATCAACCTCACACGCTCGACGCTCGACGCTCGACGCTGCCCCCTCGCCTGGGTGGAGCGTCGAGCGTCGAGCGTCGAGGGGAGCGAACCGTGGCACTGAGCCTGGACTTCACCAACATGTTCCTCCCCGGCGTCGTCACCGACGCCGAGTGGAGCGAGAGCGCCGGGCGGCTCCGCGGCGCGCACGACGCCGTGATGGAGAGGCACGCCCGCGGGGAGCTGGGCTTCATCGACCTTCCCGAGGACCAGGCGCTGCTGGAGCAGACGACGCGCTACGCCGAGCGTGCGCGCGGGCGCTGGACGGACGTCGTCGTCCTCGGCATCGGCGGCTCGGCGCTGGGCCCCATCGCGCTGCGCACGGCGCTGCGGCCGTTCGGCTGGAACGGGCTGTCGGACGAGGCGCGCGCGGGCAACCCGCGGCTGCACGTCCTCGACAACGTCGATCCGGACACGATCACCGCGACGCTCGCGACGCTCCCGCTCGACCGGACGCTGTTCCTCGTCATCTCCAAGTCGGGCGGCACGGCCGAGACGATGGCGCAGTACCTCCTGGTGCGCGGCGCGCTCGACGCGCGCTTCGGCGCGCGCGCGGTCGAGCACCTGGTGTTCGTGACCGATCCGGCCAAGGGCTCGCTGCGCCCGATCGCGACGCGCGAGAGCATCGCCGCCCTCGACATCCCCGCGAACGTCGGCGGCCGCTTCAGCGTGCTGTCGCCGGTGGGGCTGCTGCCGGCGGCGCTGATCGGCATCGACGTCACCGCGCTCCTCGCGGGCGCGGCGGACATGCGCCGCCGTTGCGTCGACGGCGACCTCGCGACCAATCCGGCGGGCACGTTCGCGGTGCTGCAGTGGCTCGCGCACGCGCGGCACGGGCGCGGCATCCACGTGCTGATGCCGTACGCCGATCCGCTGCGCGACTTCGCCGCCTGGTTCGTGCAGCTGTGGGCGGAGTCGCTCGGCAAGATCCTGCCGGACGGGACGTCCGTGGGCCCGACGCCGGTGCCCGCGCTCGGCGCCACGGACCAGCACTCGCAGGTGCAGCTGTTCATGGAGGGGCCGGCCGACAAGACGGTGACCTTCGTGGCGGTCGCGGGGCGCGAGGCGCGCGGGCCGATCCCGGCGCTGCACGCCGACGTGCCCGACCTCGCCTACCTCGGCGGCCACACGCTGGGCGAGCTGCTGGAGATCGAGCGCCGCGCGACGGCGGGCGCGCTCGCGGCACGCGGCCGCCCGAACATGACGCTCACGCTCGACACGGTGGACCCGTGGCACGTCGGCGCGCTGATCCAGTTCCTCGAGCTGGCGACCGCGTACGCGGGTGAGCTGTACGGCGTGAACGCGTTTGACCAGCCGGGCGTCGAGCTGGGCAAGCGGTTCACGTACGGCATGATGGGCCGCCCGGGCTTCGAGGCCGCGCGCGACGAGTTCGCCGCGCTGCCGCAGAGCGACGCCAGCCGGCGCATCTGAACGGCGGGCGGCCCCTGGTCCGCCCTTGCCCCTTCACCGGCAGCCGTGGGAGATTTCCCGGCTGACCGCATCCGCTCCTCTCTCGATTCCAGCTTTCCCATACCTATGGAACCGCAGCTCGCAACGGCGTCCTCCAAGCTCTTCGGCGGCGCCGTCACCGTGCAGGACGGCCGTGTGACCGTCACAGACGAGGCGGCGCTCGCCACCGAGCAGATGGACGCGCTGGTGCGGCACGCCGTCTTCGGCAGCGACCACGAGAAGGAGTGGGCGCGCTGGGTGATCTGGGAGCTCGGGCAGGCGGTCGGCGTCCGCCCGGCGTCGATCCACGACCTCTACATCGCGCGCGGCCGCGGCGAGGTGGGCGGCTTCACGGTGCCCGCCATCAACGTGCGCGCCTCGTCGTACGAGACCGCACGCGCGATCTTCCGCACCGCCATCAAGCTCGACGCGGGCGCGTTCATCCTCGAGATCGCGCGCTCCGAGATCGCCTACACCGAGCAGCGGCCGGCCGAGTACGTGACGGTGATGCTCGCGGCGGCGATGCGCGAGGGCTTCCGCGGCCCCGTGTTCATCCAGGGCGACCACTTCCAGGTCAACGCGAAGAAGTTCGCCGTCGATCCCGTGACCGAGGTCAACGCGGTCAAGCAGCTCGTGACCGAGGCCGTGCACGCGGGCTTCTACAACATCGACGTCGACACGTCGACGCTGGTGGACCTCAAGCAGCCCGACCTCGACGCGCAGCAGCGCCCGAACTACGAGACGGCGGTCGACATCACGCGCTACGTGCGCTCGGTGGAGCCGGCGGGCGTGACGATCTCCATCGGCGGCGAGATCGGCGAGGTGGGCACGGAGAACTCGACGCCGGAGGAGCTGCGCGCCTTCATGGGCGGCTTCGACCGCGTGCTGCAGGCGCAGGCGCCGGGCACCGCCGGGCTCTCGAAGATCAGCGTGCAGAGCGGCACGTCGCACGGCGGCGTGGTGCTGGCCGACGGCTCCATCGCCGACGTCGCGCTGGACCTCGAGACGCTGCGCATCCTCGGCGAGATCGCGCGCGACGAGTACGGCCTCGCGGGCGCGGTGCAGCACGGCGCGTCGACGCTCCCGGACACGGCCTTCAACAACTTCCCGAAGACCGAGACGGCCGAGATCCACCTCGCGACGAACTTCCAGAACATGATGTACGACCACATCCCGGCCGCGCTGCGGACCGAGATGTACTCGTGGCTGGACCTCAACGCGCGCGACGAGCGGAAGGCGACCGACACCGACGAGCAGTTCTACTACAAGTCGCGCAAGAAGGCGATCGGGCCGTTCAAGCAGCAGCTCTGGGGGCTCGACGCGGACACGAAGGCGCGACTGGGCGCCGCGTACGACGCGAAGTTCGAGTTCCTCTTCACGCAGCTCGGCGTCGGCGGGACCAAGGCGGCGGTGACGAAGTTCGTGCACCCGCCCGAGCAGCGCCGCCCGATGCCCGAGGGGGGCCGTCCGGCCGTCGAGGCGGCGCCGGACGACGCCGACCTGAGCGACTGAGCCCGGCGGGCAGTGCCGACGCGCCCGGCGGGCCGTCGCCTCCGGGCGACGCGCTCGCCGGGCGCTGGCTTTCGGCGCTCCAGGCGCTGGTGGGCCACGCGGCACACGAGGTCAACAACGCGCTCAACGGCGCGGTCGTGAACGTCGAGGTGGTGCGGATCCGCGCGCGGCCCGGCGCCGACGGCGGCGGGGCGGCGCCGTTCGCCGAGTCGGCCGCGGGCGAGCTGGAGCGGGCGGCGGCGCTGGTCGGCGCGCTGGTCGGGCTGTCGCGCGGCGCCCGGCAGGCCGGCGACGGGCCCGTGGACGTGGGCGCCGTGCTGCACCAGGTCGTGACGCTGCTGGCGCCCGCGCTGGCGCACGGCAGGCTCGCGCTCACGGTCGAGCCGGGCGTCCGCCACGCGGCGACCGGGGCCCCCCTCACCGGGGTGCGCCTCGCCGTCGCGAGCGCGCTGTTTGCGGCCGCCGGCGCCCGGGATCCGGCGACTGGCGCCGGCCGTTCCGGAGGCGTACCGTCGGGCGGTGCGGCAGAGGTCGTCGGCGCGGATCCTGCGGATGAGCCAGACCGGAGTCTGCGGTGTACCCTGCGCCTCGACCCGACCGCCGAGCTCCGGCTCGACGCGGGGGACGGACCGGGGACCACCACAGGTCCGGGGGGCAGGCCGCCGCTGGCGCTGCCGGACGAGGAGGATCTGGAGGCGCTCGCCGCCGTCGGGATCCACGTCGTCCGCGACGGCGACGCGGTGGTCATCCGCTTCCCGCCCACGGGGACCGCCGCGTAGGCCGCCCGGGCACTCGAGGCACGTCGCACGGCTCCGCGCATCATCGCGATTCACGTCGGCTCCGCCGGCGCCGCTCCACTCCGCAGACTTCCATGCAGCCCAAGATCCTGATCGCCGACGACGACCAGAAGGCCCGCGCGCCGCTGAGCGCGATCCTCGAAGCCGAGGGGTTCGCCGTCGACACGGCGGACGACGGGCAGAAGGCGCTCGACATGCTCTCCGCCGGCACCTACGGCCTCGTGCTCGCCGACCTGAAGATGCCCAAGGTCGACGGCATCGCGCTGCTGCAGGCGATGCGCGAGCGGCAGATCCCCACCGAGTTCGTGATGATCACGGGCGAGGGGAACACCGACGTCGCGATCGAGGCCATCCGCGCCGGCGCCGCCGACTACCTCGAGAAGCCGCTGACGGCCGACCGCCTGAGCAAGCTCAAGGCGCAGATCCCGAAGCTGCTCTCGCAGTTCACCGTCCAGCAGAAGAACCGCGAGCTGGAGACGAAGCTCGAGGGGCTGACGTCGTACGGGGAGCTCGTCGGGCAGTCCGAGGGGATGCGCGCGGTCTACGAGATGATCGAGCGCGTCGCGCCCTCCACGGCCTCGGTGCTCATCCTCGGCGAGAGCGGCACGGGCAAGGAGCTCGTGGCGAACGCGCTGCACCGCAAGAGCGAGCGCGCGAAGGGCCCGTTCTTCGCGCTCAACTGCGCGGCGCTGCCCAAGGAGATCCTGGAGAACGAGCTGTTCGGCCACGAGAAGGGCGCGTTCACCGGCTCGACGAACGAGAAGCCGGGCGCGTTCGAGATGGCGAGCGGCGGCACGATCTTCCTCGACGAGGTGGCCGAGATGTCGCCCGACATCCAGGTGAAGCTCCTGCGCGCGCTGGAGACGCGCATGGTGCGCCGCCTGGGCGGCAAGAAGGAGATCGCCGTCGACTTCCGCATCGTCGCCGCGACCAACAAGGACCTGCAGAAGGCGATCGCCGACAACGAGCTGCGCGAGGACCTCTACTACCGCCTCGCGGTGGTCGAGCTCGACCTGCCGCCGCTGCGCGAGCGGGGCGGGGACGTGCAGCTGCTGGCGCTCGAGTTCCTGCGCCGCTTCGCGAAGGCGAACGGCAAGAAGCTCGAGGGCTTCGACGAGACGGCGCTGGAGTGGATCAACAGCTACCAGTGGCCCGGCAACGTGCGCGAGCTGCGCAACGCGATCGAGAAGGCGGTGATCATGGCGCGCGGCTCGCGCGTCACGCTCGAGGACCTGACGTCGCGCCGCCACCGCGCCACCAGCGAGTACGCGTCGGTGGTGTCGGTGCCCGTGGGCTCGACGCTGGCCGAGGCGCGCCGGCAGCTGGTGTTGAAGACGCTCGCGTCGACCAGCGGCGACATCGACAAGACGGCGAAGACCGTCGGGATGTCGGTGCTGGAGGTGCGCGCGGAGCTGCAGGCGCTCCTGGAGCGCCGCTCGCGCGACGGCGCGGAGGCGGGCGGCGAGGGGGAGGAGTCGGCCGACGCCGACGCCCATCCTGCCGAGCCGCCGGTCGCGATGCCGCCGGATGCGCCCTCCCCGGTGGGGAAGGCGGCGACCAAGCCGGCCGCCGTCGGCCGCGCACGGAAGGCCGGCTGACCCCACGACACGGCCCGCCACGCGGCGGTCCGACCTGACGGTACGACACGTGCCCCGCCGGCGACCTGCCTGCGGGGCACGCGCACGGTAGATTGTCCCGCGGCCATCCCTGCCAACGCACTGGAGAGTCCGACCGCCCATGCGCCACGACGAGTACGACGACGAGCCGACGGTCGTCATCGAGAAGCACAGCGGGAGCGTAGGCTCCTTCCTGATCGGCCTCGCGGTGGGGGCGGGCGTCGCGCTGCTGTTCGCGCCGCAGCCCGGCATCGAGACGCGCCGACAGATCTCGCGGCGCGCGCGCGATGCGCGCGACCGCGCGATGGACCTCGCCGACGACGTCACGAACCAGATCACGGACCAGATCGACCGCACGCGCGAGGTGGTGACCGAGCGCGTGGATCGCGCGCGCGAGGCGGTGGACCTGAAGCGCCGCCAGGTGCGGCGCGCGATCGACGCCGGCCGCACGGCCGCCACCGAGGCGCGCGTGGACCTGGAGCGCCGGATCGCGGAGACCAAGGCCGCGTACCAGGCCGGCGCCCGTGTCGCGCGCGAGGAGCTGGAGCGCGGGCGCGTCGGCAGCGGCCTCGAGGCGGGCGCCGATGCCGGTGTCGCCGATCTCGACGACGACGTCTGACACGACGTCCGACCGCACCCCGGTCGAATCCGTCGACGGCGTGAGCCGTGCGACGCCGCGCCGGCCGGCGCGCCCCTGGGACCGCCGGGCGCGTCGGCCGGCGCTCGTGCAGCTCTGGTGGACGCTGCGCGACTACGCCACGCGCGTCTGGGACAACTCCGGCGAGGACAACGTCTTCTTCCTCGCCGGCGGGATCGCGTTCAACCTCCTGCTGACCGTCGTCCCGTTCGCGCTGCTGCTCGTCACGGGGCTCGCGTACCTGCTGAACCAGTCCGCGGAGTCGTCGACGCAGACGGTGTCGCAGCTGCTCGACCAGCTGCTCCCCGGCACGCTCACGGCCGGCCGGGAGCTGATGCACGGCGTCATCGGCGAGGCGATCGCCACGCGCGGCCGCGTCGGCGTCCTCAGCGCCGTCGGCTTCATCTGGTTCAGCACGCGCCTCTTCGGGTCGCTGCGCAGCGTGCTCGCCGACGTCTTCGACATCGAGCAGGAGCGCGGCATCGTCGCGGGGAAGATCTTCGACGTCCAGATCACCATCATCTCGACGCTGCTGGTGGTCGTCTACACGGCGCTCTCCGCCTACCTCGCGATCGCCACCACGCGGGGCGTCGCGATCCTGCAGCGCGCCGGCGTGCGCTCGGACCTCATGGGCGCGTTCGAGTACTGGGTGGGGCGCGGCGTCGCGTTCGCGTTCATCGCGGCGATGTTCTACGGCCTGTACAAGTACCTGCCGAAGCGCCGCATCCGGTGGCAGTCCGCGCTGCTGGCGGCGATGTTCGCGGGCGCGGGGCTGGAGCTCGCGAAGGCCGCGTTCGGCGCCTACATCCGCTCGTTCGATCCGGGGTCGCTCTACACGGGGACGCTGGCGGCGTCGGTGATCGTCGTGTTCTGGGTCTACTACGCCGCCCTCATCTTCATCCTCGGCGGCGAGGTGGGGCAGGTCTACGAGCTGCGGCGCACGCGGCGCCTCCAGCGCGCGGTGCTCGAGGACTGAGGCGCCGGCGCCGGCCCCGGCCGGCGATCTCCTTGTGCCGCCGGCACTTCAGCGCCGAAAGCCGAGTTCGCCGGGGTGGCCCGAAGGTTGCCCTTACCGGCCGCGCCACCCACCCACAGCCCAGGAGGCCACCGTGCGCAAGCTCGCTCTCGTCCTTTCCGTCGCCGCCGCCACGACCCTCGGCGCGTGCAAGAAGACCGGGGAAGGGGAGTTCCAGGTCAAGACGCCCGACGTCGACGTCAGCACCGACACGACGACGATCAAGACGCCGACCGTGGACGTCGGCACCAAGGTCGACACGATCAACACGCCGGTCGTCGGCACCAAGAAGGACACGCTGATCATCGATCGTCCGACCGCCGGCACCAAGCAGACCGAGGTCAAGGTCCCGACGGTCGACGTCAAGCGTCCGTGATCGACGCGTAGATCGACGCGTAGGCTTCCTCGATCGGCTGTAGCACGCGCGGCCCGCATGATCTGCGGGCCGCGCGTGTTTAGCTTGCCGCCATGCCGACGACCAACGCCTCCGCCGCTGCACGCATCGACCTGCGCAGCGACACCGTCACGCGCCCCACGCCCGAGATGCGCCGCGCGATGGCCGACGCGGAGGTGGGCGACGACGTCCTCGACGGCGATCCGACCGTCCAGCGCCTGGAGGCGCGCGTGGCCGAGCTGCTGGGGAAGGAGCGCGCGTACTTCTTCCCGAGCGGCACCATGGCCAACCAGGCCGCCGTGTGGCTGCTCGCGCGCCGCGGGACCGAGGTGCTGCTGGACGCGGAGTCGCACCTGATCCAGTGGGAGCACGCGGGGCTCGCGGCGCTCGCGGGCGTGCAGATCCGTGCGGTGCCCGCCGGCGCGGGACGCCGCGTGATGGACGCTGCCTCCCTCGCGGCGACGATCCGCCCGCCGTCGCTGCACGCGCCGAAGGCGAGCCTCGTCTGCTTCGAGAACACGCACAACGGCGCGGGCGGCGTCGTGACGTCGGCGGCCGATCTGCTGGCGATGGCGGAGGTCGCGCGCGCGCACGGGCTGCCCGTGCACATGGATGGCGCGCGCCTGTGGAACGCGGCCGTCGCCACGGGGACGCCGATCTCGCACTTCGCCGACTGCGCCGACACCGTCATGGTCTCCTTCTCGAAGGGACTCGGCGCGCCGGTGGGCGCGGTGCTCGCCGGATCGTCCGACGCGCTGGCCGACGCGTGGGTGGTGCGCAAGCGGATGGGCGGCGGCATGCGGCAGTCGGGCATCCTGGCCGCGGGCGCGCTGCACGGGCTGGAGCACCAGTGGCCGCGCCTCGCGGACGACCACGCGCGCACGCGCGCGCTCGCGGACGCGATCGACGGCGTCGGCGGCGCGCGGGTGGTGCCGCCGGACACGAACATCCTGATGGTCGACCTGCCGCACCCGGTGGTGCCCGCGGTGGTGGCGCGCGCGGCCGCGCAGGGCGTGCTGCTCTCGCCGTGGACGACGACGCGGCTGCGCGCGGTGACGCACCGCGACGTGGACGACGCGATGGTCCACCGCGCGGGCGAGGTGATCGTCGCCGCGCTCGAGGCGGAGCTGCACGCGGCCGCCTCGGCCTGACGCACGCGGGCGGATGGGCGAATGCGACGAGGGCGCCGGGACATCGTCCCGGCGCCCTCGTGCGTCATCGGTCGCCTGCGTCGCTCAGGGGCGCGGCTTGGCCGTGCGCCCGGATCCGGAGGACGAGCTGCCGGACGACGAGCCGCCGCTGGACTGCGAGCCGCCGCTCGAGCCCGACGACCCGCCCGACGAGCTCCCGGAGCGCGTGGTGGCGCGCGGCGTCGCGCCGGGCGTCGCACTGCCGGAGCTGCCGCCGCGCGTGTAGCCGCGGCCGTTCACCGCGCGCGCACGCTCGGTAGGCGCGGCGTTGGGATCGCGCACGACGACCACGACCGGCACGCTGCCCGGGAACCATCCGCTGCCGTAGAAGCCGTTGCCGTAGTACCCGCCGTAGTAGCCGTTGCGGTAGTAGCCGTTGTTGTACGCGTTCCAGCCGTACGCCCCGTAGCCGAACGGGCTGCCGTACAGCCACACCGACGGCCCGACGGTCTGACCCGGCAGGCGCGCGTCGCTGGACGCGAGCGTGCGGCGCTCCTGGTCGCCCGTGGCCGGGTTGAGCGCGAAGACCTTCGGGTACGAGAGCGCCACCATCACGTCGATCACCCGCTCGGGCACGCCGCGGTCGGCGAGGCGCGCCAGGCGGCGGGCGTCGAGTGCGAAGCCCTGCCCGCGCGCGGCCAGCCACGCCTCCACGACGGGCGCGTCCGACAGCCGGACGGCGTCCGCGACCTCCTCGGTCGTGATCGGGGCGCCGAGGGCGAGGCGGACCTCCTCGTCGCGGCGGGACGCTGAGAGCGCGGCCGCGACGTCGGCGGGCAGGGCGCTGCTCGCGGGGGCGGGCCGGAAGCGCGTGACGCGGACGCCCGCGCCGGTGCCGACGCTCGCGCTGCGGACCTCCAGCCAGTCGCCATCGGGCGCGAAGGCGAGGATCCCGCTGGACGCGCGGGTCACGCCGCCCGCGCAGGTCGCGGCGCTGCGGAGGTGCAGCCGCCGGCCGTCGGCGGACCACTGCGCCTGCTCCCAGCCGTCGCAGCCGTCGATCTGGCGCGGCTGGCGCGCAGCGGTGGCGTCCAGGCGATCGCGCGACGCGACCTTCCCGTCGGCGACGGTGAGCACCTCGACGCCCGTGCCGCCCGTGGCCGGCACGACGCAGTTGAGCGGGGCGTTCATCGGGACGACACCGCTGGCGTCGACCGGGGACCAGCAGCCCAGCCAGGCGCGCCAGCGCGGGTCGGCGCCGGTGGCTTGGGCGTTCGCGACGCCGGCGCCGGCCAGCACCAGGGCCGCCGCGCCGAGCACGTGGCGGAAGGGAGTTGCCATGCGCATGGGGGATCTCATCAGAAGCGGAGGGAGAGCCCGGCGGTGGCGACGAGCCCCGACAGGTCGATCCGATCGAAGTTCGTGAAGTCGTCGCTCATCGCCGCGCGCGCCCAGGTGTAGCGGGCCTCGGTGGAGAGCGCGACGTGCGGCGAGAGCGAGAGCTCGACGCCGGCGAGGCCGTGGGCCGTCGGCGTCCAGCCGGAGGAGCGGAGCGTCGCCGGGAAGACGTCGAGCGTCTCCTCGTCGACGAAGTCGCCCTCCTGGGAGAAGCGGTACCAGAGCGCGCCGCCGCCCGCGCCGACGTAGGGCGCGACGCGGCTCGGGATCCAGGCGAAGCGCCCGATCGAGCGGCCGCGCGGCGTGAGGTACGCGCGCACCGAGGCGGTGATCGGAGTACGCGCGAGCGCCGTCGTCTGCTCGATCGGGAGGTCGTCCTGATCGACGAAGCGGCGGAACTCCGACTTCGCGCTCGAGCGGGCGTGGCTGGCCCCGAGCACGACGTCGACGCGGTCCGACAGGTTGATCGACAGATCCACGCCGACGTTGAAGCCCGTGAAGGCGTTCGAGCCGAGCGTCAGCCGCTCGCGCGCGAAGTCGAACACCTCGCTGTTGCCGAGGGCGCGATCGACGCCGCCGCGCAGCGTGATCGCGCCGATGGGCGGCCTGAAGAGGAAGCCGTCGCCGCCCTGCTGCGCGCCGGCCGCCGGCGCCAGGGCGAGGACGGCGGCGAGCGCCAAGCCGGCCCTGCGTGCGACTCCGGGGGCGCGTGATCGGGTCATCGACGCCTCTCCGGCGTGCGGGTCGTGAGCGTGCCGCGCCGTCATCGGCGCGCCCAGCGGGTGGAGCATCCCTCGGGCCGGTCCGTGACGCTGGTCACGAACGCATGCTCCACGACGAGGCGATCGCGCACGGGCTTCGGATGCTGCGCTCAAGTTGCTACGAATCAAGGGTTTGCGGTGTCGTGGCGCGCTCGCGTCTGTCCCGCGCTGCTGCCGCATCGACGCCGCAGGACACCACGAGCGTCACCCGCGGTGGGCAGCCGGTGTCCACGCCGATGGGCGGTCCCCGCGCGCGCCCGCCGCTCGCTCAGTGATACGGCGGCGGCTTGAGAATGGTCCCCGCGCGGGCTAGCTTGCGGGTGCTCCAGGTCCCGGAGGGCGTGAGCCCGCTAACCGCGTCAGGACCCCGCAGGTAGCAGCGCCGTGTGGTGTCTCGCGTTGCTCCGTCAGGCCTGGAGTATCCGGCCGGCGATCGCCCTCAGGGCGATGCCGGCCGGATCTGCGTTCCGGACGCACGCTCGCCGGCCGACCGGTACCAGTAGCCCACGGCCAGCAGGAACGCGCCGACCAGCAGGTAGCTGCCGACGCGCAGCCCGACCGACCGCAGCTCCGATGCCTGCGCCAGCGCCTTGAGCGCCGCGTAGATCGCGAGCGCGAGCCCGACCTGCCGCGCGCCCGCGACGCGCCGCGCGCGACCGACGGCGAGCGCCGCGACGCCCGCCGCGGCGAAGTAGCCCACCAGCAGGAAGGTGGAGAGCTCGGGCGAGCCGGCGCGCGCGAGCTCCTCGCGCCCCCACGCCAGCGCCGCCAGCGCGGGGAGCGCCGCGAGCGCCGTCCGCTCGCCACGCGTGAAGACCGCCGCGCCGTCGCGCCGCACGCGCCAGGCGAGCACCGTCAGCGCCACCACCACCGCCGCCGCGGCGAGCGACGCCGACGTGAGGAACGGCGCGTACGCGAAGGCGGGACGCTCGCTCAGGAGCATGGCCGCGCTGGCCGCCGCGAGCCCCGCCGCGGCGAGGCTCGGCAGCGCCGCGAGCCGCTGCCGCACGGGCCCGAGCAGCAGCGCGCACGCGGCCGCGTACGCCGACAGCGCCACCGTCTTCAGCACCACCCGACCCTCGAATCCCAGCAGCGGCGCGATCGCGCCCGCCAGTCCCGCCGCCGCGACGTGCGCCCCGAGCAGCGGCGACGCCGACGCGTGTGGACGGCGAGCGGCCAGCCCCGCGGCCAGCGCGGACCCGGCGGCCCACGCCAGCGCGACGAGTCCTCCCGCGGGCGAGGTGGCGTCGGGCAGCGCGAGCAGCGCGGCCACGAGCAGCGCGAGCGGCAGCGCGAGGCCGCCGAGCACCGCGTCGCGCCGCGCGCCGCGACTCGGCGGGCGATCCACGGGGACCAGGCACCGCACCGCGACGAGCGCGCCCAGCGTGGCGGCGAACGCGTACGCGGCGAGCATCGGCGCGCCGAGCCGCGTCGCCAGCGCCAGCGTCGTGATCGCGCCGAGTGCGGTCGTGAGGTGCATGAGCGCGACGCCCGCTCGCCGCGCGCGGCCGGGCAGCGCCAGGGGCACCACGGCGCAGGCGAGCGCGAACAGCACCGGCAGCTCGCGTCGCAGCTGCCACGCGGGGAGCCAGATGCCCGCGGGGTTGCCGATCGCCGCGACCGCCGTCGCGTCGCGCAGCAGCGCGCTCGCGAGCAGCGCCCCGCCGATCCCCAGCACGCGCGCGGCGAGCCGCCAGCGCACCGGCCGCGCGTGCGCATCGGTGTCGTTGCCGTGCGGCAGCGCGAGCACCCCCGCGCTCAGCACCAACCAGCCGTACGGCGCGAGCACCATCGCGTGACCCGTGTCGGCGCCCGTGACGAACGGCGCGACTACCGCGCCGCCCACGCCGACGACGAACAGCGCCTGGTCGCGCTCCCGCCACGCCAGGAACGCGACCGCGCCCGACGCGGCCGCCGCGATCGCCAGCGCGACGCCGGCCGACACCAGGCCGAGCGCTGGACCCGCGCCCCACGCGTCCACGTGCACCGCCGCCAGCGCGAGCGCGAGCAGCACGTCGCCGAACCGGCGCGTGCCCGTGCCGCCGCCCTCGTCGCGCACTCGCAGCCGCCAGCCGCCGGCGGCCAGTGCCGCGGCGCCCACCGCGCCGAGCGCGACGCGCGTCGTGGGCGTGAGCGTGACGGCAGCGATCGCCCACGTCAGGAACGCGCCGAGGCCCATGAGGATGAGCAGCACCGCGAGCGCCACGGTGCCGTAGCGGCCGACGAGGGCCTCCAGCTCCGCGCCGTCCGCCGGCACCGGGCCGAGTCCGAGCCGCATCGAGAGCGTGCCCAGGCCGCGCCGCAGCGACCAGGCGCGCCGCGCCGATGTCGAGGGCGCGCGACGCACGACGGACGGCGCGGCGGGCGGCGCCTGCGATGCACGCAGCGCCGCGACCTCGCGCTGCAGCTCGGCGACGGTGCGCTCGAGCTGTGCGAGGCGCTCGGAGTCGGGCGGGAGCGTCAGCGGAGGAACCGCTCGGCCAGCTGCGCGAGCCGGTCGTCGCCGGCGGCGCGCGCGCGCAGCAGCAGTGCGCGCACCGGCGCGTGCAGGCGCGGCTCGCCCCAGTAGTAGCCGGTGGCCTCCTCGGCGCTCGCGGTCTCGCCGGCGCGCGCGGCCTCCAGCAGCGCGGCCGCCGCCGCCTCGTCGAAGCGCGGGTCGTCGCGGGCGGGCAGCCCGTAGCCGCGGCGCGGCGTGGCGCCGCCGGCGTCCTCGTTCACGAAAGCGCGGGACATGCCCAACGGTGGTGCACGGGGCGGGCCGCCGCCAGCGTCGCGCTGCACAGGTGTCGCGGACGCGCGCCGCGCAAGCCGCTGGCGACGCGCCGGGGCGGCCGCGAGATTCCGGCGTCGGCGCCGACCGACCCCGGCCGCCGCGCGTCGCGGCAGCACCGGGCCGCGCTCAGCGCCGCGCACCGCGTCTCCCGCCGATGTCCCTCGCCCTCGCGCGCAAGTACCGCCCCAAGAACTTCGCCTCGGTGGCCGTGCAGTCGCACGTGTCCAACACGCTCAAGGGGGCGATCGCCCGCGGGCGCGTGGCGCACGGCTACCTGCTGTGCGGGCCGCGAGGCACGGGCAAGACGACGCTCGCGCGCGTGCTGGCGATGGCGCTCAACTGCGAGGTGCGCGGCGCGAAGGCGGACGGCGAGCCGTGCGGCACCTGCGCCAGCTGCCTGCGCATCTGGAGCGGCAGCTCTTCGCTCGACGTCGTGGAGCTGGACGCGGCGAGCAACCGCAGCGTGGACGACGCGCGCGAGCTGCGCGAGCGCGCGATGTACGCGCCCACCGGCGACGACCGCTACAAGGTCTACATCGTCGACGAGGCGCACATGCTCACGCGCGAGGCGTGGAACGCGCTCCTCAAGATCCTCGAGGAGCCGCCGCCGCGCGTCGTGTTCGTGTTCGCGACCACCGAGCCGCAGAAGATCGCGCAGCTCGCGGCGCCGATCCTGAGCCGCCTGCAGCGCTTCGACCTGAAGCGCATCGGCCCGGCCGAGATCCGCGAGCGGCTGGCCGCGGTGCTCGACGCGGAGGGCGTCGCGTACGAGCCCGATGCGCTGGGCATGGTCGCGCGCGCCGCCGACGGCGGCCTGCGCGACGCGCTGTCGCTCACCGACCAGGTGCTCTCACTCGGGGAGGACGCGCACGTGACCGCGGCGCGCGTGCAGGAGGCGCTCGGCCTCGTGCCGGAGGACGAGTACCTCGCGGTGCTCGACCTCGTCGCGGAGCGCCGCGCGGGCGACGTGTTCGGCGCGGTCGCGCGGCTCGCGGAGGCGGGCATCGACTTCTCGCTCTTCCTCACGGGGCTGGGCGACATGCTGCGCGCGCTGCTCGCGCTGTCGCTGGGCGGCGCCGTGCCCGAGCTGAGCGAGCGCGCGCGCGAGGCGCTCGCCGCGCGCGTGGGCGCGCTCACGCCCGCGGACCTGCTGCGCATGCTCCACGTGCTGGTCGAGACGGAGCCACGATTCCGCAAGAGCGGACAGCAGCAGCTGCTGCTGGAGACGCTGCTCGTGCGCTTCGCCCTGCTCGATCGCAGCGTGGAGCTGGAGTCGCTGCTGCGCGAGCTGGGGAGCGGCGGCGGTGGCGGTGGTGGCGGTGGTGGCGATGGTGGCGGTGGTGGCGGCGCGCCCGCAATGCCGCCGCGTCCACCCGCGCGTCCCGCGCCCGCGCCGGCCGACGAGGCGCGCCGGCCGGCGCCGCCGGGCGCGAGCCTGCGCGCCGCGTTCGACGCCGCGGTGGCCGAGCAGTCGCAGGTCGTGCAGCGCGCCGCACCCGCGGTCGCCGTCGCCGATCGTCCTGTCGAGCGTCCCGTCGATCGTCCCGTCCCGACGCGACCGGCGCCCGTCGCGGCACCCGCGCCCAGTGCCGCGCCGAGCGCCGTCGCCGACGCGCCGCGCGGCCCGACGATGGACGTCGCGGTGCTCGCCGAGCGGTGGGACCAGGTGGTCGACTTCGCGCGCGCGGCGCGGCCGCTCATCGGCTCCGCGCTCGCGGACGCCCTGCCCATCGCGGTCGCGGCCTCAGGCGCGGTGACGATCGAGCTGCAGGAGGCGAACCCCGCCTACGTGCAGGCGCTCGAGAGCGCGCGCGACGACGTGCTGGTCGCGGTGCAGCGCGCGCATCCCGGCGCGACGCGCGTGATCGTGCGGGCGCCCGAAGCCAGCGGCGCGCCCGCCGAGCGGCTCACGACCGAGACGGTGCGGGCCGAGCGCATGACCGCGCTGAGCCGGCGCGATCCCGTCCTCGGCGCAGCGATCGACGCACTCGACCTCGATCTGCTCGAATAGGCGGAGGACGATACGGCGCAGAACGAGAAGGCGGAGAACGGAACGGCGCGATACGGTGGAGCGGAATCGCGCCTGAAGGTTCGAGCTGCCAGCGTCCGCCCTTTCGTATCACGCCTCACCGACTTCCGCCGTTCCGTTCTCCGCGGTCACGTCTCTCGCATTAGGTTTTCGGTCATGGATATCATGAAGCTCATGCAGCAAGCCCAGGAGATGCAGGGGCGGCTGCAGCAGATCCAGGACGAGCTCGCGCAGCGGACCGTGACCGGCACCGCCGGCGGCGGCATGGTCACCGTCGAGGCGGACGGCAAGGGCGCGGTGCGCTCGGTGAAGATCGACCCGAGCGTCGTCAGCGCCGACGACGTCGCGATGCTCGAGGACCTCGTCACCGTCGCGGTGCGCGACGCGCAGGCGAAGGCGAAGGCGCTCGAGGAGGCGGAGATGGGGAAGGCGGCCGGCGGGATGAACCTGCCGTTCCAGCTCCCGTTCTGAGCCGGACGCGCCGAGTCCCGACGTCGCCGTGTCCGCGATCGACGAACTGGCCGCCGAGCTGTCCAAGCTGCCCGGCATCGGCCGCAAGACCGCGCTGCGGCTGACGTACTACCTGCTGAAGCAGCGCCCCGAGCAGAGCCGCCGTCTGGCCGACGCGCTCACGACGCTGGCCGAGCGCGTGCGCCCGTGCGCCGAGTGCTTCAACCTCACCGAGGAGGAGCGCTGCGCCGTGTGCCGCGACCAGCGGCGCGACCGCAGCGTGATCTGCGCCGTCGAGGAGGCGTCCGACATCGGCGCCATCGAGCGCACGGGCGAGTACCGCGGGCTCTATCACGTGCTCGGTGGGCGCCTGTCGCCGCTGGACGGCGTGATGCCCGAGGACCTGACCATCGACCGCCTCGTGACGCGGGTGCGGGACGGGGAGATTCGCGAGGTGATCGTGGCCACCAATCCGAGCCTCGAGGGCGAGGCGACCGCGCTGTACGTGCAGCGCCAGCTGGCGGGGCAGGTGAGCGGCGTGGCCGTCACCCGCATCGCGCGCGGCCTGCCGGTGGGCGGGGACCTGGAGTACGCCGACGGCGTGACCATCGCCCAAGCCATCGCCGCGCGGAGGGAGATGTGAGGCGGCGTCGCGCGCGGCTCCTCATCGACGATGGGCCGGGCGTGTTCGAGCGCCGCCGCAACGAGCGCCGCGACCACGACCGCCGGATGCGCCGCCGCCGCGAGGAGGACGCCGGCGCCGGGGCGCTGGCGCTGCTGGCTGCCGGATTCGCCGGTGGGCTGGTGCTCGGGACTGCCGTCTGGGCGGGGATGCTCGATCGGAGCCGCCAGGGGCTGTTCAGCCGCCAGCCGGTGCGCCGATTCGCGGCGGTGAGTTACCTCGCGACCCGTCCGAGCGTAGATACGGCGAGGCTCCTCCGCGACTACGTCCGGTGGGAGCCGCTCCCTCTGCTGCGGCGGCGGGGCCGGCAGGCCCTCGCTGCGGTGGAGGCGTCGCTCGCGCGCTAGCGGGCCGTCCTCGTCGCCCGCCGGCGCGGGCGGCCCGGACCTCCTTCGCTTCTCGGCATGCCCCCTGGTGCGGTCAGCTGGTCGTTCACGGACGACGACTTCCAGGCGATCAGCGGATCGCTGCAGCGGTTCCTGTACGACTCGAACGCGCGCTGCGCCCTGCTCGTGGACCGGGCCGGGCAGCTCGTGGCGACCGTCGGCGAGCCGCCCGCGTTCGACGCGACCGCGTTCGCCTCGCTCACCGCGGCCGACTTCAGCGCCAACGACCAGCTCGCGAAGCTGATCGGCGAGAAGGACTTCACGACCCTGTTCCACCAGGGCGAGAAGGAGTCGATGTTCCTCGCCGACGTCGCGCGGCGGATCATCCTCGTCGTCCTGTTCGACGACCGCACGACGCTCGGCCTGGTGCGCCTGAAGCTCAAGGGCGTCGTCGACGAGCTGGCGCGCCTGTTCGAGACCGTGTTCGCGCGCGGCGCGACGCCCGCCGGTGCCGCCGGCGGCTCGGGCGCGCGCGGCATGACCGGCGCGCTCGGCGCCGAGCCGGCGCCCCTCGACCTGCTGGCCGGGGCCGAGGACGAGATCGACCGACTCTTCTCCTGAGGGCCGGCCGATGTCGATGATCAACTACGCGTCGCGCGAGATCAACTGCAAGATCGTCTACTACGGCCCGGGCCTCGGCGGCAAGACGTCGAACCTGGAGTTCGTGTACGAGAAGGTGAGCCCCAACACGCGCGGGAAGCTCATCTCGCTCGCGACCGAGACCGAGCGCACGCTCTTCTTCGACTTCCTCCCGGTGGACCTGGGCGAGATCCGCGGCTTCCGCACGCGGTTCCACCTCTACACGGTGCCGGGGCAGGTCTACTACAACGCCTCGCGCAAGCTGATCCTGAAGGGCGTGGACGGCGTCGTGTTCGTGGCCGACTCGCAGGTCGATCGCGCCGAGGCGAACATGGAGTCGATGCAGAACCTGTACGACAACATGGCGGAGCACGGGTACGACCTGACCCGGATGCCGTTCGTGCTGCAGTACAACAAGCGCGACCTCCCGAACGCCGCGCCGCTCCCCGAGCTGGAGGCGATGCTGAACCCGGGCTGGGAGGTCACCGAGCCGGCGAAGCAGAAGCCGTCGGAGAACCCGTTCCGCCCGGGCGTGCCCCTGGTCGAGAAGCTGCCGACCGGCGAGTGGTGGGAGCGCGTGCCGAGCTTCGAGGCGGTCGCGACGACGGGCGCGGGCGTGTTCGACACGCTGAAGGCGGTCTCGAAGCTCGTGGTGCGGGCGCTCGGATGACGGACGGCACGGGCCGGTCCGCCAGGCCGCGGGCGGACCGGTCCCGTCGCCCCCGGCACGCCGGTTATCTTCCCGGCCGACGCCACGCTCATCCCCGCCCGTGAACCTGCCGAACGCGATCACCGTCGCACGCATCGCGGCCGCGCCCTTCATCGCCGTCCTGCCCTTCGTGCCGACGGCGACGGCGCGGATCGCGGCGTTCGTGCTGTTCATCGTCGCGGCGGTGACGGACTACTGGGACGGCCACCTCGCGCGCACGCGCAACCTGGTGACCGATCTCGGCCGGCTGCTCGATCCGCTCGCGGACAAGCTGCTCCTGGTCGCGACCTTCGTCCCCATGGTCGTGCTGATGGGCGGGCCGCTCCTGCGCCCGCTGAGCAGCCTCCCCAGCGCGCGCCCCGGGTTCGCCTTCATGACGCCGGTGGGCTTCGTCGGGCTGCCCTGGTGGGTCGTCGCGGTGGTCGTGGGGCGCGAGGTCTTCATGACCGTGTTCCGCCAGATCGCCGCGCGGCGCGGGCTTGTCATCGGCGCCATCGGGCCCGCGAAGTGGAAGACGGGCTTCCAGTCGACGTGGGTGGGCGCCGCGTACTTCTGGTTCTTCGCGCAGACGCTCGCCCAGCGGTCGGGCTGGGAGGGCACCGCGGGCTGGCGCGCGTGGGCGTACTTCAACGGCATCGCCGGCGCGCTGGCGATGGTCGGCGCGGTGGGGCTGACGCTCTACTCGCTCGCGCTCTACCTGCACCGCTACGGCGGGATCCTGCGCGCGCCCGCGCCCGCGCGGCGCTGAGCGGCGGCCGGGCACGCGCCTCGCGGGCACTCGGCGCGCGGCGGCGCGGTTAGCTTACCGCCATGCGCATCGAGATCCTCACGATCGGCGACGAGCTGCTGCTCGGCTTCACCATCGACACGAACGGCGCGCACCTCGCGCGCGAGCTCGCATCGGTCGGCATCGAGATCGTGCGGCGCAGCTCCGTGGGCGACGGCGCGGAGGACATCGCGGCCGCGGTGCGCGAGGCGCTCGACCGCACGGGCGCGGTGATCACCACCGGCGGGCTCGGTCCCACCGCCGACGACCTCACCAAGCCGTCGATCGCCGCGCTGTTCGGCCGCGCGATGGTGATGGACGCCGAGCATCTCGCGTGGCTGGAGGAGCGCTGGCGCACGCGCTTCGGCGGCGAGCTGCCGCACTCCAACCGCCAGCAGGCGCTGATGCCCGAGGGCGCGCGCAAGCTCGTGAACCGCCACGGCTCCGCGCCCGGCGTGTGGCTCGAGGACGAACGCGGACGCTGGGTCGCGATGCTGCCCGGCGTCCCGCGCGAGATGCGCGGCATGCTCGCCGACGAGCTGGGACCGATCCTGCGCGAGCGCGCGGCGCGCGAGCAGGCGGCGCGCGGCGCGACGGGCGAGCCGACCGTGGTGCGCTCGCGCACGCTGCGCACGACGGCCATCGCCGAGAGCGCGATCGCGGACCGACTCGGCGACCTCGCGCGCGGCATGGACGGCCTCTCCCTCGCGTACCTGCCCGGGCACGAGGGCGTCGACCTGCGGCTCACCGCGCGCGACCGCACCGCCGCCGACGCCGACGCGGCGCTGGCGCGCGGCATCGACGCGCTGCGCGCGCACGTCGCGCAGTGGGCGTACGGCGAGGACGCGACCGACATGGCGCAGGTGATCCTCGAGCGCTGTCGCGCGGACGGCCTCACGCTCGCCGTGGCCGAGAGCTGCACGGGCGGCCTGCTGGGCGCGCGGCTCACGAGCGTGCCGGGGTCGAGCGACGTCTTCCTCGGCGGCGTCATCTCGTACGCGAACGCGGTGAAGGTGGACGCGCTCGGCGTGCCGGCCGAGATGCTGCGGGAGCACGGCGCGGTGAGCGAGCCGGTGGCGGCGCGGATGGCGCGCGGGGCGCGCGAGCGGCTGGGCGCGCGCATCGGCGTCGCGATCACCGGCGTCGCGGGGCCCGGCGGCGGCACGGAGGAGAAGCCCGTGGGCACGGTGTGGACGGCCGTCGACGTCGACGGCGAGGTCCGCACGCACCGCAGCGTGTTCATCGGCGACCGCGCCGAGATCCGCTTCCGCGCGAGCCAGTTCGCGCTGGAGCTGGTGCGTCGGACGCTCGCACGTCCCGCGGCCGACTAGCCCCCGCTCCGCACCCTTCGCGATCTTCCGCGATCGCCCGAATCCTGCCGGATCGGCAGCCGTAGGGGGCATGTCCGTTGCACCCCTCCGGAGCGTCCGGCCTTCCGTGGCTCCGCCGCCACGCATGCCGTCCTCACGCTCTCGCCGCACCTTCGATCATGACCGCTCCCGACCAGATCACGCCTGACGACCAGCCTGCCGCGACGACGACCGACGCGGAGGCCGGCACCCGCGCCGACGCGGAGGCCGCCGTCGGCACCGACGACCTCGCGCGCCAGCTGGAGGAGCAGCGCGATCGGTACCTGCGCCTGGCCGCGGAGTACGACAACCATCGCCGGCGCTCGCAGCGCGAGCGCGCCGAGGCGGGCGGGAAGGCGCAGGCCGACCTCGTGAAGCACCTCGTCGACGCGCTCGACGACCTCGCGCGCTTCGCGCACGTCGATCCCGCGACCACGGACGCGACGACGATCGTCGAGGGCGTGGCGATGGTCGAGCGGAAGCTGCTCAAGACGCTCGGCAACGCCGGGCTGCAGATCGTCGATCCGGTGGACCAGCCGTTCGATCCCGCGCTGCACGAGGCGCTCGGCACCGAGCCCGCGCAGAGCCGCGATGCCGACCACCTGGTCGCGCGCGTCTACCAGCCGGGGTACGTGTTCGCCGGCCAGCTGCTGCGACCCGCGCGCGTCGTCGTGCGTCAGTACAACGGCTGACCGCGCGCCGTCAGCCGCACCCGCGTCCGACCGCACCTCCCGCCTCTCCTCTCCCTCCCGCCGCCACGCATGCCGCAGGGCAAGGACTACTACGCCGTGCTCGGGGTGACGCCCACGGCCACGCAGGACGAGATCAAGAAGCAGTACCGGCGTCTGGCGAAGCAGTACCACCCGGACGCCAACAAGGACGATCCGAAGGCGTCCGATCGCTTCAAGGAGATCTCCGAGGCGTACGGCGTCGTGGGCGACGCGGAGAAGCGGAAGCAGTACGACGACATGCGCCGGCTCGGCGCGTTCACGAACTTCGGCGGCGGCGCGCGCCCCGGTGCGCAGCGCCCCGGTGCGAGCGGCCCCGCCGGCGCGCCGGGCGCGGGCGGCGCGGGCTTCGACTTCTCGAACATCGACGTCGGCGGCATCGGCGGCTTCGGCGACATCTTCAGCACGCTGTTCGGCGGCGGCGCGCGCCCGGGCGCGCGTGGCGCGCCGGAGGCGGGGCAGTCGCTCGAGGTCACCATCGAGATCCCGTTCCGCACCGCGGCGCTGGGCGGCAAGGTGCCCGTGGAGCTCGAGGTCACCGAGGAGTGCGGCACCTGCCGCGGCAGCGGCGGCGCGCCCGGCGCGTCGATGAAGCAGTGCCCCGAGTGCAGCGGCCGCGGGACGATCTCGTTCGGCCAGGGCGGCTTCGCCGTCAACCGGCCGTGCCCGATGTGCCTCGGCCGCGGGCAGATCCCCTCGGAGCCGTGCCCGACGTGCAAGGGCGCGGGCCAGGTGCGCACGCGCAAGAAGGTGCTCGTCACCGTGCCCGAGGGCGCGGACACGGGCACGCGCCTGCGCCTGAAGGGGCAGGGCGGGAAGGGCCCGCACGGCGGGCCGCCGGGCGACCTCGTGATCAACTTCGCCGTCACGCCCGACCGCTTCTTCAAGCGCGAGGGGCTCGACGTCATCGCCACCGTGCCGCTCAACGTCGCGCAGGCCACGCTCGGCTCGAAGATCAGCGTGAAGACGCTCGACGGGAAGAAGGCGACCGTGCGCATCCCGGCCGGCACCGCGAGCGGCCGCCGCTTCCGCATCCGGGGGCAGGGCATCCCGAAGGGCGAGCATCGCGGCGACATGATCGTCGAGACGACGATCACCGTGCCCGAGTCGCTGAGCGACGAGCAGCGCGCGCTGATGGAGAAGTTCGCGGAGGCGGCGAACCTCCGGCACTGAGCGCCGCGGCGCCGAACGCGCCGAACGCGCCGTGAACTCCCGGGCGGTGTGCTCGTCCTGAGGAGGGCTCACTCCTTCTCGGGAACATGCACGCGCACTCGTTAGACACCGCACGACCGAACGTCCTCCGCTCGCTTCGCACGCTCGCCTGCGCCGCCATGTCGGCGCTCGCGGCGTGCACCGATCCCGCGTCCGCACCCGCCGCGCCACTCGCGGTTTCGGTCACGCCCGCCACGATCACGTGCGCGGCGGGGCGCTCGGTCACCATCCGCGCGACCGTCACCGGCGGCGATGCGACGCCGGGCCACGCGACGCCGAAGGTGGCGTTCGCCGCGGCCGACGGTCACACGACGGTCGCGAACGGCAGTGGCGGCACCGCGGAGGTGCGGTGCTCCAGCCGCGGATCCGGATCGGTCGTCGCGTGGGCCGTGGACGGCTGGCGGCACACGATCGTCCGCGTGCCGGTGGTGGTGGCGCCACGGCCCACGAGCATCGTGCTCTTCGCGACGCCCAAGATGCTGGCGGACTTCGAGAACCCGCGGCCGGGCGTCGCCGCGTTCCTGCGGCACTACGAGGCGCTGACGGCGCGCGCGTCCGAGGTCGTGGTGATCTTCGCCGTCGGCAACAGCGAGCACATGCTGATGTACCGCGGGCCGCGCTTCGCCGACGACTCGGTGATGTGGGCGCGCTACACGAACGGGAAGGACGTCCCCGCGTTCGACCGCAAGCTGCGCTTCCGGCAGATCGCGGGGATCGTGCGTGCGTTCCGCGAGGAGGGCGCGGCGCAGGGCCTCACGGTGAAGGTGTTCGACCAGATCGATCCCGGGCCGGAGATGGCCTGGGAGTACTGGAAGTACACGCGCCATCCGGAGTGCATGGACCTGCGCTTCGACAGCTTCGACATCCGCGGGCGGCTGCGCCCCGACTCGCTGACGTACGCGAGCGCGCCCGACGGCGCGCCGGCGGGGAAGCTGTGCGGGGAGTTCATCGTCGACCAGGCGGCCGCGTACCTGCGCGACCTCGGCTTCGACGGCATCCTGTACGGCAACCAGTTCGGCACGCGCGGCAAGTGGGAGCCGGGGCGTGGCCCGGGCTACAGCGCGGCCGAGGCGGCGGCGATCCAGTCGTTCCTCGACTACTCGCGCCGCGCGTTCGGAGCGCGCGAGATCATGTGGTTCGACTCCTACAACAACGTCGACGTCGAGCGCACCACGTTCAGCTTCCCCGCGACCGGATACCAGGCGTTCGACTACCTGATGGCGTCGGGCTTCTGCGTCATCACCGACACGCCGCGCTACCTCGACAACCTGAAGAGCAAGCTGACGCTCGTGCCCGGGCCGCGCATCCTCGCGACGCTGGACTACGTGGACCCGTGGTACACCTACGCCTCGATGCGCGACTTCCCGGACGAGTCGCGGCGTCTGGAGGACATCGCGGTGCAGTACCGCGATCGGATCGACGGGCTGGTGTTCTTCGCGAACGGTCCCGACGGCGCACCGGTGCCGCGCGGCACGATCGACGCGTTCGCGGCGCGCTTCTACGGCAACTAGGCCGCGAGCACGGGCAGTGCGAGCCGCTGTCCCACCGCGGCGTCGATGAAGCCGCCGCCGAGGAGCTGCGCGCCGTCGTAGAACACCGCGGACTGGCCGGGCGTGATCGCGGCCACCGGCTCCTGCAGCGCGACCTCGACGAGGTCGCCCGCCGCGCGCACCAGCTCCGCGGCGACGGCGCGCGCGCGGTGCCGCACCTGCACGTCGAGCATCGTGCCGACGGCGGGTGCGTCGACCAGCCAGTTCACGCCGCGCGCGACGAGCCCGCGGCCCAGCAGCTGCTCGCGCGGGCCGATGACGACCGCGCGCTCGGCGGGGCGGATCGCGACGACGTACATGGGCTCCGCGAAGCCGCCCGGCAGCCCGCGCCGCTGGCCGATGGTGAAGCGCGCATGTCCGTCGTGCTCGCCGACCACGCGGCCGTTCGCCGTGACGATCGGACCGCGCGACAGCGATGGCGCGTCGGCGCCGAGGCGCTGGCGGATGATCTTCGTGTGGTCGCCGTCGGGAACGAAGCAGATGTCCTGGCTCTCGACCTTCTCGGAGACGACCGCGAGGCCCAGGCGCCGCGCCATCGCGCGCGTCTCGGCCTTCGTGCCGTCGCCGACGGGCAGCAGCATGCGCGACACGACCGCGCGGTCGACGCCCCACAGGAAGTACGTCTGGTCCTTCGACAGGTCCTGGCCGCGCAGCAGCCGGCCGTCCTGCACGCGCGCGTAGTGGCCCGTCGCGATCCACCGCGCGTCGATCGCGTCCGCCTTGCGCAGCAGGTCGCGGAACTTCGTGAACGTGTTGCAGCGCACGCACGGGATCGGCGTGCGCCCGCGCGCGTACTCCTGCACGAAGTCGTCGACGACGTCGGCGCCGAACCGGTCCTCGAGGTTCAGCACGTAGTGCGGCACGCCGAGCTGCTGGCACACACGCCGCGCGTCGTCGATCGAGTCGAGCGAGCAGCACGGGCGGTCGGGGACCTCCTCGCCGTAGCAGAACAGCTTCATCGTCGCGCCGACGACGTCGTAGCCCTGCTCGACCAGCAGCGCGGCGGCGACCGAGGAGTCCACGCCGCCGCTCATCGCCACCAGCACGCGCTCGGGCGTGCCCGCGGGCGAAGTCACCTGCGTGCTCACCACTCCGACGTCGCGCTGGCCGCGGCGCGCGCGCGCTCGACCAGGCGCGGGAAGACCGTTGCGACGCGCTCGATCTGCTCGGGCGTCGAGAGGCAGCCGAAGCTGAGGCGGATCGCGCCCGACGCGAGGTCGGGCGGCACGCCCATCGCCGTCAGCACGTGCGACGGCGCGGCGTTGCCGGTCTGGCACGCGGACCCGCCCGACGCCGCGATCCCCTGGAGATCCAGCGCCATCAGCAGCGACTCGGAGTCGATGCCGGGGATCGAGACGTTGCACACGTGCGGCGCACGCTCGCCGCCGCGGCCGTGGATCACCGCGTCGGGCACCGCGGCCAGCAGGCGCGCCTCGAACGCGTCGCGCAGCTCGCGCAGCCGCGTACACTCGGCGCCGTGCTCGCCCAGCGTCAGCTCGCACGCGACCGCGAGCCCGACGGCGAACGCGACGTTCTCGGTGCCGGGGCGGCGGCCGCGGTCCTGCGCGCCGCCGTAGAGCATCGGCTCCAGCGGCGTGCCGCGGCGGATGAAGATCGCGCCGATCCCCTTGGGCGCGCCGATCTTGTGGCCCGAGATCGTGAGCAGGTCCACCGGCAGCGTCGCGACGTCGATCGGCAGCTTGCCGAACGCCTGCACCGCGTCCGTGTGGAACGTCGCGCCGGCGCCCTTCGCGCGCGCCCCGAGCTCCGCGATCGGCTGCACGACGCCGACCTCGTTGTTGACCCACATCACGGAGCACACGGCGACGTCGTCGCGCAGGGCGGCCGCGTAGGCATCGCGATCGATCTGTCCGTTGCCATCGACCGGGACGATGCGCTCGTCCGCGCCGTCCTCGGCCGCGTGGTGCACCGCCGCCAGGATCGCCTTGTGCTCGATGGGCGACGTGACGATCGCGCGCCGGCCGCTCGCGCGCCGCGCGCGCCACGTGCCGAAGATCGCGAGGTTGTCGCCCTCGGTGCCGCCCGAGGTGAAGCACACCTCATCGGTGTGCGCGCCGAGGCACCGCGCCACGCGCTCGCGCGCCTCGTCGAGCGCCGTCCGGGCCTCGCGCCCCCAGCGGTGCGCGCTCGACGGGTTGCCGAACCGGGGGCCGAGGAACGGCTCCATCGCGGCGCGCACTTCGTCGCGCACCGGCGTGGTGGCGGCGTGATCCAGGTAGATGGGCTCGGGCATGCCGAAAGATACGCCCCCCCGGCGCCTGCGGAATCGCTCGGGGCACTTCGGACGGCGCCCCCTTCCGCGCTGCCGCGACGGGAGTCCATCGTCTGCGCGTGTACGCCACGTGCCTCTTCTGCCACGCCTCCCTCGGCCGCAACGAGGTGCTGGAGGCGTTCCCCGTCGGCCGCCGCCTGGCGTACGACGCCGAGAAGGGCCGCCTGTGGGTCGTCTGCCGACGGTGCGAGCGCTGGAACCTCACCCCGGTCGAGGAGCGCTGGGAGGCCATCGACGCAGCCGAGCGGCTCTATCGGGGCACGCGGCTGCGGGCGGCGACCGACCAGGTGGGCCTGGCCCGCGTCGGCGACGGGCTGGAGCTGGTCCGGATCGGGCGGCCGCTGCGTCCGGAGTTCGCGGCCTGGCGCTACGGCGACCAGTTCGGGCGCCGCCGCACGCGGATGGCGGCGGCGGCCGGCTTCGGCATGCTCGGCGTCGGCGCGCTGATCGCCGGCGGGGTGGCGGCCGGCGTCGGTATCGGCGCCTTCGTCTGGCTGGGAGCGCAGACGGCCCAGCGCCTGGTGCGCGGCAACCCGGACGCCGTCGTGGCGCGCGTCCCGTACCTGCCCGATCACCCGGTCGTGGTGACGCGGCGGATGCTGGCGGAGACGCGCATCGTCGACGCGGCCGACGGCGCCCTGGGGCTCGAGGTGCGCGCGAACCGTGCGCGCTGGTACTTCGAGGGGGACGAGGCGCAGCGCGCGCTCGCCCAGCTCATCCCGGCGGTGAACCGCTTCGGCGGGTCGCCGGACACGGTGCGCGGCGCGGTCGCGCGCATCGAGGAGGCCGGAGGGCCCGAGGGCTACCTCGCGCGGCTGCGCGGCATTGGCGCGCTCACGCGTCTGCCCGCGCGCGAGACGGAGTCGCACTGGTGGGGGAAGGACGAGATCCCGCAGACGGGGCTCTACGCGCTGCGGCCGGTCGACCGGCTGGCCGTCGAGATGGTCGCGCACGAGGAGCGGGAGCGGAGAGCGCTGCTCGACGGCGAGCTGGCGTCGCTGGAGCGCGCGTGGCGCGAGGCCGAGGAGATCGCCGCCATCGCCGACGGCCTGCTGGAGCCGCAGGGACTTGGCGCGCGGATCGCCGCGCTGCGCGGCCGCTAGCCGTCGGCGACGAGCACCGCGCGCGCCGGCGCGCCGTCCAGCCCCTCGACGCGCAGCGGCGGCGCGATCAGCTCGTAGCGGCCGGCGGGCACCTCGCGCAGGTCGAGGTTCTCCAGGTTGAACGCGCCCGCGTCGAACAGCGCGTGATGCGTCGCCAGCGTCTTGCTCTCGCGCGCGTCGATCGACGGCGCGTCCACGCCCAGGAGCCGCAGGCCCAGCGCGGCGAGCGCGCGCACGGCGTCGGGCTCCACCCACGGCCAGCCGGCGGGGAAGTCGCCGCCCGCGATCGTCCGACCCGTGCGCAGCAGCAGCCGCGGCGCGTCGCGCAGCGCGTCGGCCAGCACGATGCCGCTCGCGCGCGCGCTCGCCTCCAGCGTCGCGAGCGAGAGCGCGCCCGGCCCGTCGGGCTCCGCACCCGCCGATACGTCGCCGACGTCGACGACGATCGCCGATCCGATGAAAACCTCGAGCGGCAGCGCGTCCGTCGCCGCCCAGCCGTCGCGCACGTGCAGCGGCGCGTCCGCGTGCGTGCCCACGTGCGGGCTGAGCGTGATCGCCGACAGGTTGATGCTCGCGCCGCTCGCGATGCGGCACGCCCACCCGCAGCTGAACGGGGTGTCGCCCGGCCACACCGGCGTCGTGGCGCCGAGCAGCACGCTCGCGTCGATCAGCCGCCGCACGTCGCGCTCAGGCGCGGCCCGTCGCCGCGCCGTACAGGCGGCTGCGCACCTCCCACAGCACCGGGAAGAAGCGCTGCGTCACGGTCCGCGCGAGGTACTTGGCGCCGAGCGTCCCACCGGTGCCCATCGTGCCGGGGCCGATGATCCGCTCGACCAGCTGCACGTGCGCGAAGCGCCAGCGCGCGAACTGCTGCTCGTACTCCAGCAGCCCCTCCGCCAGCAGGAAGAGCGTCGACGGACCGGGGCCGGTGTACAGCTCGTCCGGCGCGACGCCCGCGTGCTCGAGCAGCGCGAGGAAGAGGTCCTGCAGCGCGGGCTTGCCCAGCTCCGCCTGCACCAGCGCCGGGATCTCGCCATGCTCGCGCAGCACCTGCACGAAGTGCGGATCGCGCAGCCCGCTCGCGGCCTCGATGGCGCGGAACTGCACGCTCTGCGAGCCGCTGGAGCTGCCCAGGTAGCCGCGGAACTGCAGGAAGCGCTGCGGCGGCAGCGTGTCGAGCGCCGAGAGCTGCGCCGAGACGATGCGCGTGAGCGCGTTGAGCCGCTGCACGCGCCAGAGCGCCGACTCCGCCTCGCGCGCGGCCAGGCAGCCGCGCAGCGCCTCCAGCTCGGCCAGCAGCACCTTGAACCACAGCTCGCTCGCCTGGTGCACGACGATGAACAGCAGCTCGTCGGGGTGCTCGGGCGCGCCCTGCTGGCTGCCGCGCGGATGCTGCAGCGCCAGCAGCTGATCGAGCTCGAGGTAGGAGCCGTACGTGACGGGCGTGTCGGTGCTCATCGGACGGTCAGAACGTGGAGACCTGCAGCGTGGTCACGTCGTCGACGCGCATCGTCTCGAGCGTGAGGAACGGCTCGCCGTAGCGCGCGCGGATCAGCGAGCCGTAGTGCGCCGCGTGGTGGCGCACGATGTCGTACAGCGGCTCGCCGTTCGGCATCACCTCGCCGGCCTGGATCGCGCCGTCGAACTGCGAGCCGTAGCAGCGTACCGCCTCCAGCTTGCGCTCGAACTCCTCCGAGACGTCCACCACGAAGGTCGGCTTCACGAAGTCCTCGCGATAGGCGATCGCGTGCAGGAGCTTGCGCGGGCGGTGCGCGGGCAGGCTCGGCGCGAACTTCACGATGCCGGCCAGGAAGCACGCGTCGCGGATCAGCTCCGCAGCCAGCCGGTGGTCGGGATGCCGCCCCACCGGCGACGGGCCGATGACGATCGTCGGCCGCAGGCGCCGCAGCACCTGCACGAGCGCGGCGCGCGTCTCCTGCGTGTTGGAGATGCCGGCGTCGGGCAGCCGCAGGTTCTCGCGCACCGCGAGCCCCAGCACGCGCGCCGCCGCCTCGGCCTCCGCGGCGCGCAGCTCGGCCGAGCCGCGCGTGCCCATCTCGCCCTGGGTCAGGTCGAGGATCCCGGTGCGATGCCCCTGTGCGGCCGCCTTCACCAGCGTCCCGCCGCAGGTCAGCTCGACGTCGTCGCGGTGCGGGCCGATCGCCAGCACGTCCAGCGGCGCGTCCAGCGCCGTCGCGTCGGGGCCGCCTTCCGGAGGTGGTTGCATGGCGCGGAATGTAGACGCCCGCCCCCCGGGATGCGGAGGGCGGGCGTCGGCGGTCGAACGGAGCACGCGGCTATGCGCTCACGGTCCCAGGCTGCCGCAGCGGGCCAGCACCGCGTCGCGCGCCTCGGCCACGCGCAGCGAGGGCTGCGTCGCCTGCCAGAGCGTGCCGTCGTTCGGCGTGTCGTCGGCGACCGCCGGACCGGCGCTCACGTTCGCCGCGGGGCGCACGACCGCGGGCGCGGCCGCGGACGCCACGGCACCGGATGCCGCCGGTTGGCCGCGCACGACGAACGTCTGCGCCAGCACCTTCAGCCCGCGGCCGAGCTTCTTGAACGAGACGGTCAGCATGTCGACGCGGCGCGGATCGGCCGACTGCGGCGCGTCGAGCGCCGTGCTGCGGGCGAACAGCGTCGGCTCGTCGGCCTCCGCGCGCTGCTCGATCACCGGCAGCCCGCGCTCCGCCGCCACCTCGGCCACGCAGCCGAGGAGCGTCGACGGCGTCATCGCGTCGGAGATCGGGCTGATCTTGAACGGACCCGCGCTCCGACACCCGGTACCCGCGAGGGCGGCGACGGCGACGAGAGCGGGCAGGGCGCGACGCAGCTGCGGCGCGCGGCGGGCGAGGGGACGGTGCGACACGATGTCCCTCCGGGACTGCGGAGACGGCGGACGGCGGCGACGCACCAGAGGGGCGCGTCGCGAGGGGGGTCGCGGAACATGCGTATCCGCGCGGAGCATGCGCAAGACGACCCGCCTTCCGGTGCCGTCACCGGCCTGGAGCGTAAGCGAACGGGGCGCCCGCGCATCGCGCGGGCGCCCCGTTCGGCGGCCTCGTGAGTCGGCCGCCGCTACTCGTACCGCAGCGCCTCGACCGGGTCGAGCTTCGCGGCGCGCACCGCCGGCACCATCCCGAACGCGACGCCGGTGAGCGCCGACACCACCAGCGCGCTGATCACCGCCTGCGGCGGCACCGCCGCGGGGATCGACGCGAAGACGTTGCGGATCAGCGCCGCCGCGCCCCAGCCCAGCAGCAGCCCGAGCGCGGCGCCGATGCAGGTCAGCGTCACCGCCTCGACGAGGAACTGGAAGAGGATCGTCCCCTTCGTCGCGCCGAGCGCCTTGCGGACGCCGATCTCGCGCGTGCGCTCGGTCACCGAGATCATCATGATCGCGACCACGCCCACGCCGCCGACCAGCAGGCCGACCGCCGACAGGCTGAGGCCGATGATGAAGAGCGTGCCGAACAGCTTGTCGAACGCCTCCATCATCCGGTCGGAGGTGACGAGCGCGAAGGTGTTGGGCTGCGACGGGCGCAGGCCGCGGCGGCCGCGCAGCGCGGCGGTCACCTCGTCCATGACGTCGGCCTGCACGGTGCCCTCGCGCGGCTTCACCATCATCATCACGCCGCGCGTCCACAGGTTCAGGTGGCGGCGCGCGGTGCCCATCGGCACGATCGCGCGCGGCCGGTCCGGGCCGCGGCCGTCCATCGACTTCAGGAAGCCCGCCGTCGTGTGGTAGACGCCGATGACCGTGAACGGCTCGTCGTCGATCGTGATCTGCTTGCCGATCGGATCGGAGTCGCCGAAGAGGCGCGCCTTGAGCGTGTCGTTGACGATGACGACGCGCGCCGCCGCGTTCTCCTCCTGCGCGCTGAAGTTGCGGCCCGGGGAGATGTCGCCCTTGTCGGTCTCCATCCACTCGGAGCTCAGCGCGTCGTAGCCGACCGACGGCAGCTGCTTGTCGCGGTAGCGGAACGGCTTCTGGTCGCCCCAGATCTCCGTCACCGCCGCCACCGACGGCAGCGCGCGCAGCATCGCCGCCTCGTCGCGCGTCAGCGGCGGGTTGCGGCGCGTCGGGTCGTCCTCGTTGGGGCCGAAGCTGACGTTCAGGGGGCGGCGGCGCACCTGGAACGACGTCGCGCCGAAGGCCTCGACGTCGCTCTGGAAGCTGCGCGTCATGCCGTGCACCGCCGCCGCCATCGCGACGACGACGAACACGCCGATGGCGACGCCGAAGATCGTGAGCGCCGCGCGCACCTTGTTGGCGCGCAGCGCCTCGAGCGCGATGCCGATGCCCTCGACGGTCTGGAGGACGCGGGTGAAGATCGACATCAGGGCCTCACTCGGAGCGCAGGGCGGTGATCGGATCGAGCCGCGCGGCGCGGCTGGCGGGGTACGCGCCGGACACGATGCCGACGCCGGCGCCCACCACCAGCGCGACGGCGATCGACCAGGGCGCGACGCCGGCGGGCAGGAACGGGAAGGCCATCGCGAGCAGCTTCGCCGCGCCCAGGCCGAGCGCGATGCCGATCGCCGCGCCGACGAGGCTCAGCGTCGCCGACTCGACGAGGAACTGGCGCAGGATGTCCTTCCGTCGCGCGCCGAGCGCCTTGCGGATCCCGATCTCGCGCGTCCGCTCGGCCACCGCGACGAGCATGATGTTCATGATCACCATCGAGCCGACGATGAGGCCGATCGCCGGGAGCGCGGTGCCGAACATCAGCATCTTCCCCTTGAGCTCATCGAAGAACTGCAGGGCGGAGTCGGAGGTCTCGAAGGAGAAGTTGTCCTCCTGGCCCGGCCCGAGGTGGCGCCGCGCGCGCATCGCCTCGCGCACGACCTCCTGCAGGTCCTCCAGCATCTCGCGCGTCGGCGCCTGCACGATCAGCCCGTCCACGTCGCCGCGCGGGTTCGTGACGCGGCGCAGCGCGCTGTTGAACGGCGCGATCGCCAGCCGGTCGAGCGAGAAGCCGAACACGTTGCCCTGCTTCTCGATCACGCCGATGACGGTGTACGGCAGCCCGCCGATCCGGATCTCGCGGCCCAGCGGATCGAGGTTCGGGAAGAAGTCGCGCGCGACCTCGTCGCCGATCACGACCACCGAGGAGCCCAGCTCCGCCTCCTGCGGCGTGAAGGCGCGCCCGCTGGACAGGTCGTACTTCTTGATGCGGAAGTAGTCGCCGTCGGTCGCGACCGCGTTCACCTGGCGGCGCCGTGCGTACGGCGTGACCGCGTAGGGCCGGTCCTCGCTGTGGATCGCCGTCTGCGTGCCGGGCGGCAGCGCGTCGCGCATGATCTTCACGTCCGCCGGATAGATGCGCGGCCGCCGCTGGATCCGGCGCCACTCCTCCTCGGAGTAGTCGCCGCCGATGAAGTTGAAGCGGCGCACGGTGAACGTGTTCCCGCCGATCAGCTTCCCGGCGAAGTCGTTCTCCATGTAGTTGCTCATCCCCTGCACGATGGAGATGACGGCGATCAGGAACATGACGCCGATGAGCACGCCGAGCACGGTGAAGAAGCTCTTGAGCTTCTGCACGCGGATCTGCTGCAGCGCGAGCCGGACGGCTTCGAGCAGGGGCATTGGGGGGTGGGGCAGGGAGGAGCCGTGTACTGCGGGGGTACTTCAGGGTGCTGCGTGCTGCGTGTGACGTGCTGCGTGAGAGGCGTCTCGAAGTCGTTCACGCAGCACGCAGCACGCAGCACGCAGCGTCATTCGTATCTCAGCGCATCCACCGGATCCAGCCGCGCCGCGCGGATGGCGGGCAGCATGCCGAACGCGATGCCGGTGAAGGCGCTGGCGACCAGGGCGGCGACGACTGCGGTGGGCGGGACGGCCGCCTCGATGGGCGTCATGTTGCGCATCACGGCCGCGATGCCGGTGCCGAGCACGAGCCCGATCACGGCGCCGATGCCCGTCAGCGTCGCCGCCTCGACGAGGAACTGCCAGAGGATGATCGCCTTCGTGGCGCCCAGCGCCTTGCGCACGCCGATCTCGCGGGTGCGCTCGGTGACCGAGATCATCATGATCGCCACCACGCCCACGCCGCCGACGATCAGCCCCACCGCGGAGAGGACGATCATCACCAGGAAGAAGGCGCCCACGACCTTGTTGTACATCTCGAGGATCTTCTCGGGCGTCGAGATGTGGAAGTTGTTCGCGTCGCCCGGGCGCAGCCGGCGCTCCGTGCGGAGCAGGCCGAGCACCTCGTCCATCGCCACGTCGCGCGTCACGCCGTCGCGCGGCTTGACGGTCATCTGCATCCAGTTCACGCCGACGTCGAGGCGCCGCTTCGCCGTCTCGAAGGGCATGTAGAGGCGCCCCTTCTCGCCCGAGTCGAACGCCGTCGCGATGGGCTCGAACACGCCGATGACGGTGAACTGCTGGCCGCCGAGCCGGATCTCCTTGCCGATCGCGCCGCCGTCGCCGAACAGCCGCTCGCGCAGCTTGCCGTTGATCAGCACCACGGGCGCGGCGGCGTCGTTCTCCGCGGCGGTGAAGTCGCGACCGTCCACCAGCGCGCCGCCCTCCACCTCCAGCCACCCCGGCGTGTAGGCGTTCAGCCCCACGCTCGGCAGGTCGCGGTCGGCGTACTTCACCGGCGTCGACGATCCGATCTGCGACACCACCAGCTTCACGCTCGACAGCCCCTCGATCCCGCGCGCCTGGTCGATGGTGAGCGGCGGGAAGCGGCGCCACGGGCACGAGTCGGCGGAGCCGTTGCAGCTCACCAGCTCCCCCGGCCACTTGGTGACGAAGAAGGTCGTCGGGCCGGCGGCGGCGATCGCCTTGGAGACGCCGCTGTTGATGCCGTGCACCGCGGCCGACATGATCGTGACGACGAACACGCCGACGGCGATGCCGAGGATCGTCAGCCCCGCGCGCACCTTGTTGGCGCGGATCGCGTCGACGGCGATGACGACGCCCTCCAGCAGGGCGAGCAGACGGTCGAGGATGCGCATCGCTCCGGTCACTCCTGGCGCAGCGCCATGATCGGGTCCAGGCGCGCGGCGCGGCTGGCCGGGTATACGCCCGCGAGCACGCCGACGCCGGCGCCGAGGCCCACCGAGACCCATACCGACCACATCGCGATCCCCGTCGGCAGCGGCGTCGTCATCGCGACCAGCCGCGCCAGCCCGATGCCGAGCGCCACGCCCAGCGCGGCGCCGAGCACCGAGAGCGTCGTCGATTCCGCGAGGAACTGGGCGAGGATGTCGCGGCGTCGGGCGCCGAGCGACTTGCGCACGCCGATCTCGCGCGTGCGCTCCGCGACCGCGACCAGCATGATGTTCATGATCACGATCGCGCCCACCACGAGCCCGATCGCCGGCAGCACGATGCCCGCGAGCACGAGGTACTTCTTGATCGACATCCACTGCGTGAGCGCGCTCTGCGAGCTCTCCAGCGCGAAGTCGTCCTTCGCGCCCGGGCGCAGCTTGTGGCGGCGCCGCATCGTCTCGCGCACGATCTCCTGCAGCACCGCCTGCTCGGCGGCGTTCTGGCCCTGCACGACCACGCCGTAGAGGTTCACGCGCGCGTGCGTGATGCGGCGCATGGGCGAGAGGAACGGGCCGAACACCTGGCGGTCGAGGTTCAGCCCGAAGACGGAGCCCTGCTTCTCCAGGATGCCGATCACCTGGAACGGCACGCGCTCGATCAGCAGCTCGCGGCCGATCGGGTCGAGGCCCGGGAAGTACTCGGCCGCGACGCTCTCGCCGATGATCACGACCGGCGCGCCGATCGCGGCTTCCTGCTCGTTGAAGATGCGGCCGCGCGAGACGACCAGGTCCTTGATGCGGAACAGGTCCGTCGTCACCGCCTGCGCGACGACCTGCGGGCCGCCCGCGACGTACCTGGTGGTCGGGTTGACCCAGCGCAGGTCCTGGATCGCCCAACGCGCGCCGGCGGGCAGCGCGTCGCGCACCGCGTACGCGTCCTCGACGGTGATGGGCGGTCGCCGCTGCAGCGCGCGCCACTGCGCCTCCGTCATCTCGCCCATGTTGATGTCGGGCGTCTTGCGCAGCGAGAACGTGTTCACGCCGAGGAACTTGCCGGCGAAGTCCTGCTCCACGTACTGCGCCATCCCGTTGACGACCGAGACGACCGCGATCAGGAACATCACGCCGATCGTCACGCCCAGCAGCGTGAAGAAGCTCTTGAGCTTCTGCACGCGGAGCTGCGTCAGGGCCAGGCGAATGGCTTCGAGGACCGGCATCGGCGGGAGGGCGCGGGGCGGCGATGCGAAAGGCGGGAGGGGTGCGTCGGGGATCCGTACGCACCCCTCCCGCCGCTCGTTTCGCGCGGACTCAGTGCGCCGGCTGGGTCAGGATGCGGCTGGCGAACTGCTCGCGGCGCTCGTCGCTGGCGATCACGCCGTCGCGCAGCACGATCACGCGGCGCGCGTGCGCGGCGATGTCGGGCTCGTGCGTCACCATGACCACCGTCTGGCCCTGGCTGGCGAGCCCCTCGAACACGCGCATGATCTCCTCGGACGTGTTCGAGTCCAGGTTACCCGTGGGCTCGTCGGCGAGGAGGATGGCCGGGTCGTTCACCAGCGCGCGGGCGATCGCGACGCGCTGGCGCTGGCCGCCCGAGAGCTCGTTGGGCCGATGCCCGAGGCGGGCGCCCAGCTGCACCTTCTCCAGCGCCTCCGTCGCGCGGCGCTTCCGCTCCGCCGCCGGCACGCCGGCGTAGACGAGCGGCAGCTCCACGTTCTGCAGCGCGGTGGAGCGGGGCAGCAGGTTGAACGTCTGGAAGACGAAGCCGATCTCGCGGTTGCGCACGTGCGCCAGCGAGTCGTCGCTCATCTGCGAGACGAGCTGCCCGTTGAGCCAGTACTCGCCCGAGTTCGGGGTGTCGAGGCAGCCGATCAGGTTCATCAGCGTCGACTTGCCCGAGCCGGAAGGGCCCATGATGGCCACGTACTCGTTCCGCCGGATGGCGAGGTCCACGCCCCGGAGGGCGCGGACGATCTCGCCGCCCATGTCGTACTCGCGCTTCAGCCCGCGGGTGACGATCACCCACTCCTTGCCCGGCGCCTGGCCCGTCACGCCGACGACGGCCCGCCGCTCGGCGGTGGTGCTGATCGGCGCTTCCGCCTCGGTGTCCTGCTCGAGGGGCGCGCTCACGACTTGGCTCCCTTCGGCGCCGGCTTGCCGTCCTTGCCCGTGGGCTGCTCGGCCTGGCGCACCAGCGCGCCGTCCTTCAGCTCCCGGATGGCCTGATAGGTCCCCGCCACGATCTTCTCTCCTTCCTTGAGGCCGCTCACGACTTCGAAGTACTTCTCACCCGCGATACCCACCTTTACGGGCTTGAACTGCACCTTGTTGTCGGCCCCCACGATGAAGACCCCCTCGACGTCCTTCTTGCCGACCTGCTTCTGGGGCTGGCGGTTGCCCAGGGTCGGGGCGGTGTCGGTGTTGGCGATCGCCTCGTCCTCGCGCACCGTGAGCGCGATGATCGGCACCGAGAGCACCTTGCTGCGCGTGTCGGTGATGATCTTGGCCGTGGCCGAGAAGTCCGGGCGGGTCTCCGCCGGGGCGTTCACGAGCTGGATCGTCACCTCGTAGTCGATCGCCTGGTCGGCCGCCTGTGCCGTCGCGCCCGCGGCCTTGAGCGAGCTGTTGGAGATCTCGGTCACGCGGCCGATGAAGGTCGTGTCCGGGAAGGCGTCGATCTGGATGATGGCCGAGTCGCCGAGCGAGATGCGCGCGACGTCGGTCTCGTCGACCTTCACCTTCGTCTCCATGATGCTCATGTTGCTGATCGTCAGGAGCGTCGCCGCGTCCTTGTTCAGCGTGCCCTGGATGGCGGTCTCGCCCTCCTCGACGTTCAGGCGCGTGACCTTGCCGCTCATCGGCGCGACGATGGTCGTGCGCTCCAGGCCCCGGCGCGCGTCGCGCAGGCCGGCGATGGCCTGGTCGACCTGGTGCTGCGCCGCCTCGTAGAGCGCCTGGTTCACCTCGGCCTGCGTCTTCAGCTGCTCCAGCTCCTGCGCCGAGACGAGCTGCGGGTTCTGGCGGACGATGTCGTTCTGGCGCTTGTAGGTCGCCTGCGCCTGCACCCAGTTCGCCTTCGCCTGCGCCGCCTGCGCGCGCGCCGACGACACGGCGGCCGTGGCGCGCTGCACCGCGGCCTCCGACTGCACCGGGTCGATCTGCAGCAGGAACTGCCCCTTCGTCACCAACTGCCCTTCCTCGACCGCGAGCCGCACGATGCGCCCGGTCACGTCGGCGCTGACGTCGACCTTCGTGTGCGGGATGATCTGCCCGCTGGCGGTGACCGAGGCCACGAGGTCGCGGCGGCCGACGGCCTCCATCTTGACCTCGGTGGCCTTCGTGCCGCGCTTCGACGCGCCCACGGCGGCCACGCCGGCCAGGGCGGCGATCGCCACGCCGGCGATGGTCAGCTTCATGCGCTTGGACATTCGGGACTCCGGAAGGGGAGAGGTAGGACTGGGGTGCGAGGCGCCGTGCGGCGCCCGGTCGCGAAGGGGGAGAGGCGGGGCCCGCGCGTCAGCGCAGCGGGCGCCCGACCGCGTTCTCGAGCGCCGCGAAGGCGCGGTGATACTCGTAGATGGCGTTCACGTAGTCGGTCTGCGCGCGCGCGTACTCGTCGCGCGCCGTGGCGACGTCGATGAACGTCCCCGCGCCCACGCGGTAGCGCTCCTGCGCCAGGAACAGCGCCTCGCGCGCCGTCGCCGCGCTCTGCTCCTGCAGCGCGACCGTCTGCCGCTGCGCCGTCAGCGTGCGGAAGGCGCCCGTGACGTCGGCCACCAGCTGCAGCTCCTGCGCACGCACGCGGTACGCGGCGTCGTTGCGGTTCGCGACCGCCTCCTGCACCCGCTGCTCGCGCGTGAAGCCGTTGAAGATCGGGAACGAGAGCGTGGCCGTGATGCTGTACGGGTTGCGCGTGTAGTCGTACAGGCTCCCGTTGCGCGCGCGCGCCGCCTGCACCTCGGTCGGCGTCAGCGCGACGTTGGCGCACGCCACCTCGGGATCGACCTGCTGGCCGGTCGCGATGTTCCGGATGCCGACCGTCGTCTCGCACTGGCCGACCTTGCTGTTCAGCGCCGACTGCACCAGCCCGCCCGTGCTCGTGAACTGGTTGCCCACGCCGCTGACGCCGGCCGACAGGTTGAGCGTCGGCAGGTAGTCGCCCTTCGCGCCCTTCACGTTCAGCCCCGCGACGTCCTCGCGCGTGCGCAGGGCGTTCAGCGTCGGGTTGGCGCGGCGCGCCTGCTCCAGCAGCGCGGGCAGCTCGACGCCGACGTCGGCGACCGCGAAGCGCGTCGTCAGCTGCACGTTCTCCGGCTGCGTCACGCCCACCTGCTGGAAGAGGCGCAGCTTCTCGACCTCGGCCTGGTTGCGCGCCTGGATCCCCGCGACCTGCGCCTGCCCGAGCGCCACCTCGGCGCGGCGGACGTCGAGCACGGTGGCGGCGCCGACCGCGACGCGCGCCTTCGCCAGCTCCAGCTGCGACTGCGCGGTGGCGATCAGCGAGTCCTGCAGCTGCGCGCGCGCGGCCTGCTGCAGCGCGAGCAGGTACTGCTGCGTGACGTTGGTGCGCAGGTTCTGCTCGGAGCCCGTGATGTCCGCCTCGACGGCCTCCTGGTTCGCGCGCTGCAGCCGCGGCGCCGTCAGGGCGGCCACGCTGTAGCTGACGTCCGCGCCCACGCTGAGCTGCGAGTTGAACTGGTCGGCCTGCGCGCCGAGGGCGGTGCCGGCGAAGAACTGCTGGCGGCCCTCGCGATACTGCGTGCTGAAGTTCGTCTGCAGGCTGGGCAGCAGGCTGCCGTACGCGGCGCGCACCTGGGCGCCGGCGCGCCGGCGATTGTTGACCGCCTGCTGGAAGAGCGGGTTGTTCTGCCGCGCGAGGCCGATCGCCTCTTCCAGCGACAGCGTGGGACCGACGGACGCCGTGGGCGCGGGCGTCTGGGCGGCGAGCGCGGAGGGAAACGCCGGAGTCACCGCGCCGATGGCGAGCGCGCCCGCGAGCAGGCGGGGAGACACCGCGCGAGCGGTGCCGGCGACGAGCAGCGGAAGTCGCATGGAAGAGGGGTCCTCGTGGAAGTCTGGCCGCCGTACGCGCCCCTCCTGATCCGGGTTTCACCGGAGGACGGGGGCGTCACGCCCTCGCGTCCGAGGGGCGCACCTGCGGCTGGCGGCCCAGCGCGCGGGAGGGAGGCGCGCCGGTCGAAGGGCTCGGGCGAGAGTCCGGAGGGGAGCGCCGGCGCGCGTCAGCGCGGCGGGTCGTCGCGCTGCGCGACCAGCCCCTCGGACGGGCTGGCGACGCGCAGCACGCGGCCCGCCGCGTCCACCCACACCGTGCGGGCGCGCCCGCCGGGCTCCGTCACCTCCAGGCGCGTCGCGTCCAGCGTGCGCGCCCCCAGCGTGAGCCGGTCGGCGCCCGCCTCCTGGACGCGCATCCGCCCGTGAACGTTGCGCCGCGGCACGAGCACCGGCACGCGCGCCTCGCCGCCCGGCTTCCGGTGCAGGGCGAGGAAGAAGTACTGGTGGAAGAGCTCGTCGTCCACGACGACGGTCGTGTCGCCCACCAGGTACGTGCGCGCCGCCTCGCTGCTCCCGGTCTGAGTCTGCGTCGCGAAGTGCGCGCGCGTCAGCTGCCCGGTGAGCCGCTGCTCCACCACGCGGCCGTTGCGGACCTCGACCTGGTAACGCAGGGGCAGCCCCGCGGCGTCGGTCTGCAGCGCGGGAGCGATGCGGCGGTCGCCGTAGGCGGCCAGCGCGCGCGCCATGTACTCGCTGCCACCGCCGGCCGGCTGGCGGAGGATGCGGAACTCCTCGCGCCCCACCGTCGCGCCGCCGCGCACGATCGTGAAGCTTCCCTCGTCGACCGTGGTCACCTGCGCCCGCGCGCCGTGCGGCGCGGCCAGCGCCAGCACGCCGGCGACCAGCGCGAGCGCGGAGAGGCGCGCGCGCCGTGGACCGCGGCGGAGGGCGGGCGGGGCGGAGGGCTCGAGGAGGGGCATGCCGGAAGGATAATACCCTCCGGCTCGCCAGGCGGCCCCGGCCCGTCTACGGCCTGGCCTCGTCCGGGGCGCCATCGGGCGGCCCGGCCGTCAGCGTGACGGTCGGCGTGACCGCGCCCTCGCTCGTCGCCGCGCCCAGGTACTCCGCCACCCGCTCGTGCGGGACGTCCAGCACCCGCGTCGCGACGCGGCCCAGGATCCGGTGGTACAGCGCGCGTCCGGTGGCCTCCGTCGCCAGCGTCGGCCGGCCGAGGACCGTCAGCGCGGAGCCGCCGTGATCCTTGAGGCGCCCCTGGCGGAAGCGGCGCAGCGCCGCGCGCTCGACCATGTAGTCCTCCGCGCGATCGACGCGGACCAGCTCGGGCGCGAGGTGCAGCAGGAGCGAGGTGTCCACCTCGTCCGCGTGCATCGGCTCGTCCTGCCCGTGCAGGAGGTCGTGGACGTCGACCGCGAACACGTCGACCACGCGCACGCGGGCGCCGCCCGTGACGACCGTCGCCAGCGCCTCCTGGTGGGGATCGTGCGCGTGGGCGGTCAGCAGCACGAACTCGCGCACCCCGCACCCCTCCCACGACGACAGCAGGTCGTTCAGCAGCCGGTGCAGCGTCTTCTTGCGGACGCCGGCGCTGCCCGCCGCGGGGTCGCCATGAGGGGCGTTCACGCCGTACTCTACGGTCGGAGCGCGCAGCACGCCCGAGAGTCGCGACAGGTCGTCCGCCAGCCGCTCGGCGATGATCGAGTCGCAGCCGAGCGGCAGGTGACGGCCGTGCGGCTCGCAGGCGCCCACGGGCACCAGCAGCCGCGGGTCGGCGCGCAGCAACGCCCGCACGTCCTCGGGCCACATGTCCTTCAATCGCCGCGGTCGCGCCGCGGGGAGCTGGTCGGTCATCTCGCGAGCGAAAGCGTTGGACGACGTCGACGGCGCCGCGGCGTCGCGCAGGGCGGGGCGGCGACGGATGGCGGCGCTGCTGCCGGCCGCGGCCGCGGTGCTGGGCGCCGCCTGGTGGCTGCGCGATCCGCGCGAACTGTACCTGGCGCTCGTGGCGGCCGCCACGGTGCTCGGGCTGGCGGTCGCGCTCTGGCCCGCGGCCGGCCGCGGCGTGCGCCCGTACCTCCGCGCGACGATCTTCGCGCTGGCGGTCCTCGCGTTCCTGGTGCCCGCGTGGACCGCGCAGCGCGGCATCGACGCGCTCGACGCGGACGGCGACGCGGTGCTGCGACAGGCGCGCGCGCAGGCCGTCGCGCGCCTCGACACGCGCGTGGCGGAGCTGACGGGCGAGGCCGAGACGCTCGCGCGGGCGGCGCTCGACGCGGTCGGACCGCCGTCGGAGGAGCCGCTGTCCGGTGAAGGAGCCGCCGCGGCGCGCGCGGCCGCGTTCGCGCGCCTCGCGCCGCTCGTCGAGGGCACGCCCGAGCGCGCCGTCGCGGTGCTGCGGCGCGGCGTGCCGGTCGCATGGGCCGGCGCGATGCGCCTGCGCCCCGATTCTCTCCCGATCGAGCACGGCGTCGCGTCGTCGCCGCTGTGGACGGTGCTGCATGCCGACGTCGCGGACGGTCGCGACCGCGCCGTCGCCACGGTGCTGCTGCACGCCGCGCAGCCGGCCGACACGCTGAGTGCGCCGCTCGACCGCGAGATCGCGCACGAAGCGGGCGTGCGCGCGTTCGAGTTCACGACGCGCGCCGACGCGGCCGCCGATTCGGCCGCGCGCGTCGAGGCCGGGCTGCCGCCGCTGCCGGCCGATTCCGCGTGGTCGGTCGTGGACGGCGCGGCGTCCGGCGTCCTCGCGCGCCCGTTGGTGCCCTCGCTCGGCGAGGCGCGCCAGCGCGCGGTGGACGAGGGGCGCCGGCGCGGCACGCCCGCGCTGCTGCTGACGGCGTTCGTGCTGGTGGTGCTGGCGTGGCAGGGGCCTGCCGCCCTCGGACGGCGGCTCGCCGTGCTGCTCGTGCCGCTCGCCGCGATCGCGATCGCGCCGCTCAACGCGCTCTCGAACGCGACGCTGCTGTTCGACCCGGCGCTCTACTTCGCGGCGGTGGGTGGCCCGTTCACGGCCAGCATGGGCGCGCTCGCGCTCACCAGCGCGGTGCTGCTGGTCGGCCTGTTCGCGATCCTCCGCACCGGTCGCGCGATCGCCTCGCGCGCGATCGCGGCCGTCGCGGTGCTCGCGATCGCCGGCGTCGCGCCCTTCCTGCTGCGTGCCGTGTCGCGCGGCATCACGCCGCCCGCGCTCGGCGCGCCGGTGGGCCTCTGGGTCGCGTGGGAGGTCTCGCTCTTCCTCGCCGCCGCGGTGATCCTGGTCGCCGGCGCGGCGGCCGGACGCGCGGCCGTGCGCGCGGGCCGCGGACTGCATCCGCTGACCGCGCCCGTGCTCGCGGGCATCTCCGCGCTCCTGGGGCCCGTGCTCTGGGCCGCGCCCGTGGGCTGGCCGCGCTGGTATCCCGCGCTCTGGATCGTCGCGGTGGTCGCGCTCACGCTGACGCGTCGCACGAATGCGGTGCTCGTCGCCGCGGCGGCGGTCGCGGGCCTCGGCGCGTCCACGCTGGTGTGGAGCGCGACCGCGCGGAAGCGCGTCGATCTGGCGCTGCGCGACGTGCAGGGTCTCGCGACGCCGGACCCCGACGCGCTGCTGCTGCTCGAGCGGCTGGGGCGCACGCTCGCGCCCGACGCCGCGCTGCGTGCGCGCCCGTACGCGCCCGGCGACCTGCTGCGGAAGTTCGCCGAGTCGCCGCTGGCGGCCGCGGGGTTTCCGGTGGCACTCGCGAGCTGGACGCCCGTCGACTCGCTGGCGGAAGACTCCGTCGTCACGCGCGTCGCGACCGCGGTCTGGCCGGTGGACACGATGCTGCTGCGCGCGGCCGTGCGCGCGGCACGCGACGAGCGCGCGCCGGTGCTGCGCGTCGTCGCGGCCGACCAGGGCGTCGCGCCGGTGCTCGCGGTGCCGCATCCCGGTGGCGTCGTGACGACGGTGCTGCTCTATCCGCGCACGCGCCTGCAGCCCGAGAGCCCCGTCGCGACGCTGCTCGGCCTCCCGCGCCCGCCGGCCGGCGACCCGCCGTACGCGCTGTCGCTGCTCGGCCGCGTCGCGCGTCCCGACGCGAGCCCGCGCCGCGCGGCGGAGGCGGCCGGCGTCGAATCCGTGCGGCCGCGCTGGCAGCGTGAGGGGACGGAGGTGCACGGCGACTGGCTCGTGCCGCTGCCGAACGGCTGGACGCGCGCGCACGCCGAGATCGAGCTGCGGCCGTTCAGCGTGCTGGTGCAGCGCGGGGCGCTGCTCGTCCTGTTCGACCTGCTGCTCATCGGCGCGCTGTGGGCGCTGCCCGCGCTGGCCGACGGCGCCGCGCCGCGCTGGTGGCGGTGGTGGCGCGGCGCGTGGCGGCGCAGCTACCGCGCGCGGCTCACGCTCGCGCTGTTCGGCTTCTTCGCCGTGCCGACGAGCGCGTTCGCCGTCTGGTCGTACCGACAGCTGCAGGCGGGCGACCGCCAGTCGCGCGAGCTGCTGGTGCGCGAGACGCTGCGCGCGACGGCGACCGCCGACGTGTCGTCCGATGCCACGCCGCTGCGCACGCTCTCCGAGCGACTCGGCACGCCGCTGCTGGTCTACGAGCGCGGCGTCCTGGCGCGCGCGAGCGATCCGGCGATCGTGGAGCTGGCGCCGTTCGGCCGCCTGCTGCCGCCGGCGCAGATGCTCTCCGTCGGCGTCGGTGAGGAGGTGACCGCCAGCGACGAGCTGGATATCGGCGATGCGCAGACGCTGGTGGGCTTCCGTGCGGCGCTGACGTCGCCCGAGGAGCGCGTGGTGTTCGCGGCGCCGGCGCGCGACGACGATCCCGCGCTCGCGCAGCGGCGGCGCGACCTCGGCTTCCTCGTCGCGCTGGCCGTCATGGGCGGCGCGCTCGCGGCGCTCTGGCTCAGCGGGCTGGCGGCGCGTGAGCTCGAACGGCCCGTCGGCGCGCTGCGCGTGGCGGCGCTGGCGATCGCCGGCGAGGAGCGCCGGCGTCCGCCCGGCGGCGCGATCGAGGCGTCGGCGACGTCGGCGGCGGACGTGCTGCAGGCGGCGCTCGCCGCGCGGCCGCCCGCGGAGTTCCGGCCGGTGTTCGGCGCGTTCCGTCGCATGGCCGCGGATCTCGCGGCCAGCCGCGCCGCGCTCGAGTCGGCGCGGCGCCGCACCGCCACCGTGCTGCGCGACGTCGCCAGCGGCGTGGTCGCCGTCGACGCCGATGGCTGCGTCACGCTCGCGAATCCCAGCGCCGAGGCGCTGCTGGAGCGCGCGCTGCCGCCGGGCGCCACGCTCGAGGAGACCGCGCCCGCCGCGCTCGCGGCGCGCGTGCGCGCCTTCCTCGCCGGCGGCGGCGCCGGCGACGAGGAGGCGTTCGATCTGGAGCTGCACGGGCGTCAGCTGCGCGCGCGCCTGACGCAGCTCGGCGGCGCGGAGCGACGCGAGCCCGTGGGCGCGGTGCTCACGCTCGACGACCTGACGGAGCTCACGCGCGCGCAGCGCGTGCTCGCGTGGGGCGAGATGGCGCGCCAGGTCGCGCACGAGATCAAGAACCCGCTCACGCCCATCCGCCTGGGCGTGCAGCACCTCCGGCGCGCGTTCCGCGACGGGCGCGCCGACTTCGACGTGATCCTCGAGCGCAACGTGGACCGCGTGCTCGACGAGATCGACCGGCTCGACGAGATCGCGCGCACGTTCAGCCGCTACGGCATGGCGCCCGAGCACCGCGCGCCGGCCGAGCCCGTGGACGTCGCGGCCGTCGCGCGCGACGTCGTCGCGCTGGAGCGGATGGGGCAGGGCGCGGTCGCATGGGAGCTGTCGGGTGCCGACCACGCGACGCTCGCGCTGGCGCGCGACGCGGAGCTGCGCGAGGTGCTGCTCAACCTCCTCGAGAACGCGCGGCTCGCCCACGCGCGCCACGTGCGCGTCGCGCTCGCGTGCAGCGACGGCGAGGTGGCGCTGCGCGTCGAGGACGACGGGCACGGGATCCCCGAGGACGTGCTGCCGCGCATCTTCGAGCCGCACTTCTCGACGCGCACCAGCGGCAGCGGGCTGGGGCTCGCGATCAGCCGGCGCATGGTGGAGGCGTGGGGCGGCACGATCGCGGTGCGGAGCGCGCCCGGCGCCGGCACCACCCTCACCGTCACGCTGCGCGCCGGCTGACGCGCGGACGCCGCCGGCGCTGGCCGCGGAGGCGTGCGCGTCTTTCCGGGGCGCGGCGGCGCTGGTAGACTGCCCACGCCACCGCCGCCCTTCGCTCCGCTCCGTGCCCCCGACCGCCCGCCCCGTTCCACTTCCGCCGCACCTCGCGCACTGGCAGCTCCCCATCGGGTGGAGCTGGGGCGGCGACGCGCTGCAGGAGGACCATCGCCACTTCCAGGAGGTGGTCGATGCGCTGGGGCGTTCGCTGTCGCTCGTGAGCGCGCCCAACCCGGCGCACCAGGAGTGGCTGCACGAGGAGGCGCGCGCGCTGGCGCACCGCAACCACCCGTCGATCCCGACGACGTACCACTACTGGGCGTCCGCGCCGCGCGAGTCGCGCCGCGGCCCGGGGTACCTGCGGCGCTGGATCGCCGGCGAGACGCTCGCGGCGCGCGTGCGCCGGCTGGGAGCCGACGACATCCCGGCCGCGCTCCGCCTGCTGCGCGAGGCCGGCTCCGCGATCGGCTACCTGCACGACAGCGGCGCGACGCACGGCGCGCTCGCCGGCCGCACCACCTGGCTCACGCCGTCGGGCCGCATCTGGATCCTCGGATGGCAGTGGGCGATCGCGCGCGAGCGCGTGCCGCCGGGCCTCATGCCCGATCCGACGGCCGTCCCGCCGGCGCCCGAGTGGCGTGGCCGCTGGGTGCCGACGCCGGCCAGCGACCAGTTCCAGCTCGGCGCGCTCGCCTTCCTCGCGCTCACGGGCGAGCAGCCGCCGTCCACGGACATCCCGCCGCTGCGGCTCGTGCGGCCGGACTGCCCCCGCAGCCTGGCCGACGTCATCGAGCGCGCGCTGCGCGAGGATCCGGCCGAGCGCTACTCGTCGGTGACCGCGCTCGTGCGCGCGCTCGATCGCGGCGTCTCCGTCCGCACGCCGATCATCGGCGGGCCCGACTCCACCGGCGAGGTGGTCGCGCAGACGCCCGAGGCGCGCCTCCGCTGGGCCACCGGCGACGACTACGACATCATCGCCAAGCTCGGTGCCGGCACCTTCGGCTCCGTGTGGCGCGTGCGCGACCTCGCGCTCGGCCGCGAGGTCGCGCTCAAGATGCTGCACCCGCACATCGCGCGCGACGCGGCGGCGGTGCAGCGCTTCCGCCGCGAGGCGCAGCTCGCGGCGCAGCTCGCGCATCCGGCCATCGTCCCCATCTTCGACTTCGACACGCGCGCCAACGTGTCGTGGTACACGATGGAGCTCGCGGAAGGCGGCTCGGTCGCGGAGCTGGTGCGCCGGCAGGGCCCGCGCCCGCTGCGCGACGTCGCGCCGCAGGTGGAGTTCGTGCTCGAGGGGCTGGCCGCCGCGCACGCGATCGGCGTGATCCACCGCGACCTGAAGCCCGAGAACCTGCTGATCGATCGCTACCGTCGCTGGCGCGTCGCCGACTTCGGCATCGCGAACGCGCTCGGCGAGGAGATCGCGGGCGCGTCGGGCACGCCCGCCTTCGCGCCGCCCGAGCAGCTGCTCGGCGAGGCGCAGAGCCCCGCCAGCGACTGCTTCTCGATCGCGGCCATCGTCTACTTCGCGCTCACGGGCGAGACGCCGTTCCGCGGCAACGACGGGCCGACGGTGCTGGCGTCGCAGCTCGCCGGCCGCGTGGACTTCTCGCGCTTCGCCGCGCCCGTCGCCGCGTGGCTGCGCAAGGGGCTCGCGGTCGATCAGGACACGCGCTGGAACGACGCGACGGCGATGCTGACGGCGTGGCGCATCGCGCGCACCACCGCGCTGCGCACCGAGCAGCGCAGCCGCTGGTGGCGCCGGCTGCTCGGCGCGCGCTCGCGCGGCTGAGCGTCGCGCGCTACTCGGTCGTGCCGCCCGACGCCTCGGCGGCGCGCGCGGTGCGCACCGTCTTCACGTTGACGAACTCGCGCAGCCCGATCGCGCTCAGCTCGCGCCCGTGGCCCGAGCGCTTGATCCCGCCGAACGGCAGCCGCGGGTCCGACACGACCATGCCGTTGAGGAAGACGCTGCCCGCCTCGAGCTCCCCCTCGAGGCGACGCATCTCCTCGGCGTCGCGCGTCCACGCGCTCGAGCCCAGGCCGTACGGCGTGTCGTTGGCGATCGCGATCGCGTCGTCCAGGTCGCGCGCGCGGAACACCGCGGCGACGGGCCCGAACACCTCCTCGCGCGCCGGCACGCCGTCGCGCGTCACGTCCGCGAGCACCGTCGGCGCGTAGAAGAAGCCGTCGCCGCCCAGCGACGCGCCGCCGCACATCAGGCGCGCCCCCTCGTCCACCGAGCGGCGCACCTGGTCCGCGACGTCGTCGCGCACCTGCGCGGTCGCGAGCGGTCCGATCTGCGTCGCGGCGTCCATCGGATCGCCGACCTTCAGCGCGCGCATCCCCGCCACGAAGCGCTCGAGGAACGCGTCGTACACGTTGGTGTGCACGACGAAGCGCTTCGCCGCGATGCACGACTGCCCGTTGTTGATCGTGCGCGCCGTCACCGCCGTGCGCGCCGCCGCGTCGAGGTCCGCGCTCGGCATCACGACGAACGGATCGCTGCCGCCCAGCTCCAGCACGACCTTCTTCAGGTGACGCCCCGCGGCCGCGCCCACCGATGCGCCCGCGCCCTCGCTGCCGGTGAGCGTCGCCGCCGCGACGCGCGGATCGGCGATGATCGCCTCGACGCGCCGCGCCTCCACGAGCAGCGTCTGGAACACGCCCGCCGGCGCGCCCGCTCGCGTGAAGATCTCCTCCAGCGCGAGCGCGCACTGCGGCACGTTGGACGCGTGCTTCAGCAGCCCGACGTTCCCCGCGACCAGCGCGGGCGCCGCGAAGCGCACGACCTGCCAGAACGGGAAGTTCCACGGCATGATCGCGAGCACGACGCCGAGTGGCTGCAGGATCACGCGGCCGGTGCCCTGCGCGTCGTCGACGAGCGTCTCCGGCGCCAGGATGCGCGCGCCGTGTTCGGCGTACCAGCGGCACGCGGTCGCGCACTTGGCCGCCTCGTCGCGCGCGGCCTGCAGCGGCTTGCCCATCTCCAGCGTCATCAGCCGCGCGAAGCGCTCGCGATCGGCATCGAGCACCTCCGCCGCGCGGGCGACCACCGCCGCACGTTCGGCGAGCGGCGTCCGCCGCCACGAGCGCGCGGCATCGGCGGCACGCGCCAGCGCGGCCTCGACCTGCGCGTCGTCATGCGCGGGGAACGTCTGCAGCGTCTCCCCGGTGGTCGGGTTCACGGTCGCGATGGGCATCGCAGCGACGGAGGGGGCAAAGGTGAGGAGGCGGCGCCGTGTGCCGTGAAGGCACCGCCGCGGCACGCGCGGGTAAGTTGCGACGAGGCGCGCGCCGGTCGCTACCGGCCGCGCTCCGCCCCTGCCGGCACGCCGACGCCTCCCTTAAGCTGCCGGCGGACCCCTTTCCGCTCCCACCGCATGCTTCGCACGTTCCGCGCGCACCTTCGCGTGCCGCTGCTCGCCCTCTCCGCCGCTGCCGCGATCACCGTCGCCGCCTGCGAGGAGGTGACCGCGCCCCTCGAGGACCCCGCGTCGACGACCTACGCGCCCGCGCTCGGCGTGAACATCGGCCAGATGACGCGCACGGCGTCCGGGCTCTACGTGCAGACGCTGGTGAGCACCTCCGGCGCCGTGGCCGACACGGGCCACACGGTGACGGCCTACTACGTCGGCTACCTCACCAACGGGCGCCAGTTCGACAGCAACCGCGGGACCGGCCGCCCCATCACCTTCCAGCTCGGGCGCGGCCAGGTCATCAAGGGGTGGGACGAGGGCGTCCGAGGCATGCGCGTGGGTGAGCGCCGCCGGCTCGTCGTCCCGCCCCAGCTCGGCTACGGCGGCAGCACCAGCGGCATCATCCCGGCCGGCTCGGTCCTCGTGTTCGAGATCGACCTCGTGAGCACGACACCACCGACGACGACCACGTCAGGCAGCTGAGCACCGGCAGTGCCGGCGGGTGAACGAGCGAAGGGCGCGCCGTGGCTGGCGCGCCCTTCTCCGCATTCAAGCGGCGACGTGGTTGCTCAGGCGGTCTGCAGCCGCTGCTGCCGCTTGCTGGCGTAGAGCGCGGCGTCCGCTCGCTGGAGCATCTCGTCCAGCTCCGCGCCGCGGTCGTCGTCGAAGCGCGCCGCGCCGATCGCGGCTTCCAGCCGGTAGCGACGCTCCGGAACGGCGTTCCGCTGCGCCAGCGCCCGCGCGAGCCGCGTGATCACCGCGCGCTCGGTGGCGTCGTCGGCGTCCACGACCAGCACCGCGAACTCGTCGCCGCCGAGGCGCGCCACGACGTCGGTGTCGCGGACGGTGGCCCGGAGCAGCGCCGCCATCTCGCACAGCGCCCGGTCGCCCTCCGCGTGCCCGTAGCGGTCGTTGATCGGCTTGAACCGGTTGAGGTCGAGGAAGAGCAGCAGCACGTCGCCGCCGTTGCGCCGCACGATCCGCAGTTGATGCTCGGCCAGCGCCCGGAAGCCGCGGCGGTTGTAGAGCCCCGTCAGCTCGTCCGTCAGCGCGGCGGCCCTCGCCTCCGCCTCGGCGCGCGTCCGCAATGCCACGGCGTGGCGCAGCGTGCCGTAGCTGCGCAGCAGCGCCACCACGGCGCCCGCGGCCGTCCCCGCGGCCAGCAGTCGACCCAGCGCCACGTGTCCGTCAGGCCCCACGACGTAGCCCTCGGCTCCGGGCGCCGATACCGCCGCGAAGGCGCCGAGGAGCGCGGTCGCGAGCAGGAGGGCGAAGGCCGGGGTGCGGAGCACGGGCCGATCCGTCAGCGATCGGTCGACGAGGGCGGGAACGAACATGAGGAGGCGCGAATGGAGGCGGCCGCAGCCGCTGATGACGAGAGGGACAAGGGCAGGGGTCGTGCCCAAGCCGACCTCGACCATTCACGGGTCAGGCGCTCCCCGGCGACCTGGACCGTAAGGCGTTGCTGCGTAACGTGATGCTGGTCACTGTCGCCGGCGTCGGCGACTGCCCGGCAGAAGTTGCAGGCTGTCCAGGATGATGACAGAGGGGCGGCAGGATCGACCTCGCTCGGTCGATTCTGCCGCCCGCGTCCATGCTTCCACGCCTTCCCCGGCGCCGAGTGGCGGCAGGATCTTCCGATCAGCCCGTTCCGAGCCGGTTCCGGACCTTGGCGGCCATCTCCTCGAGCACCGCGAGCGTCGCCCGCGCCTCGTCCACGCTCATGCGCTCCGGCGACGTGCGCACGGTGAGCGTGAAGCCGCCGCCGCGACGCGGCACGTGCTCGCAGACCGACCGCGGCGTCCGCTCGACCGCCGCGACCCCGAGCCCGGTCACCTCCCGCGCCGCCGCCAGCCGATCGTCCGCGTTCGGAAGCGTCGCGACCTCGCGCAGCGTCCGGAACGTCAGCCGCGCCAGCGCCTCCTCCGCCAGCTCCGGGTCGCCCGCACCGAGCGAGGACAGGAGCTCCGGCGAGAAGGCGCGGGCGATCGAGAGCAGGTCGCCGGCACGTCCATGGCTCGAGCCGAGCGCACGCGCCACCGCCCGGACGCTGTCGGGAAGCCCCGCCTCGCGCCGGTTGCGCTGGATGGCCGAGAACGAGACGGCCTCCTGCCAAGCGGTGAAATCCTTCCGCAGCAGGTTGCGGCGGTAGACGATCGCGGCCGCCGCATGGTCGGGGATGGCGCCCCGGTCGACCACGGGAACGTCAGCCAACCCCGCCAGGTTGGCGGCGGCAAGGCGTCGGTGACCCGACAGCAGCTCGAAGCCGTCGCCAACGCGGCGCACCTCGAGCGGGGTCTCGACCCCGTGCTCGTCGATGTCGGCGACGAGCTCGACCAGCGCACGCGCCTCGGCGTCCAGGCGCGCGAGGTCGCGGGCACCGGCCTCCTCGATGAGCACGGAGGGCGCGCCGGACTGCGCCAGCGCCGCGGCCACCGCCGCGACCGCCCGCGCCGACGGTCGCCCCTTGGGCTGGAACGGCGAGGCGTGGATGCTGGCGACGGGCGCTCGCACGATGACCTCGGTCGCCTGCGGCGCCCACTGCTTGAGCACCGCCAGCTCCGACTCGTCGACGGCGTAGGCGGCCGCGAGCTGCGACGGGTCGATGCGCCCGCGTCTCATGCCACCCCCTCCGCCACGAGCTCGTCGGCGAGCGCGCGGATGGCCCGGCCCGGCGGCGAATCTGGCGCATACGCGGTCACCGGCAGCTGGCGCTCGTGCGCCTCGGCCACCGCCGCCCCGCGCTTGATCACGACGTCCGACATCTCCGTGCCGAAGCCGGTCGAGAGGAACTCCAGGGCCCGCTTCACGGGGCGCCGGTTCTCCTCCTTGTTGCCGACCACGCGGAAGGGAATGCCGCGCGCCTCCGCCATCGCCGCGAGCTTGCGCGCCTCGGGAATCGACTCGGGGTTGAGCTCGGGCACGACGAGCAGGAAGACGCCGGGCGTCGACAGCACGACGGCGTGCCCGGGATCGTCCAGCATCGGTCGCATGTCCACGACGATGGTGCGGCCGGGCCGCGACGCACGTCGGAGATGCTGCGTGAGCGCGCTCGGGCTCACGCCCGCCAGCGTCGCGCCACCCCGGTACAGGGTCATCCCGAGGATCTCGACGGGTTCGGCCTGGAGCGGGTCGGCGACGGCGCGCTGTCCGGTGAAGCGCGTGAGCGAGCCCTGGGGATCGAAATCGATCAGCGCGACGTCGCGCGCGTGATCGTTGGCGAGGGCGAACGCGAGGGCGGCGGCGACGGTGGTCTTGCCCGTGCCTCCCTTGCCACTGCCGACGGCGATGATGCGGGCGGTGTCCGACTGTCGGACGCTCATGCGGGCCAGCGGGGAGGGTGATGCAGGTGGTGCGGGCCGGCGCGGCCTGTCCGACTGTCGGACGGGCGCTCGGCGCTGGAGGCGGGGGAGCGCGCAAGATAGCGAGTGGTCGCGTCCGCGTGGACCGTCGTGCGTCGCCGCGGTTGTGCGGCCGACGGCGCGCTCGCGCATCGTCGCGCATGCTCGCCGCCGTCCGCGCCGCCGCCGTCCTCGGAGTCGAGGCGTTCGAGGTCACGGTGGAGGTGCATCTGGCACCCGGGCTCCCGCAGTTCACGGTCGTCGGACTTCCCGCCGGCGCCGTGAAGGAGAGTCGCGAGCGAGTGGTCGCCGCCCTCGCGAACAGCGGCTTTCCGCTGCCGCCGCGGCGCATCGTCGTGAACCTCGCGCCCGCCGACGTGCGGAAGGACGGCACCGCCCTCGACCTCCCGATCGCTGTCGGCATCCTGCGCGCGCTCGAGCTGCTGCCGACTCCCGCGGTCGATCGCCTGGTGCTCGTCGGCGAGCTGGCGCTCGACGGGGCGCTGCGCGCGGTGCGCGGCACGCTGCCGATCGCGCTCTGGACCGCGCGTGCGGGGCACACGCTCGTGCTGCCGCCCGCGAACCTCGCGGAGGTGGTGCGGCTGCGGGAGCTGCCGCGCGCGGCGCCAGCGACGCTCGCGGAGCTGGTGGAGTGGCTGCGCGCGGACGCGCTGCCGTCGCCGCCCGATCCCGCGCCTTCGCTCGCGGCTCCCGTGCACGACGACCTGTCCGACGTCATCGGACAGCCCGTCGCCCGGCGGGCCCTCGAGATCGCCGCGGCAGGCGCGCACAACGCGCTGTTCGTTGGACCGCCCGGGGCGGGGAAGACGATGCTCGCGCGCCGGCTGCCGTCCATCCTGCCGGCGCTCGAGGAGGCCGAGGCGGTCGAGGTGCTGGCGGTGCGGTCCGTGGCGGGGCTGGCGAGCGATGCCGGCGGCGAGGTGCTCCGGCCGTTCCGGGCGCCGCATCACACGGTCTCCGCACCGGCGCTCGTGGGTGGCGGTACCCCACCCAGGCCCGGCGAGGTCACGCTCGCGCACAACGGCGTCCTCTTTCTCGACGAGCTGCTCGAGTTCCCGCGCCACGTGCTCGATGCGCTGCGGCAGCCGATGGAGGACGGACGCGTCCAGGTGTCGCGGGCGAGCGGCTCGGTGATCCTGCCCGCGCGGTTCACGCTCGTCGCGGCGTCCAACCCGTGTCCCTGCGGGCATGCGGGCGACCCGACGCGCTCGTGCGCCTGCGCCGCGGTCGAGGTGGAGCGCTACGCCTCGCGGCTCTCCGGTCCGCTCGCGGATCGGATCGACATGCACATCCGCGTCGCGGCGGTGCCGCCGCGCGACCTCGCCGGCGGCGACCGGCCGGAGTCGTCGGCGGCCGTGCGGGCGCGGGTGGAGGCGGCGCGGCTGCGGCAGCAGCGGCGCTCGCGTCAGGCCGGCGCGTCGTCGAACGCGCGGCTTTCCGGCAGGTCCCTGGAGCGCGACGGGGCCGTGATGCCCGAGGCGCGCGCGTTGCTCGTCTCCGCCGCGGACCGCCTCGGGCTGTCGGCGCGCGGCTTCTATCGGGTGCTGCGGCTGGCCCGGACGATCGCGGATCTCGAGGGCGAGGCGCGCGTCGCGGCGCCGCACGTGGCCGAGTCGCTGCGGTATCGCCCGGTCCCTGCGCGAGGAGTGGCCGTGCCGGGGCCGTGAGGGCGGCTGCCGCGCCGCGATTACGTTAGAGCCATGACGCTACCCGTCCAGCCGTCTCAGCGCGCCAGCGCGGCCTCCTCTGCGGCGTCCGGGGAGCCGCTCGGGCGTGAGCGCGCGCTCATGGCCTGGCTGCGGGAGCACGGGCCCGTCCTGCTGGGCTTCTCGGGCGGCGTCGATTCGGCGTACCTGGCGAGCGTTGCGGTCGAGGTGCTGGGCGCGGGCAGCGTGCTCGCCGTCATCGGGCGCAGCGCCTCGTACCCCGAGGCGCAGTGGCGGGCCGCGCGGGAAGTGGCGGCTCTGTGTGGCGTGCCGGTGCAGGAGGTCGCGACCCACGAGCTGGAGGACCCCGACTACGTCGCGAATCCGAGTGACCGCTGCTTCTTCTGCAAGCGGGAGCTCTGGAGCCGGCTCGCGCCGCTCGCGGACGCGCGAGGGATGCTCCTGATCGACGGGACGAACGCCGACGATCTCACGGACTGGCGGCCCGGCGCCCGCGCCGCGGCCGATCACGCGGTGCGATCGCCGCTGGCGGAGCTGGAGTTCACGAAGGCGGACATCCGGTGGCTGTCCCGGCGCCGAGGGCTGCCGACCGCCGATCAGCCGTCCGCGCCGTGCCTGGCGTCGCGTCTCCCGTACGGGACGCCCGTGACGACCGCGCGCCTCTCCCAGGTCGAGCGGGCCGAGTCCGCGCTCAGGGCGGTCGGGATCCCGGGGGACCTGCGGGTGCGGCACCACGGCGCCATCGCACGCGTCGAGCTGACCCCGGACGTGATCGAGGCGTGGTCGTCGGCGGAGCGGCTGGAGGTGCTGCGCGAGGCTGTCGTTTCCGCCGGCTTCGCGCGCGTCGTCGTGGACCTGCGGGGCTTCCGCTCCGGCTCCCTGAACGTGCTCGGAGGGATCGTTGCCGGGTGACGCCCGGGCGCTCCTCGCAGCGCTGGCGCAGATGGGTGTGGCGTGCGACGTCGAGACGGAGGGTGGTCTGGCCATCCTCGTCCCACGCGCGACCGCGGGCTTTCCAGGAAGCGATCTGCGGGTGGAGCTCGTGCGCGCCGCGCGTCAGGCGGGCTTCGCGAACGTCGCCCTCGAGCTGCGCGGGGCCGAGCCGACCAAGGCGCTCTCCGAGTCGTGAGCGATCCGGCCGGGAGTGAGAGAACGCCGCGGCTGTTCGTTGCCCTGAACCTGCCGGCCGAGCTGCGTGCGACGCTGCACGCGGCTGTGCGTCAGGCGGTGGCGCCGCTGGTGGAGGAAGCGCCGCGCGCCGTCGCCTGGGTTCCCGAGCCGAACCTCCACGTCACGGTGCGCTTCGTCGGCGAGCGTCCGGCGGCGCTCGTCGATCCGCTGCGCGAGGCGCTGGATCTGGCGGCCTCCGCCGTGCATGTACACGACCTCGCGATCGGCGGACTCGGCGCGTTTCCGAATCTCCGGCGGCCGCGAGTGCTCTGGATCGGCGTCGCGATGAACGTCGCGCTCGCTGCGCTGTATCAGAAAGTGGACGACGCCTGCTGGCGCCTGGCGATTGGGCGGGAGGCGCGGCCGTTTCATCCGCACGTCACCATCGGGCGCATCCGCATGGGGGCGAGCGTGCCGGCCGGACGCCTCGAGGAGGCGGTGCAGGCCCTCACGACCTACCGGTGGACCATGCCCGTCGAGACCGTCGATCTGATGTCGAGTGAGCTGGCGAGTGGCGGATCGCGCTACGCGCGGCTGCACGCCGCGGCGCTGTCTCCCGCATCGGGCGGCCGCTGATGTTCGGATGCCTGCGGCGGCTCGGCTGCCTCGTCGTGCTGCTGATCGGCGTCGGGCTCTGGTACGTCCGTGACCTCTGGTGGCCGCGGCTCCGCAGTGCGGTTGGTCCGGAGCCCACGGTCGTCGCCGCCGCGGACTCGAACGGGTGGGAGCCGCTGGATCAGGAGCGCGCCGAGCGGGGCGAGCGCGCGGTGCGGGCGCTCGCGGCGCGGAGCGGGCCGGTGTACGTGAACCTGCGCGCCGGCGAGCTCGCGTCGTACGCCTTCCTCTCGCTCTCCGACGCGCCGCCGCTGCCACTCCGCGACGCGCAGGCCGCCGTCGTCGGCGACCGGGTGTACGTGCGCTCGGTGGTGTCGCTGAAGGACCTGGGCGGGGCGCTGGGGGCCGCGGGCGGCCTGCTGCCCGAGCGGGACACGCTCCGCCTGGGCGGGACCTTCGAGGTGCTGCGTCCGGGCGTGGCGCAGTTCCGGGTCGCGGACATCAGCGTCGGGTCGCTGCCCGTCCCGGCGTCCGTCGTCCCGACCATCCTGCGACGCACCGGGGCGCGTCGCATGGACGGCGTCGCCGAGGGGGCGATCGGCATCCCCATCCCGCGCTACATCGGCGACGTGCGCGTCGCCCGTGGGCGCATCACGCTGTACAAGTCGACGCCCTGACGACGGGCGTCCCTCTCTCTCCCGGACCTTCCGCACCCATGGCCCGCCGCATCCTCGTCGTCGACGACGAACCCGGCATCCGCAGCGCCCTCGGGCAGCTGCTCGAGTACGAGGGCTACGACGTCCGCACCGCGTCCAACGCCACCGAGGGGCTGAGCGAGTACGAGCGCTTCCGCCCGCACCTGGTGTTCATGGACATCAAGATGGCGGGCCTCGACGGCCTGGAGGCGCTGCGGCAGCTGAAGCAGTCCGACCCGGGCGCGCTGGTCGTCATGATCAGCGGCCATGCGACCATCAAGACCGCCGTCGAGGCGACGCAGGCGGGCGCCTACGACATCCTCGAGAAGCCGCTCGACACCGATCGCATCCTCGTGCTGCTGCGCAACGCGCTGGAGCACGTGGACCTCGCGGCCGAGAACCAGCGCCTGCGCGAGACCATCGAGACGCGGTTCGAGATCGTCGGGAAGTCGTTCGTCATCCGCTCGCTCACCGACCAGATCGAGAAGGTCGCGCCGACGCCCGCACGCGTGCTGATCACCGGGGAGAACGGCACGGGCAAGGAGCTGGTCGCCCGCGCGATCCACAAGCACTCGCCCCGCAAGGCGAAGCCGTTCGTGGAGGTGAACTGCGCCGCCATCCCGTCGGAGCTGATCGAGTCGGAGCTGTTCGGCCACATGAAGGGCTCCTTCACGGGCGCCGTGCAGGACCGCCCCGGCAAGTTCGAGCAGGCCGACACGGGGACGCTCTTCCTCGACGAGATCGGCGACATGAGCCTGAACGCGCAGGCGAAGGTGCTGCGCGTGCTGCAGGACGGCGTCGTGACGCGCATCGGCGGGCAGCGGCCGCTCAAGGTCGACGTCCGCGTCGTCGCCGCGACAAACAAGGAGCTGGAGGAGGAGATCGCGAACGGGCGGTTCCGCGAGGATCTCTACTACCGGCTCAACGTCGTCCCGCTGCGTGTGCCGCCCCTGCGCGAGCGGCGCGAGGACGTGCCGCTGCTGGTGCGCCACTTCCTGGCGCTCCTGGCGCGCCAGGACGGCCTGGCCCCGCGCGAGATCGAGGACGCGGCGCTGCAGCGGCTGGCGGAGCTGGAGTGGCCCGGCAACGTGCGCGAGCTGCGCAACACGGTCGAGCGGCTGCTGATCCTGGCGTCGGGGCCGCGCATCACGCTCGGTGACGTGGAGCGCCTGGTCGGGCGTCGGGCGCTCGAGTCGGGCGGGCTGGGCGCGCTCACCGACATCGGCACGTTCGAGGAGTTCAAGTACGCGGCCGAGCGGGCGTTCCTCGTGGCCAAGCTGCGGCAGTACGACTGGAACGTCTCCGAGACCGCGCGGGCGCTCGACATGCCGCGCTCGAACGTCTACAAGAAGATCGAGCGCTACGGGCTGAAGCGCGAGGAGGCGTGAGCCTCGCCTGACGATTGCTCGAACGGCCGACGGGCGGCGGGTACGCTTGACACCCGCCGCCCGTCGGCGCGTACGTCCCCGTGGCCACGCGGCGGCGCGGGGCCGCGACCCTCACCCCTCTGGGATGTCGAACCGCGACTGGGACAAGGAGCTGGCCGAGATCGACCGCCGTCTGGCCTCCGTGCCCGACGAGCCCAAGGCCCCGGCGCGGCCCGCGCCGCCCGCCATGGCGGCGCCGACCGCGCCAGCTGCGGGGGCAGCCTCCGCGGCTCCCGGACGCCGCCTCGGGACGCCGGCGGAGGCCCCTGGCCGCCGCTCGATGCGCACCCAGCTCGCGCTGCTCCTGCGGCTGGCGTTCGGTGCGGCGGTGGTGGCGGCGCTCATCTACTGGCCGTACCCGTCGCGCTGCGGCCTCGGGCTGGGGTACTACCTCGCCCTGGTCTCCGTCCTCGGCCTCGCCGGCCTCGCGACCAGCGTCTCGGCCTGGCGACACCGGGCGGCGTTCGTCCACGCCCTCGGGATCGCGATGATCGTCGGCGCCGGCGTCCTGGGCGCGCGTGAGGTGCTGCCGAAGGTCGGCTACGCCTTCCCCACGCCGACGCACCCGGCGTCGTGGGCCTGCGGCTGACGCGGTCGCGTCAGCCGCAGGAGGCGGGCGCGCTCAGCGCCCGCGCTTGGTCCAGATCGCGACCACGCCGCAGCCGCCGCCGCCACCCGCGCCCATGAACTGCGCGGGCACTGCCGCGGCGCCGTTGTAGATCTCGACGCCCGCCACGTCCGTGGGGCGCACCAGCTGGTCGAGGTCCGTGGCGCCGTCAAATACGCGCATGCCGTCCACCCAGACGTCGGGCGCGCAGCCCCCACGGCCCTGGATCGCGTAGCCGAACCCCGTGCCGTTGGGGACGACCGAGATGCCGGGCGTGGTGCGCAGGGCGTCGGTCATGACGATCGGGCTGCGCTTCGCGAGGTCCTCCTCGGTGAGGAAGCGGCCCCCCATCCCGCGCTTCGCCCGCTCGGAGAAGCCCGTGAAGTCCTTCTGCAGCTTCGTGCGGTCCGCCTGCACGACGACGCTCTGGAGCGTGTTGAGGCGCTCGTCCAGGACGACGCCGACGCTGCCCGTGCGCCGCGCCGCGAGCGTCACCGGCACGCGCTTGGGGGCGTAGCCGATCGCCCGCACCTCGAGCGCGTAGGTGCCCGCGGGGAGCCCGCTGAGCGCGAAGTTGCCGGCCTCGGTGGTCGTGCCCATGACGTCGCTGCCCCAGAGCTGCACGCGGGCGCCCTGCAGCGGCCGGCCGTCGCGGGTGCGCACGGTGCCCGTGAGGCCCGCGTTGCCGCGGGCCACCGTGATGGGCTGCTGCAGCCGCCCCTCGCGCGCCGCGGCCGTGTCCGGGAGCACGACGGTGATGACGCTCGTGGAGTCGCCGAGGGCGAAGTCGCGCCGCGTGAGGCTGCGCGGGGGCAGGTGCAGCTCGATCAGCCCACCGCGGCGCTTCGGCGCCTCGGCGTTCGCCACGAGGTCGACGTCGGCCGGCAGGTCGCAGACGAGGTAGCCGCCATCGGGGCGCACACGGACGGGGAGGCGGCGCTTCACGTTGCGCACGCCCTCCTCGCTGATCCGCATCTCCGACCACGTGATGACGATCTTCGCCTCGGGGATCGGGTCGCCGTCGTCCGCGTCGCCGACGCTGCCCAGGAGCACCGCGCGGTCGGAGGGCGCCTGCGGGCAGACCTTCGCGCGCACCGCGAGCGGACCCGGCGTGCCGAGGTCGAGGCGCGCCGCCGTGTCCGGCATGATCTGGACGAGGTGCACCGGCGGCTCGATCCCGAGGGCGTCGAGCGTGGGGTGGAAGAAGCCCGCGAGGTAGCGCCCGGGCTTCACCGCCGGGATGCGCCACCGCCCCGTCGAGTCGGAGACCGCGGTGTGCGTGATCGTCCGGTCGGCCTCCGCGGCCAGCTGCACCGTGGCGCCAGCGAGCGGCGCGCCCGCGACGCTGTCCATGACGATGCCGCCGACCGGAAGCGGCCGCGCCGAGTCGGCCGGAAGTGGCGGCGGCGCGGTGCGGGCCGGCGTCGCCGGGCGCGCGACCGGGCCGGTGGGCCGGGCCGTGCCGCCGAGCGTGCCCGGACGGGGCTTGGCCTGGCCGAGGGCGAGCGACGGCGCGAGCGCGAGGAGGCTCGCCGCGAGGGCGACGAGCGGTCGCCGGGCGGTGCGGGAGGCGGTGGGGTGGGTGGAGCGAGGCACAGCCAAACGGGAAGGAGGAGGGCCTGATGGATCAGCGCTTGGTCCAGACGATGATCGCGCCGCAGGCGTTGGCGGAGACGCCGCCGAACTGCGGAGGGACGGAGCCGAGCGCGGTATAGATCTCGATCGCCATGACGGACGCCGGCGTCACGAGCTGGTCGAGATCGTTGGCGCCCTCGACGACGGGCGTGCCGTCGAGGTAGACCGTCGGGACGCAGCCGGCGCGGCCTCGGACGATCTGCCCGAAGCGCCGCCCCGGTGCGACGCGGATGCCCGGCGCCGCGCGCAACACGTCGCTGACGTATAGCGGGGCGCGACGCTCGAGCTCCGCCGGCCCGAGGAAGGTACCACCGGCGGAGCGCCGGCGACGCTCGGCGAACTCCTCGAGGAAGCGCGACGAAGAGCTCCGCTTGCCGCGCACCACGACCGACGAGAGCGCGGTGGCGCGCTCGCGGAGCGCGACGGACACCGTCGCGGCGCGCCGACGCGTGAGGTCCACGGCGACGCGCACCGGCGCGAAGCCGAGGGCACGGACGTCGACGCCGAACGTCCCGCCGGGGAGGGAGTCGAGGGCGAAGGTGCCGGCGGCGCCCGTGGTCGCGCCGCGGCCGATGCCCGCGACCGAGACCTGCGCGCGCGGGAGCGGCTTGCCGTCGGGGCCCACCACGGTGCCCTGGAGCCGGGCGCCGCCGGCGACGCGGACGCCGGCGGGCGAGGCGGTCGAGTCGGTCGCGACGGCGGCCTTGGGCCCGTCGGCGACCGCCGCCGTGGCCGAGTCGCCGAGGAGGAGGTCGCGCCGCACCAGGCGATGCGGCGGCACCTGCAGCTCGACGAGTCCGCTGCTTCGGCCGGGGGCCGCAGCGTCCAGCTCGACCGGGGTGTCGGTCGGTACGCCGCAGGCGAGGTACAGTCCGCCGCCGCGCGCGGCGACCGGGACGCGTCGCTGCACGTTACGGATGCTCCCCTTTTCGATGATCACTTCGCGCCACCCGACGGACAGTGTCGCGCCGGCGATCGGATCCTCGGAGTCCGCGTCGCGCAGGACGCCCACGATGCCCCCCGTCGAGTCGCGCCCGGTGGTCGGTCCGCAGAGCAGCCCGAGCATGCGCTCCGGACCCGGGATGCCGATGTCGAGGCGCGTGACCGAGTCGCCCTGGACGAGGACGCGGAAGGTCGGCGGCTCGATCTCCAGGGCGTCGAGCGCGGGGTGGAAGTAGCCGGCGAGGTAGGTCCCCTGCGGCACCGAGTCGAGCTGCCAGCGGCCGGCCGAGTCGGCGACGGCGGTGCGGGCGGGCGCGCCGGGCGTGGACTCGGACGCGAGCTGCACGACGGCGCCGACGAGCGGGACGCCCGACAGGCTGTCCCAGGCGACGCCGACGAGGCGGAGCGGGCGGCTGGCAGGAGCGGCGGGCGGCGGCGACTGGGCCGACAGGCGCGACGTCGGCAGGGCGAGTGCGCCGAGCGCGCACAGCGCGAGCGCGCCGGCCGTCGGGGCGGCGCGGAAGGGGCGGCGAGACATCGCGAGGGGCAGGGGTGGACGCGGACCGCCGTCGGACAGTCGTCGACTACCCCTCGGCGCCCGTGCAGGTTCGTACCGGGCGCAGCGACGGGCAAGCGTGGAGGCGCGCGCTGCTAGATTGCGCCTCGCGGCGCCTGATCGGCGACGCACGACCACCACCGTCCTCCCGGGCACATGACGACCTTCCAGAACTTCATCGCCGGAGCGTGGTCCGCTCCCTCGACCGGCGAGTACTTCGACAACGTGAACCCGGCGGATGCGCGCGATCTGGTCGGGCGCTTCCCGAAGTCCGGGCGTGACGACGTGGAGCGCGCGGTGGAGAGCGCGTGGCGCGGCTTCGCGGTGTGGAGCCGTACGCCGGCGCCGGCGCGCGGCGACGTGCTGCGCCGCGTGGGCGATCTGCTGTCGGCGCGGAAGGAGGAGATCGCGAGCCTCATGACCCGCGAGATGGGCAAGCCGCTGCAGGAGACGCGCGGCGACGTCCAGGAGGGCATCGACACCGCGTACTACGCGGCCACCGAGGGGCGCCGGCTGTTCGGGCACACCGTGCCGAGCGAGCTTCGGAACAAGTGGGCGATGACGTACCGCCGCCCGATCGGCGTGTGCGGGCTGATCACGCCGTTCAACTTCCCGCTCGCGATCCCCACCTGGAAGGCGTTCCCCGCGCTGCTGTGCGGCAACGCGGTGATCCTGAAGCCGGCCGAGGACGTGCCGCTGACGGCGACCGTGCTGGTGGAGGTGCTGCTGGAGGCCGGGCTGCCGCCCGAGGTGATCCAGCTCGTGCACGGCATGGGCGAGACGGTGGGCGCCGCGCTGGTCGAGCATCCGCGCGTGCCCGTGATCTCGTTCACCGGCTCGACGGAGACGGGGAGCATCGTGGGCGCGGAGTGCGGGCGCCGCCACAAGCGCCTGTCGCTCGAGATGGGCGGGAAGAACGCGCAGATCGTCCTCGACGACGCGAACCTCGACCTCGCGCTGGAGGGCGTGCTCTGGGGCGCGTTCGGCACGACGGGGCAGCGGTGCACGGCGACGAGCCGGCTGATCGTGCAGGCGGGCGTGCACGACCGCTTCGTGTCGATGCTCGAGTCGCGCGCGAAGGCGCTGCGGCTGGGCGACGGCCGGAAGGCGGGCACCGACGTCGGGCCGCTCATCCACGCCGCGTCGCGCGAGAAGGTGGAGCGCTACGTCGAGGTGGGGGCGGAGCAGGGCGCCGAGCTCGTGACCGGCGGTCGCCGCGCGACGGGCGAGGGGCTGGAGCACGGCTTCTTCTTCGAGCCGACGATCTTCACCGGCGTGACCGCGGGCTCGCGGCTGGAGCAGGAGGAGATCTTCGGGCCGGTGCTCTCGGTCGTGCGCGTGGCGGACGCGGACGAGGCGTTCCGCGTCAACAACGGCGTGCGGTACGGGCTCTCGTCGAGCCTCTACACGCAGGACCTCAACATCGCCTTCCGCGCGATGCAGGAGCTCGACAACGGGATCACGTACGTCAACGCGCCCACGATCGGCGCCGAGGCGCACCTGCCGTTCGGCGGTGTGAAGGAGACCGGCAACGGGCACCGCGAGGGCGGCTGGGAGGTCTACGAGTTCTACTCGGAGACGAAGGTCTGCTACGTGGACTACTCGGGCACGCTGCAGCGCGCGCAGATCGACAACTACTGAGGGAGCTGCGTGGCCTGTGCTGCGTGCGGCGTGTCCGGCGCCGGGACGCCTCGCACGCAGCACGCAGCACGCAGCACGCAGCACGCAGGCGATCGTGACGCCCGGGTGACGGCTTCGTCCCTTTTCGGGTCTGTACCGCGGCGTCCTTGCGCCCCTGTCGGGCCACAGTTAATTGGATCTGGTCGCCCCCCGCTTTCCCGCCTCGCCAGCCGTCCGCCCGCTCATGGATCTCGGGACTGGAGCACTGCCCTCGGACGCGGCGTCGCCGGCGATCGTGGCGGGCGCCGCCACGGGCGTGGTTCCGGGCATGGCTCCTGGCCTGCTGCCCGTGCGCGACGTGCCGCGGGCATCGGACGCGGCCCGCGCGGCGGCGCTGGACTCGATCAACCGCAGCTCGTCGCTGCGCCTCGGCTGGCTCTGGGAGTGGGCGAAGATCTTCCAGTTCGCGGTCGTGCTGTTCCTGCTCGTCCGCGCCTTCCTGGTCGAGGCGTACAAGATCCCCAGCGGGAGCATGGAAGGGACGCTGCTGGTCGGCGACTTCCTGCTGGTGAACAAGCTGGTCTACGGCGCGGAGGTGCCCCTCACGGGACAGCACCTGCCGCGCCTTCGTGCGCCGGCCCGCGGCGAGGTCGTGGTCTTCCAGTGGCCGTCGGACACGCGGAAGAACTTCGTGAAGCGCCTGGTGGGGCTGCCCGGCGACACGCTGGCGATGCGCGGCGGCACCCTGTACGTGAACGGCGAGGCGCAGGAGGAGCGCTACGTCACGCACACGGAGCCGGGCACCGATCCGACGTACGAGGACTTCCGCTGGCAGCGCGGCCACGTGGTGCGCACCGCGTCGGCGGCGGCACCGGCGGCGGGCTTCGACTCGCTCGATGCGGCGGGCGCGATCGCGGGCGCGGAGCGGAATCCTGGCGACCATCCGTCCCGTAACAACTGGGGACCGCTGATCGTCCCTGCGCACAGCTACTTCGTCCTCGGCGACAACCGGGACAACTCGCTCGACAGCCGCTACTGGGGTTTCGTGCCCGATTCGCTCTTGCGGGGTCGCCCGATGGTCGTCTATTACAGCTACGCTCCGGACAGTGCCCGTCGCATGGCCTGGCTGACCGCCGTTCGGTGGTCTCGGCTGGGCGTGCGTGTGCGATAGATCGCCGAAGCTCGCGTCGCGCGGGGACTGCTGGTCCTCGCGACCGTGAACGGGCGGCCGCCTCCCTCGCGACCGCCGACCTGCCCGCAGGGCGTCCCACGCTGCGCGACGAGGCGCGGCCGGACGGAAGCATCGAGGTTCGAGGAGCAGGCCCCCCATGGCCGTCCAAGGCGTCCCCCGCAAGCATCACGGTTCCGAGGAAGGGTCTCTCGACCAGTACCTCCGGGACATCAGCGCCTACCCGCTCATCTCGCGCGACGAGGAAGCGGAGCTCGCGCGACGCATCCGCGTCGGCGACCAGGGCGCGCTCGACAAGCTGGTGCGCTCGAACCTGCGCTTCGTCGTGTCGGTCGCGAAGAAGTATCAGAACCAGGGCGTCTCGCTCTCGGACCTGATCAACGAGGGGAACCTCGGGCTCATTCGCGCCGCCCACAAGTTCGACGAGACGAAGGGGATCAAGTTCATCTCCTACGCCGTCTGGTGGATCCGGCAGGCGATCCTGCAGGCGCTGGCGGAGCAGTCGCGCATCGTGCGCGTGCCGCTCAACCGGGCGGGGACGCTGCACCGCATCGGCAAGCGCGCCAACACGCTCCTCCAGGAGCTGGGCCGCGAGGCGACGCACGCCGAGATCGCCGAGGGGATGGAGCTGAGCGAGGAGGAGGTGGCGAAGACGATGGCCATCTCGCAGGGCCACCTCTCGCTCGACGCGCCGCTCACGCCGGGTGAGGACAACCGCCTGCTCGACTACCTCGCGGACGACGTCTCGGCGCCGCCCGACGAGCAGACGTTCGAGAAGGCGCTGACCGAGGCGATCGAGGAGTCGCTGGCGAGCCTGAAGGAGCGTGAGGCGAAGATCCTGCGCCTCTACTTCGGTCTCGACGGCGAGGAGCCGATGACGCTCGAGCAGATCGGCGCGCTGCTGGGCATCACGCGCGAGCGGGTGCGGCAGATCAAGGAGAAGGCGCTGTCGCGGCTGCGCCACGTCTCGCGGGCGCGCGCGCTGGAGTCCTTCCTCGGCTGACGGCCGATGGCCGACGGCGCGCGGTGGCGCGCCGTCGGCGTGGTTTCCCTCCGGTTCCCCCACGCGCGGTCGGTCGATCGCCGATCGCGCGTCTCCCTCCCCGGCCGCACCCTCCTCTTCCAATCGAGTCGTCGCCCGGTGCCGCGCATGGCGATTGCGCGGGGACGCGGACCGTTCCGTCTTCGGACCGTGTTCGGTGTGACCGCTGGTGGGCGCCGCAGGTATGGTGGGCGCTCGGTGACGCGCGCCGCATCGGTGATGAATCCTCCGCCCGTCTCGATCGTCCCGGTATGTCGGCCGCAGGCAGCGTCGCATCGCGCAGGAAGTCCCGGGCATCGTGCATGATGCCAAGCTTGACAATCGGGACCTCCGGGCTAGGTTGCGGCGACCGTGCCACAGTGTCCCCTCGTGGGGCGAAGTGTGTCCTTCCGCAAGGAGGTGCCTTCGACGACGAGTTCTGTGAGAACGCGCAGCAGTGCAGGCAAGACCCCATTGGCATCTGGGGCGTCGACGTGACGGGCATCGCCCCGCTGCGCCGACGCGCTGCGTGTGATGGGGGCACGATCGCAGGACGGCTCAATCGCAGGATGCACGACCGCAGCACCGCACGACGCAGGTGATCCACGCAGGTGCAGTACCCCTCCCGAGGGCAGCTCGCCCTCAACGTCTCCTGAAGCAACAGAGGATCTAACGAATGAGACTCGTCAATTGGCGTTCGCTCGCCATCGGCGTCGCGGGGCTGAGCCTCGCGGCGTGCGGTGACGACGTCAGCGTCATCCAGCCGCAGTCGCAGCTGACGGTGAACCCGTCGTCGGTGACCTGCCAGCAGGGCCAGCAGGTCGCGATCGGCGCGTCGCTGAACCCGTCGGTGACGGGCGCGACGTTCACGTACACGGCCAGCGGCACCGGCGTCACGGTCGCCGGCAACGGCGCGACGGCGACGATCACCTGTAACACGGTCGGCGCGTCGTCGGTCACGATCACGTCGGGCAACCAGACGTTCACGCTGCCGGTGACGGTCACGCCCGGCTCGGGCGGCGTCACGGGCGTCATCATCACCCCGTCGGCCGCGTCGGTGACGGTCGGTGGCACGGTGACCCTCTCGGCCACGGTCCTCGGCTCGGGCACGCTGCCGGCCGTTCGCTACCGCTCGGCCAACACGGCGATCGCCACGGTCGACTCGATCAGCGGCGTCGTCACGGGCCGCGCGGTCGGCTCGGTCGCGGTCTTCGCGAGCCCGGCTGGCAACACGGCGGTGACCGCCTCGGCCACCATCACGGTCGTCGGCGCCGGTCAGATCGTCCAGTCGATCTCGGCCAACCCGTCGGTCGTCGCGCTGCAGTCGGGTCAGACGCAGCAGGTGACGGCGAACGTCACGCTGCAGCCGAACGCGCCGGCTGGCGCCTCGCGCGCGGTGACCTACACGTCGTCGAACAACGCGATCGCCACGGTCTCGTCGACGGGCCTCGTGACGGCCGTCGCGAACGGCTCGACGTCGATCATCATCCGCTCGGTCGCCGACACGTCGTTCACGGTGGCGGTCCCGGTGACGGTGACGGCGCCGGCGCCGGTCACGATCACGATCGCGAACGTGACGACGCAGACGACGAACCAGCTCGTCGACATCACGCAGCCGATCGGTACCGACTTCGCGAACGTCGGTAACAACAACACGGGCTCGATCTTCGTCACGCTGAACCTCGATCCGGGCGCCGCGCGCGTCTCCCGCGTCGACGTGTTCCTCGCGCCGGCGGCCAGCCCGAACGACACGACGAACCGCGTCTGCAGCCAGATCTTCTCGGCCACGGCCGCGGAGGCGCTGCGCATCGCGCAGGTCAGCTCGTCGGCGGACGTCCAGCCGATCACGTGCCCGATCAACCTCGCGGCGTTCGACACGCTGACGGGTATCCCGGGCATCCGGAACGGCCAGGCGGTCCTCCGCGCGCGCGTCACGGGCACGTTCCCGGGCACGACGCAGTCGGCCACGCAGATCGCGCAGTTCACGCAGACGCTCCAGATCCGCAACCTGAGCGGCTTCTTCGTCCGCGTGACGAACACGCCGTCGGCGGCGCAGGCGGCCGTCAACGCGCGCGGCACGGCGCAGGGCCCGGATGGCCGTAACTGGCTCGCCGGCTCGCTGACGTTCACGATCCTGCCGGTCTCGTTCGAGGCGCCGGGCACGGGCAACAACCTGACGCCGGAGATCACCGTCACGCTGACGGACAACACGACGGCGTTCGGTCCGCTCTCGCGCACGCAGACGGTCACCGCGTCCACGACGGGTGCGACGACCGTGACGTTCCCCGGCCAGACGGCCACGCAGCCGGGCGGCATCGCCGCGGGTGCGGCCGGCACGACGGCGGGCAACATCACGCCGCGCTCGCTGACGGCGTCGGCGTCGTTCCAGAACATCGACGGTTGGACGTCGGGCCCGGGCAACGCGGGCAACCCGGCCGGCACCACGGTCTCGGTGAGCGGCATCGGCTTCAACACGACGGCCGCGTTCCAGACGCTGTCGGCCCAGGTCAACGGCGCGATCCAGCCGCTGAACACGGGCGCCCAGAACCAGTTCCCGGGCTCGTTCCAGCTCAACATCGACAACACGGCGCCGCAGCCGGCGACGTCGTTCAACGTGCTCGCCGCGAACTTCACGGCGATCCCGGGCTCGCAGGTCGGCTTCATCGGCGGCGCGTTCAACGTGAACGACCCGGCGGTGACGTTCGCCAGCCGTAACTTCGGTCCGACGTTCGCCGGTGGCGTGACGGTGAACAACGACTTCGGCGGCGTGGACCGCGTGACCACGACGTACTTCGCGCAGCTCATCGCGAACCTGTCGTCGCTCACGGCTGCGAACGTCTTCACGGGCGGCACGCAGTTCTCGAACGGCTCGCAGCTCGCGGCGGCGAACCAGAACACGGCCTACGCGGCGATCGCCCGCTTCACGGACGTGCTCGGCAACAGCCGCAACCAGCTCGTCGAGCAGGGCGCCATCACGCTCGACGCGAACGGCCAGATCGCCGCGCAGGGCACCCCGGTGACCTTCGGCGTCGACCTGTCGGCTCCGACGATCTCGGTCCCGAACGCGTCGACGATCAACGGTGTGGTCGTCAACGCGGCCAACCAGGGCACGGCCCCGAACTCGATCAGCCTCGCGTACTCGGACGACATCGGCTTCGGCGCGACGCCGATCCAGGTGCTCGGCACGCAGATGCGCCGCGCGAACGAGAACCCGGCCAACGGCGTCAGCACGTACTGCTTCACGGGTGTCGACGGCGCGGGCAACGCGGTGTTCAACACCCAGAGCACGGCCCAGACGGGTCTGGCTTGCGGCTTCGTCTCGATCGCCGGGACGGCGGCCATCAACCTGAGCAACACGGCGACCGGCCAGTACGACTTCCGGATCCGCACGCGTGACCAGGCTGGCAACCAGAGCACCGAGGTGAACGTCACGCGCTACGTCGACATCATCCAGCCGGTCGTGGGTGGTGTGTCGCTGCCGCAGACGCTCACGGGCAACGCGCCGGCCACGTTCACGACGGCCGCGACGGACAACCTGGAGCTCGGCTCGGGCTACGCCCAGATCGCCTACGCGGCGAACGCGGCCTACGGCACGGGCAACTTCCAGATCAGCTACACGCAGTCGCGCGTCACGCTCGGCTCGCCGTTCGGCACGATCACGGCGTCGGTCAACAACTCGATCGCCCTGAACGTCCCGTCGTTCATCCGCTCGGTCACGTTCGCCACGGGTGGCGTGCCGGCCGCGGTGAGCACGGCGAACCTGGCCCAGGCCATCGTCGCGGTCGTCGACGACGCGGCTGGCAACCAGGGCTCGCAGTCGGTGAACATCCCGCAGGCGAACATCTCGCTCGCGAACTTCGGGACGGGTGCGGCGGCTGGCACCGGTGCGAACATCTTCGACACCGGCAACCAGACGTCGGACATCAACGGCTTCGCGCTGACGTTCGCGAACAACGCGGCGGCCTTCCCGAACCAGCTCTCGCTGGGCGCCACGACCAACGCGCCGACCACCGGCACGTTCTCGGTCACGACGACGGGTCAGGTCAACGCCTTCATCAACCCGTTCGTCCGCGTGGAGCTCTACTACGCGCAGGTCGGCGGCCAGGCGACGTACCAGTTCCTCGGTACGGCTCCGGTGGGTATCGTGACCGACGTGCCGGCGAACGGCGCGACGGGCCGCACGATCACGTCGAACTTCGTCTTCACGCCGGTCGGCACCGCGCTCGCGCGCGGCGTGACCGCGAACACGTCGGTCCAGTACAACGTCATCGCGGTCGGCATCACGGCCAACGGCGACGCGCTGGTCTCGGCGCCGGTGACGGTGACGGTCATCCAGTAATCCCTCGCGGGATCGCTGAGTGACGGGGAGGGGCCCCGCCTTCGGGCGGGGCCCCTCTTCGCATCCCTGCCTTCCAACGACGAGCCCCCGGGCGCCACATGGCACCCGGGGGCTCGTCGTTCACACCGTCGCCGCGTCGTTCGGCGCTCGTTCACGCGCGGCGCCGCCGGGCGCAGCGGGTGGCGACGGCCCTGGCCCGCGGATAGCTTGCCGCCCGGGCGCCTCGCGTCGTGACGCCGCCGTCACGGCCGTTCGAATCGACAACGCCACAGCCAGCCCGCCTCGCGTGCCTCCGCAGCACTCCTTCGACGTCACGACCTCGGTCGACCTCCAGGAGGTCGACAACGCCGTCAACCAGGCGCAGAAGGAGGTCGGGCAGCGCTACGACTTCAAGGGCACGATCACCGAGATCGACTTCTCGCGAGCCGAGGCACACATAGTGCTCCGCGCCGCGAGTGACTTTCACATGCAGGCGCTGTTCGACGTCCTGCAGACGAAGCTGATCCGGCGTGGTGTGCCCGTGAAGAACCTCGACGTCGGGGAGCTGCGGCCCGCCGGTGACGACACCGTGCGCCGCGAGGTACGACTGAAGATGGCGCTCGACGCCGACACCGCCCGCAAGGTGGCCGCGGCGGTGAAGGCCGCGAAGCTGAAGAAGGTCCAGGCGAGCATCCAGGGCGAGCAGGTGCGCATCACCTCGCCCTCGCGCGACGAGCTGCAGGAGGTCATCGCCCTCCTCCGCCGCGAGGACTTCGGCGTCGAGCTGACGTTCGGCAACTTCCGATGATGCTCCGATGATGGCCGCCGGGAGTGGCGCGAGGATGCGCCGCGCCCGGCGCCTTACGGTCCCGTTCCGAGCTGGCGGCAGGACGGGCACTTCCACACCCCGCCACCCGAAGCACCCATGCGCCTGATTCGTCGTCCCTTCGTGGCGAGAACGCTCGCCCCGCTCGCCTTCGCGCTCGTCGCGGCGGCGTGCGACAACTCGTCCGAGCCGAGCACGCCCAGCGCGGTCACCTCGGTCACCACCAACCCGATCGCGGCCCAGGCGCGCGGCGTGGTGCCCGTGACGGTGCGCGTCACGGCCTCCAACGGCCGCGCGCTCGCCGGCCAGACGGTGACCTTCACGGTCGCCGGCGGCGGCGGCGCCGTCGCCCCGGCCACGGCCACCACCAACGACGCCGGCGACGCCACGACCCAGTGGACGCTCGGCGGCACGGTCGGCGTCCAGACGCTGAACGCGCAGGTGGGCAGCCTGACCCCGCTCACCATCACGGCGAACGTCACGGCGGGTGCGCCGGCGAGCGTCGCGGTGTCGGCCGGCAACACGCAGACCGGCGCGGTCAACTCCGCGCTCGCCACGCGCCCGGCGGTCGTCGTGCGCGACGCGGCGAACAACCCGGTCGCGGGCGTGACGGTCAACTTCACCGTCACCAGCGGCGGCGGCTCGGTCCCCGCCGGCACCATCATCACCGACGCGTCGGGCGTGGCCACCGGCCCGCAGTGGACGCTCGGGCCGACCGCGGGCGCGCAGACGCTGCAGGCGACCGTCCTCGCGAACGGCGTGACCGGCAACCCGGTGACGTTCACGGCGACGGCCACCGCGGGCGCGCCCTCGCAGATCCAGGCTACCCCGGCGACGCAGACGCAGACGGCGACCGCCGGTGCGGCGCTGGCGAGCGCGAACCTGCCCTCGGTCACGATCCGTGACGCGGCGGGCAACCCGGTGCCGAACGTCGCGGTGACGTTCGCCATCACGGGCGGTGGCGGCACGGGCACCGGCCTGACGGCGACGACGAACGCGCAGGGCGTGGCCACCATCGGCGGCTTCACCCTCGGCAACACGGCGGGCCCGAACACGATCACGGCGACCGCCGCCGGCGTCACCGGCAGCGCGACGTTCGTCATCAACGGGACCGCCGGCACGGCGGCGTCGGGCACGGTGGCGAGCGGCAACAACCAGGCGGTGCGCGCCGGCAGCACGCTGCAGGTCGGCCCCAGCGTCCGCGTCGTCGACCGCTTCGGCAACCCCGTCTCGGGCGTGACCGTGAACTTCGTCGTCACCAGCGGCGGCGCGAGCCTGCTCGGCGCGACGCAGACGACCAACGCGCAGGGCATCGCGACGGTCGGTGGCGTGACGCTCGGCGCGACGCCGGGCACCGCCACGATCGAGGCCCGCATCGCGGGCGTGACGACGCCGGTCGTCTTCACGGCCGTCGGCTTGGCCGGCGCGCCGGCGAGCATCACGCTCGTGAGCGGCGACTCGCTGACCGTGCAGGCGTTCAAGACGGCGACCGCGCCGTTCGTCGTGCAGCTGCGCGACAGCGCCGGCTTCCCGGTGCGCAACGCGACGGTGACGTTCACGATCGCGCAGGGTGGCGGCGGCACGCTGTCGTCGCAGACGGTGCAGACCGACTCGCTCGGCAACGCGCGCGTGACGTACACGGGCACGGGCATCGTCGGCACGACGACGGTCACTGCGGCGGTCGCCGGCTCGACGCTGACGCCGGTCGTCTTTACGGTGACGACGGTGCCGAACACGCCGGCGAGCGTGACGGCGACCACGCCGACGACCGTGACGGCCACCGCCGGCACCGTCGTCGCGAGCAGCCCGACGATCGTGCTGCGCGACGCCTCGGGCGCTCCGGTGCCGGGCGTGCAGGTGCTCTTCAACACGATCGGCGGTGGCGTGCAGTACCCGGTCGACACCACGGACGCGCAGGGCATCGCCAGCGCCGGCCAGTGGCAGCTCGGCGGCCAGCCGGGCGAGTACGTCGTCTCGGCGGTCGTGTCGTACCCGGGCGGCAACATCGCCGGCAACCCGGTGCGCTTCACGGCCAACGCGATCGCGGTGCCGACCAACATCGTCATCACGAAGAGCGCGGGCGACGCGCAGACGGCGGTCGCGGGCTCGATCCTGCCGACGCAGCCGGCGGTGCTCGTGACGTCGAACGGCGCGCCCGTCGCCGGCGTGACGGTGCAGTTCATCGCCAGCGGCGACGGCGTCGCGACGCCGATGTTCGTGCAGACGGACGCCAGCGGCATCGCGCGCACGTCGTGGCGCCTGCAGACCGGCGCCGGGCCGAACTCGCTGTCGGTGGTCGTGCCGGGCACCAGCGGGTCGGTCGTCTTCACGGCGACCGGCCAGTGATGCCCTAGCCCTCGCCGAGGGCAGGCCACGCGACGGGGCGGCACCGAGAGGTGCCGCCCCGTCGTGCTTTCGTCGCGTGCGGTGGCGCCTTGCCCGACGACTCGTGGCGGGCCAGCTTGCGCGGACGGGCAGGCGCGCGACGTGGTGTGCGGTCCGACGTTCCGCTCGGTCGCACCGTTCGATGTCACAGCTCCGCTCCGTCTCCGGACGCCTGCTCGCGGCACTGCTGCTCCTGACCGTCGCGGCGTGCGACGACGCCGAGATCCGGCCCGACTACCGCCTGGCGTCGAATCCGGCATCCGTCGCGATGAGCGTCGGTCAGCAGGTCGCGGTCGGCGTGCGCTGGGAGGGCCAGCCGCTACCCAACGCGGTCGTGACCTGGCGCGCGTCACCCGACTCGATCGTCGGCGTGGTCATCGGCGCCGGCGAGGTCGCGACGCTGATGGGGCGGCGAGCCGGCGCCACCGTCGTGACGGCGACGGCGACCGACGGACGCCAGCTGGTGAGCGCTCCCGTGTCGGTGACGGTCGCTCCGCGCGCATGCCAGCTGGGCGGCATCATGGTGTCGCCAGCGGCGGCAGCGGTCGTCGTCGGGGGGCGCGCCCACTTCACCGTGCCGCTGGTGCCGCCGCCGCCCTGCGGGTCCGCGGATGGACGCGTGGACTTCCGCATCGTGGATACGACCGTGGCATCGGTCGACACGCTGGGATCCGTGACGGGCCGCCGGATCGGCGTCACGACGCTGCTGGTCTCCCCACGCGGGAACCCCGGTATGACCGCGGCGGCGACCATCACCGTGGTCGGCGGCGGCAGCATCGATCCGACCCCTGTCGTCACGCCGAGCATGGTCGACGTCGTGGTGGGGGACACCGTGCGTCTGCGCGGCACGTTCCCGCGGTTCCCGAATGCTCCCACGGGATCCTCGGAGCTGCACTACCGGAGCGCGGACACCACCATCGTGACCATCACTCCCGACGGCCTGCTGCGAGCCGTACGGGTCGGTCAGACGCACGTGCGCGCGATCGCGGTCGCCGACAGCGCGTACTGGACCGCGGTGCCGGTGACGGTCCGCGCGCCCTGAGCCGCCGGCCATGCCGCGGAGCGGTTGAGCACGCGCGCGAAAACGGCTAAGTTGCGGATCCACCGCGACTTCCGGACGAGATCGGCAGCCTGCCGGTCCCGTCCGGCCCCGCCTGCTGCCGGTCCCGCCTTGAAGGTCGCCCTCCTCACCCTCGGCTGCGACAAGAACACCGTCGACTCCGAGCGCTACCTCGCCCAGCTCGTCGCGCACGGCGCCACGCCCACCGACGACGCGTCGGAGGCCGAGGTGATCCTCGTCAACACGTGCGGGTTCATCGACGCCGCCAAGCAGGAGTCGATCGACGCGCTGGTGCAGGCGGGGCAGCTGAAGATCGACGGCGCGTGCCAGGCGGTGGTCGCGGTGGGCTGCATGGTCCAGCGCCACAAGCAGGAGCTGGTGGAGGCGCTTCCCGAGGTCGATCTCTTCCTCGGCGCGTCCGACGTCGATCGGCTGGTGCCGGAGCTGGCGGCGCGCGGCGTCATCGCGCCCGATCCGATCGCCGAGCATCCGGGCGTGCGCCAGTACGCGGGCGACCTGCCGCACGTGCGCTACCTCAAGGTCAGCGAGGGGTGCGACCACGGCTGCGCCTTCTGCGCGATCCCGCTGATGCGCGGCAGGCACCGCTCGTTCTCGGGCGAGGACGTGGTGCGCGAGGCGCAGCTGCTGGAGCTGCAGGGCGCGCGCGAGATCAACCTCGTGGCGCAGGACCTGGCGCACTACGGGCGCGACCGCCGCGACGGCGTCCGCCTGCCGGAGCTGCTGGAGGCGCTGCTCCGCGAGACGTCGGTGAGCTGGTACCGCAACCTGTACCTCTACTCGACCGGCATAACGCCGCGGCTGCTCGAGGTGATCGCGGGCAATCCGCGCATCGTGCCGTACCTCGACATGCCCATCCAGCACGCGAGCGACGCGGTGCTGACGCGCATGCGGCGCCCCGAGCGTCAGCGCACGATCCGCGAGAAGGCGGCGCGCTTCCGCGAGGCGGTGCCCGGCGTCGCGATCCGCACGACGTGCATCGTCGGCTTCCCGGGCGAGACCGAGGACGACTTCCAGCAGCTGCTCGACTTCCTGGAGGAGACGCGGTTCGACCGCGTGGGCGCGTTCACGTACTCGCCGCAGGAGGGCACGCGCGCGTACGACCTGCCCGACGACGTCCCCGAGGTCGTGAAGCGCGAGCGCCTGGAGCGCCTGATGGAGCTGCAGCGCGAGATCACGGCCGAGCGCTACGAGGAGCGCATCGGGCGCGTGGTGCCGGTGCTGGTGGACCGCGCGGCGACCGACGAGGAGCCGGCGATGACGCGCGCGCCCTGGCAGGCGGACGACGTGGACGGCGTCACCTGGGTGGACACGGACGCGGCGCCCGGCAGCTTCGTCGAGGTGGAGATCGACGAGGTGGTGGACGACTACGACTTCGCGGCCACCGCACGTCGGGTGCTCGACGCGCCGGCGCCGGCCGCGCGGCGGTCGCGCGCCCTGCCGATGGTGGCGGTCGGCTCGTCGGTGGGTAGCTTCGGGCGGTGAGCCCGCGCTGAGCGTACGTCGAGCACGGGGCGGGTAACCGCCCGCCGATCACGGTCGTCCCTCCCGCTGGACCCCTCCAGCAACGATCGATGCCACACCACCCCCACCCGCGGCCGGCGCAGCGCGCGCCCTGGCGCCGCGTCCGCCCCCAGTCGCCGTCCCGCCGCCTGACTGCGGCCCTGGGCGGAGCCTGCGCGACCGCGCTGCTGACCGTCGGCCTGCTGCAGGGGTGCGCCCAGCGCGCCGCGGCGCACGGGGCCTCCGCGCGTCGTGCGCCGGCCGCGGCTCGCCGCGACGAGGGGAGCCGCATCGTCCGCATCGCGCTCGCGGTGGGCGCGGCGTCGCCGCGCATCGCAGCCACCGGCGAGTGGCGGCTCTCCGACGCGAGCGGGCGCGCGGTGCTCGCGCGGGCGACCGACGGCGCCGCGTGGACCTTCGAGCGGCAGGGCGCGATGCTGCGCGCGGTGGGGCCCGACGGCAACGCGTCGGTGTGGCGTGAGGGGCCGCTGGTGGCACGCGCGGTGGGGCTGGGCGCGGCGCTCTCGGTCGGCGGCAAGCGGTATCGTGGCGAGCTGCGGGTGTACGCGGCCGACGGCGGCGGCGTCACCGTCGTCAACGCGCTCCCCATCGAGGAGTACCTGCGCGGCGTGGTGCCGCTGGAGCTCAACGCGTTCGCGCCGGCCGACGCGGCCGCGCTGGAGGCGCAGTCCGTCGCGGCGCGCAGCTACACGTACAGCCGGCTCGCCGAGTACCTGCCGCGCGCGCAGGCCGAGGCGCGCGCCCGGCAGCCCTACGACATGCGGGCGACCGTCGCCGATCAGGTCTACGGCGGCATGGACGCCGAGCGCCCCGCGTCGGACCGCGCGATCCGCGCGACGGAAGGATTGGTGCTGCGCTACGGCGGATCCGTCGTGTCCGCGCCCTACTACTCGGCGTGCGGCGGCGCGACCGCGGCCAGCGTCGAGGCCTTCGGGCCGAGCCAGGAGCCGTACCTGCGCAGCGTGAGCGACCGCATCCCGGGCACGGACCGCCACTACTGCGACGCGGCCCCGCGCCACCGCTGGACGCGCGAGTGGGACGCCGACGGGCTGCAGGTGGTGCTCGAGCGCTACCTGCGGCGCTACGCGAGCGGCGAGGCCGCGCGCGCGGCCGGCGCGCCGGTGGGCGTCGTGCGCGCGCTGCAGGTGCAGGGGCACAGCGAATCGGGGCGCGTCGCGGCGCTGGCCGTCTCCACGGACGGCGGACGCTACGTCGTGCGGAGCAACGACATCCGCTACGTGCTGCGCTCCGTCGGTGGCGAGATCCTGCCCAGCACCTATTTTTCCGTCGATGCCGCGGTCGACGGCGACGGCCGCGTGTCGCGCCTGACGCTGCGGGGCAGCGGGAACGGCCACGGCGTCGGCATGTGCCAGTGGGGCGCGATCGGACGCGCGCGCGCCGGCCAGGACTTCCGCACCATCCTCCGCACGTACTATCCAGGGACCTCGGTTGAGCCAGCCGAATGACCGTGCGCGCGCCGGCCGTCGCGCCGGCGCGCGCACGGTCGTCGGCATCGCGGCGGCGATCGTCGCGCTGACGGCGGGACGGGCCGCCGGTGCGCAGACGCCGGTGCCGGCCACACCGCCCGCGCCGCGCGACACGGTGCGCGCGGACTCGGTGCGCGCGGACTCGATCCGCGCCGCGCGCGCCGACTCGCTGCGACGCGCCCCCTCCGACTCGGCCGCGCGCGACAGCGCGGTCGCGCGGGCGATGCGCGCGGGGCGCATGGGCGGGTCGGTGTTCGACCAGGTGGGCGTCGACCGGCTGCGGCTCTCGACCATCGGCGCATCGATCGGCATCGCGCTGCCGCGCCGCGTGGAGCCCACGCAGCTGTACGCGGTGTACGCGGACTACGGCGAGATCGCGCGCGGCGTGCGCGTGGTGTTCGAGACGTCGTACTGGACCTCGCGCTACACGGACGCCGAGGTGCGCGGGCTGGAGCGGGCGATCGGACGCGCGGTCGGCACGGACACGCTGCACTTCGGCCGCATCCGCACGTCGGACCTGACGCTCGCGACCGACGTGCGCTTCTTTCCGGGCGAGCGGCGCGCGGCCCGGCGCGGCGCGCGCGGCGACGCGGCGGTGCTGCGGCCGTTCGTCGGCGGTGGCTTCGCGCTGCACTTCCTCGACATCGAGGGCGTGCCGATCAACGATACGTTCGTCGAGCAGTCGCTCGACGGCGTGGGACTCGGCCTCGCCGCGACGGCGGGGCTGGACGTGGCGCTCCTCCCGAACGTGAGCCTGACGATGCACGCACGGTACGACCTGTTCAGCGGCGCGCACTTCGCGTCGCTGCGCGGCGGCGGCAGCTACCGCTTCGACGCCTCGAGCGCCACGAGCGCGGCGCGCGCGCTGTTCGCGCCACGGGGGCGTCGATGACCCAGCCGCTCCGACTCGCGGTCGCCGGCTGCGGCGCGATCGCGCAGCTCGCGCACCTCCCGGTGCTCGCCAAGATGCGCGGCGTGCAGCTGGTCGCGCTGTGCGACAACGAGGGCGCCCGCGCGCGCGCGCTCGCCGACCGCTTCGAGGTCCCCGACGTCTTCACCGACCTCGAGGAGCTGCTCGAGGCGGACTCCGTCGACGCGCTGATCGTCGCGACGCCCAACCACCTGCACGAGCCGCACGTGCTGAGCGCGCTGCGCGCCGGCGTCGACGTGCTGTGCGAGCGCCCGCTGGCGCTGACGTCGCGCGGCGTGGAGCGCGTGCTGGCCGCGGCGCAGAAGAGCGGGCGCAAGGTGCTCGTGGGGAACAACCACCGCTTCCGCAGCGACGTGCAGGGGCTGTCGCGCTTCGTGAGCACGGGCGAGCTGGGACGCGTGGTGGGCGTGCGCGCGGGCGCGTACGCGCCGCGCCCGCCGCAGGGCTGGCGCCAGCGGCGCGCGGAGGCCGGCGGCGGCGCCTTCCTGGAGCAGGGCTTCAACCTGCTGGACCTCGCGCTCTGGCTGTCGAACTTCGCCCAGCCGGTGCGCGTCTCGGCCCACATGACGCGCGGCCGCGGCGCCAACGCGGTCGAGGAGACGATGCTGGTCGGGCTCGAGCTGGAAGGCGACCTCGCCGTCGGGCTGGACGTCTCGTGGGCGTACGTCGGCGAGCGTGAGCGCAGCTGGTTCGAGGTGCTGTGCTCGCGGGGCAGCGCGCGACTCGCGCCGCTGCGCGTGGTGAAGGAGCTGAACGGCCGTCCGGTGGACGTGTCGCCGTCGGGCGCGTCGGCGCGCGACAGCGCCTTCCTGCAGTCGTACCGCAGCGAGCTGGCGCACTTCGTCGCGGTGCTGCGCGGCGAGACGCCCTACGAGCCGCCGACCGACCAGGTGATCGTCGCGCGCGTGCTGGAGGCGATCTACAAGGCCGCGGACGAGCGCAAGGAAATCCGCCTGTGAGGCGCGTGCGCGCGCTCGCGATGGCGCTGGCCGTCGCGCTCGTCGGACCCCGGACGGCGTCGGCGCAGGGGACGACGGTCACCGTACCGGTGCCGGCCACGCAGGCGGGCCGCGGCGCGGGCGATCGCGCGGACGCGGCGGCCGACGAGGACGGACGCGCGAGCGGTCGCCTGACGGAGGCCGCGCTCGCGGGCGCCGCGAGCGCCGTGGGTGCGGCGGCGCCGGGGCCGCCGGAGCCCACGCCCGCCGACGTGCAGGCTGCCGCCGGGATGCGCGTCTACCTGATGACGATCGGGCAGGGTGACGTCGTGTGGGAGCGCTTCGGGCACAACGCGCTCTGGATCCAGGACCCCGCGCGCGGCACCGACGTCGCGTACAACTGGGGGATGTTCGACTTCGCGCAGCCGAACTTCCTCGGCCGCTTCCTCACCGGCGACACGAAGTACTGGATGGAGGGGTTCGACGCGCGCGCGATGGTGGACCACTATGCGCGCAACGAGAACCGCACCGTGGTCGCGCAGGAGCTGAACCTGACGGCCGAGCAGAAGGCGCGGCTGCGCGCGTACGTCGAGTGGAACGCGCGCGAGGCGAACAAGTTCTATCGCTACGACTACTATCGCGACAACTGCTCGACGCGCGTGCGCGACGCGATCGACCTCGCCGTCGGCGGCGCGCTGCGTCGCGCCATCGGCGGCGCGCCGACGGGCACGTCGTACCGCTCCCACACGCGTCGCCTGGTCGCCGGCAGCGCCGCGACGTACACCGGCATCCAGCTCGCGCTCGGCCGCCCCGCCGACGCGCCGATCGACGCGTGGGAGGAGAGCTTCGTCCCGATGCGCCTGATGGAGCACGTGCGCCGCGTGCGCGTGCCGACGGCTGGCGGCGCGCCGCAGCCGCTCGTGCTGCGCACCGACACGCTCTACGCCGCGCGTCGCGAGGCGGAGCTGGCATCGGCGCCGAGCTACGTCATCGGCTACGCGCTCGCGGGGCTCGCGATCGGCGCGCTGCTGCTGGTGCTCGGTCGCGCGGGCGCGGCGGGCCGCCGCGGCGCGGACGCGGGCTTCGGGGTGGTCGCGGGGCTGTGGACGCTGATCGTAGGGCTCGCGGGGACCGCGCTGCTGCTCGCCGGCACGGTGACGAAGCACGTCTTCATGGGCCGCAACGGGAACCTGCTCGCGGTCAGCCCGCTGGGGCTCGTGCTCTTCATCGTGCTGCTGCTCGCGGTCGGGTACCGGCAGCCCGCGCCGCGCATGCGGTGGCGCGGCCGCGCGGCGAAGCTCGCCGCGCTGCTGGCGGTGCTCACCGTCCTCGGCGCGATCATCACGCTGCTGCCGCGCGTGGGCCAGGAGAGCACGGAGCTGTTCGCGCTGCTGGTGCCGGTGCACCTCGCGCTCTGGTGGGCGCTGCGCCCGGCGACCGGCGTCACACGGCCGCGCTCCGCCGCATAGTTGCGCGCGCGGCGCGTCGGGCGTCCGCCCGACGTGACCGCACCACCCACCGAACCGCGGCGCAGACGGCGAGATCCAGCCCGTCGCGCCGCCAGGCCGCCCGCGCCGAAGGCCGCGCCTCGCACGCGTCTCTCCGCAGATGACGCGCGGGACGTGGGCCTAGCGCTATTGGCCGCTGCGGTGTTCGCGGTCGCGTTCCCGCCGTTCGACTGGCTCTGGCCGGCGATCGCCGCGCCGGCCATCGTCGCGGTGCTCGTCGCGAAGGCCGCCGAGCGCGATGCGCCGCGCCGCGCGGTGGCGCTCGCCGCGCTGTTCGCGACCGTCGGATACGGTGCGAACCTGCTCTGGCTGTGGCGCGGGCTCGCGCTCGTCACGTGGTGGGCACCGGTGGGCTTCGTGTTCGCCGCGCTCTGGCACGGCCTGCTGTTCGGCGCCGTCGTCGGCGGCGGGGGCGCGCTGCTGCACCGGCGCTGGCGCGTGCCGCCCGTCGGCTGGCTCCCCGTGTGCTGGATCGCATGGGAGACGCTGCTGGCGCATTTCGGCGCGCTGCGCTTCCCGTGGCTGCCGCTCGGACTGGCGACCGCCGCGTGGCCCACCCTGGTGCAGGCGGCCGAGCTCGCGGGCGTGAGCGGCCTGAGCGCCGTGCTCGTGCTGTGCGCGGCGCTGCTCGCGTCGGCGTGGCGGCATCGCGGCCAACGTGTGCGCGGCGCCGTGCACGCGGCGCTGGCCGTCGGCGTGCTCGGCGCGCTGGCGGGCTACGGCGCGTGGCGCGCCCCGCGCATCCCGCTGCGTCCACTCGGCCGCGTCGCGGTCGTGCAGCAGAACATGCCGCAGGCGCTGAAGATCCGCGGCGGCGCCGAGGCGCAGTACGTCGGCGTGCTGACGGCGATGACGCGCGACCTCGCGACGCGGCGCGACGCCCGCCCGCTCGGCCTCGTGCTCTGGCCCGAGACCGCGATGGACGGCTTCCTGGCGGAGCATCCGGAGTGGCGCGACTCGCTCGCGGTGGCGGCACGCGTGGCGCGCGCGCCCGTGCTCGCGGGCCTCGTCGACCTGGAAGTCATCGGCGACGGCCGCTTCCGCATGTACAACGCGGCGACGCTCGTGCGGGCCGATGGAACGCCCGCGCCGGGCGCACCGTACCGCAAGCAGCACCTCGTGCCGATGCTGGAGCGCGTGCCGCTGCTCGCCGACGCGTCCGACGCGCTGTACGGCGCGGGCTCGGGCCTCGGCGGCTTCTCGCGCGGCGCGGATGCGCGACCCATCACCATCGCGGCGGGGCGCGTGGGCGCGCTGATCTGCTTCGAGTCCGTGATCCCCGAGGCGGCGCGCCGCGCGCGCGCGGCCGGCGCCGACCTGCTGGCCGTGCTGACGAACGACGCGTGGTTCGGCGTCAGCGCGGCGCCGCACCAGCATGCGGCGCACGCGGTGCTGCGCGCGGTGGAGACGCGCGCCGCGGTCGTGCAGGCGGCGAACTCGGGACCGAGCCTGGTCGTCGACGCGCGCGGTCGCATGTCGCGCGCGACGCCGCTGCTCGCGACGGCGACGCCGGTGTTCGACGTGGCGACCAGCGACGTCCGCACGCCGTGGGTGCGCTACGGCGACTGGCTCGGCGCCAGCTCTGCGCTGCTGCTCGCGCTGGCGGTGGCCGAGCGGCTCGTGGCGCGGATGGGGCGCTCGGCGGCGAACCCTGAATGACGACGCGGGCGGCGCGCCCGTGAGAGCGTGCCGCCCGCGTCGCGACCTCAGCTCCGGTGCCCGTCAGCTCGCGCGGCGCCGGCGCAGCGCGGAGGTCCCGGCGAGCACCAGCAGGCCCGTGCCCATGAGCGCGTAGGTCGCCGGCTCCGGCACCGTCGACGCGGTCGTCACGGCGGCGACGTCGATCCCTGTCACGACGGTCGGGCGCGCATCGGTCGTGATCGTCACCTGATTGATCGTCGACGACGAGAGGATGCCGTCGCGCAGCACGACGCCGAAGAAGCCCGTCTGCTCGCCGCCGAGCTGATACTGGACCGTCCGGCCGGCGGACGGCGTGCCGTCGCTCGCCGACTCCTCGGTGGCGCCGAACGGGAACGGGTCGTTGAAGCTCACGGTGACCGTGGCCGCGCCCGGGTTGTCGGCGCCGAGGAAGGAGAGGCCGAAGCCGAGCGCCGCAGCGCCCGGGGCGAAGCTGAACGCGTTGCCGCCTTCCGTCTGGTGGAGGAAGAGCGCCGGCGCGCTGCCGAACGTGCCGAGCTCCATGAAGGCGTTCGTCGACACGCCCACGCCGCCGATGCTCGACGGGTTGCTCGCGCCGCCGATGTTCGCCTGCGTGTTCGTGTAGCCGCTGGCGCTCACCTGCGCCAGGTACTTCGCGCGGTCGGTGAACGTCGTGAAGTACGAGCTGGCCTGTGCGGACGACGGCGCGACAGCGAGCAGCGCGACGACGGTGGCGATCGGCGAGACGCGGGCGAGGACGGCGGAGAGCAGACGCATCGTGGCGGTGCGGGAGGGAGGGCGCAGCGGGGTCGGCGCGGTGGGAGGGCAGGTGACGTGCCCAACCGTTCATGTTCGCCGTGCGGCGCGCCAAGCCGAGTGCGAGCAACGACTTGCCGGCACGGAGCGGCCGCTCGTGCACGCGCACGAGGGCGCATGAGGCAAGCGCGGCGTCGGACGAACGCCGCACTCTGTGGCCGTCGCGCGACACCGCGCCGACTGCCAGCGCGCGCGCCCACGCGCTAGTTTCGCGGCGATCGCCGACGGCGCGTGACGCGCCGCGCCGTGCACCTTCGACACGCGCCCTTCCTCATGTCCGGACTCTCCGTCGGCGTCGACGTGGGCGGGACGTTCACCGACCTCGCCGCCATCGCGCCGGACGGCGGCGTGCGCATCACCAAGGTGCTGACGCAGCCGTGCGACCAGAGCGGCGGCGTGATGGACGCGCTGGCCGCGCTCGGCGAGCCGGGTGCGCGCGTGCAGCGGCTGGTGCACGGCACGACCGCCGTCACGAACCTGCTGCTGGAGCGCACCGGCGCGCGCGTGGCGCTGTGCGCGACGGCGGGCCACACGGACGTGCTGCACCTGCGGCGGCAGGACCGCGCCGCGCTCTACGATCTCTCGGCGCACCATCCGGCGCCGCTGGTGGAGCGCGCGCACGCGGTGGCGGTGCCCGAGCGCATGGGGCCCGACGGCGTCGTGCGCGCGCTGGAGCTGGACGCGATCGCGGAGGTGGTGGAGGCGGTACGCGCGCTGGCGCCCGAGGCGGTCGCCGTCTCGCTGCTGCACGCGTACGCGCACGACGCCCACGAGCGTGCGCTGGCCGACGCGCTGGAGGCCGCGCTGCCGGACGTGGACGTCGTGCGGTCGAGCGTCTTGCATCCCGAGATCCGCGAGTACGAGCGCACGTCGACGACGGTGGCCGAGGCGTACGCGCGTCCGCGCGTGCGGCGCTATCTCGAGCGGCTGGGACAGCGCCTCACGGAGGGCGGCTTTCCCGCGCCCGGGGTGATGACGTCGGGCGGCGGCGTCCGCGCCGCGCACGAGGCCTCGCGCTCCGCGGCGGCACTCGCGCTCAGCGGCCCCGCGGGCGGCGTGGTGGGCGCGGCCGCCGTGCTGCGCGCGCTCGACCTGCCGCTCGGCCTCACGATCGACATCGGCGGCACGAGCGCGGACGTCGGCCTGGTGATGGACGGCGAGGCGCTGGTGGAGAGCGGCGGCGAGGTCGCGGGCGTGCCGATCGCGCTGCCGCGCGTGCTCGTCGAGACGGTGTCCGCGGGCGGGGGCAGCATCGGCTGGGTGGACGATGCGGGCGCGCTGCGCGTGGGGCCGCGCAGCGCGGGCGCGGAGCCCGGGCCGGCGGCGTTCGGACGCGGCGGCACACAGGCCACCGTGACCGACGCGCACCTCCTGCTCGGCCACCTCGGCGCGGTGCGGCTGAGCGGCGGCGTGCATCTGGACGTTGGCGCTGCCACGACCGCACTGCGCGCGCTGGCCGAGCGACTCGGGCAGGCGGCCGACGGCGCGGCGCGCGTCGCGCGCGCGATGCTCGCTGCCGCCGACGCGGCGATGGCGCGCGCGCTGCGGCGCGTGAGCGTGGAGCGCGGGCTCGATCCGCGTGGCATGGTGCTGGTCGCGTTCGGCGGCGGCGGGCCGCTGCACGCGTGCGCGCTGGCGGAACGGCTAGGGATGCGCCGCGTGCTCGTGCCGCCGCACGCGGGCGTGCTGAGCGCGGTCGGTCTCGCGTCCGCGCCCGAGCGGCGCGAGGCGCTGACGAGCGTGATGCGCGACGCCGCGACGCTCGACGGCGCGGCGATGGCCGCGCTGGTGGGCGAGCTGACCGCGCGCGCCGGAGCGGGCGCCGAGCATCGCACGTGGGCGCGCGCGCGGTACGCGGGGCAGGGGCACGAGCTGGAGATCCCGGTGCAGGCGGGCGACGACGGCGCGGCGCTCGCCGCGCGCTTCTCCGAGGCGCACGCGCGGCGCGTCGGCTTCACGCTGCCGCGCGCCGTGGAGATCGTGAGCGCGCGCCACGCGGCGTCGACGGTGGGGCCCGCGGCGCGATTCGCGCGCACGGACGCGACGGCGACGGAGAGCGTGCAGCGCGCCGACGGCGCCGCGGTGATCGTCGATGCGGGCGGCCCGGTTCCCGCGCTCGTGCGCGGCCCGGCGACGATCGTGCTCCCGGACGCGACGGCGCTCGTGCCGGCCGGCTGGACAGCGCGCGCGCTCGACGTGGGCGGCTGGATGGTGGAGGCCGAATGACGACGCGACGCGAGGAGCCGCGCGTGACGCTGCCGCGCGAGGGGGCGGCGACGATCGACGCGCTGGAGCTGACGGTGTGGGCGCACGCGGTCGCGATGATCGCGGAGGAGATGGGGAGCGTGCTGGTGCGCGGCGCCATCTCGCCCAACATCCGCGAGCGGCGCGACGCGTCGTCGGCGCTGTTCGACGCGGCCGGGCAGATGGTGGCGCAGGCGGCGCACATCCCCGTGCACCTGGGCGCGATGCCCGATGCCGTGCGCGCGGTGCTGGCGCGCGGTCCGCGCGCGGGTGACGTCTTCCTGCTCAACGATCCGTTCCGGGGCGGCTCGCACCTGCCCGACCTGACGCTCGTCGAGGCGATCGGCGATCCGGACGACGCGGCGCGCATCATCGGCTACGCGGCCGTGCGCGCGCACCACGCCGACGTCGGCGGGATGAGCCCCGGCAGCATGCCGCAGGGCGCGACGGAGCTGGTGCAGGAAGGCCTCGTCGTGCCGCCCGTGCGCCTGGTGCGCGCCGATGGCGACGGCGGCGCCGCGATCGACGACGACCTGCTCTCGCTGGTGCTCGCCAATGTCCGCACGCCCCAGGAAAGGCTGGGCGACCTGCGCGCGCAGCTCGCGGCGTGCGCCGCGGGGCGAGACGGCTGGCGCGCGCTCTGGCGGCGCGAGGGGGCGGCGCGCGTCACCGCCGCCGTGGACGCGCTGCTGTCGTACGCCGAGCGGCGCGCGATCGCGCGGCTCGCGTCGCACGAGGGCGCGGTGGGGCGCGCGGCCGACGCGCTGGAGGGCGACGGCGTCTCCGACGCGGAAGTGCCCGTGCGCGCGGCGGTGCGCGTCGTGGACGGGCGGCTGCGCGTCGACCTCGCGGGCACCGCGGCGCAGGTGCGCGGCAACGTCAACTGCCCGCGCGGCGTGGCGATGGCGGCGGCGGTGTTCGTGCTGCGCACGCTGCTTGACGACGACGTGCCGACGAACGACGGCATCGCGCGCGCGATCGTGCTCGACGTCCCCGAAGGGAGCGCCGCCAACGCGCGCTGGCCGGCCGCGGTGGCGGCGGGCAACGTCGAGATGTCGCAGCGCCTCGCCGACACGATCTTCGCGGCGCTCGCCGACGCGGGGCTCGCGGTGCCCGCGCAGGGGCAGGGCACGATGAACAACGTCACGTTCGGCGGCACCGACGCCCACGGGCGTGCGTGGACGTTCTACGAGACGCTCGGCGGCGGCCAGGGCGCGAGCGCGCGCGGGCCAGGGCCGAGCGGCGTGCACGTGGGCATGAGCAACACGCGCAACACGCCGGTCGAGTCGCTAGAGGTCGCGTACCCGCTCCGCATCGAGACGTACGCGCTGCGCGGCGGCTCCGGCGGCGTGGGCGCGCACGCCGGCGGCGAGGGCGTGGTGCGCGCCTACCAGGCGCTGGTCCCGTGCACCGCGACGCTGCTCACGGAGCGGCGCGCACGCGCGCCGCAGGGCGCGGCCGGCGGCGAACCGGGCGCCCCGGGCGCGAACCGCCTCGACGATCAGGCGCTGCCCGCGAAGTGTCGCGTCCCGCTGGTGGCGGGGCAGGTGCTCCGCGTCGAGACGCCCGGTGGCGGCGGATGGGGCCCGGCATCCCCCGGGTAACCTGACCCACGCCCCGGGTGCGGCGGCCACGCATCATGTGGCCGCCGCGCGGCAAGGCCCTGCCGCAGCACGCGTTGCGAAAGGTGGGGGGTGACGAGCGCGGCCGCTGGACGTCATTATGGTCTCGCGGCTGACGGCGCGTTCATCTGAGCGTGCCGGCCGCGACGCGCGTCCCGCCGTCGAGGGCGAGCGCGCGACTCCGATCCCTTTCTCGCGGAGCTGTACGGCATGCGCGCTCGCATCGCGGCGGCACTCTCGCTCTTCACGCTGGTCCTCGCGGGCTGCGGCGCCGATCCGACGGCGACCGGCCCCTCAGCCGTCGACGCCCCGACGAAGGTCGCGGTGCGCATCGTCGCCGGCGACGTGCAGGTGGGCGAGGGCGGCAAGGAGCTCGCCGAGCCGCTGCGCGTCCAGGTGCTGGACCAGGCCAACCGGCCGGTCCCGAACTACGTGGTGAACTTCCGCGTCGTCAACGGCGGCGGCTCGGTGTACGCGGGCGCCGCGATGACCGACGCCAACGGCCGCGCGGCCGACTACTGGACGCTCGGTCCCGTGAGCGCGGACACGCAGCGCGTCGAGGTGCGGGCGGTCGATCCCGCGACCGGCGCGCGGCTCGTCTACGCGACGTTCCGCGCCGTCGCGGTGGCGGCGAACGCGCCGGTGCCCGTGGGTTCCGACACGCTGCGCATCGTCCTGACCTGGACGCGCGGCCCGAACGACCTCGACGCGGTGCTCGAGGGGCCGACTGTCGAGGGCACGCGCTTCGAGATCAGCTCGGCCACCTTCGGCAACTGCAACGTGCAGCCGTTCGTCTGCAAGGACCGCGACGACACCGCGACGCCGGGCACCGAGACGATCACGCTCGTGCGGCAGATCGCGGGCACGTACAAGTACCACGTCCTGAACTACACGAACGAGATCGCGATCGACCCCGCGGCGACCAAGGTCGAGGTGTTCTCGCGCGGCCGGCTGCTGCGCACGATCGCGCCGCCGCCGGTGACCGGCCGCGTGTGGACGGTGTTCGAGATGTCGAACGGCGAGCTGACGATCCCGCAGACCTCGACGCCGTCGTCGGGCGTCGCGAGCGTGACGGTCACGCCGTCGCCGTCGAGCATGGTGGTGAACGCGACGCAGCGCTTCGCCGCCGAGCTGCGCGACGCGAGCGGGCGCGTGCTCGAGGGGCGCACGGTGACGTGGAGCTCCAGCGCGTCCTCGGTGCTCACGATCGACGCGACGGGCCTCGCGCGCGCCGTCGCCGCCGGCACCGCCGAGGTGACCGCGACCAGCGAGGGCCGCACGGGCACCGCGACGGTGCGCGTGGTCGCGGGCGGCTCGCGCTTCCTGTCGATCATCACCGAGAACCCGACCAGCACCACGGTCGGCGCGCGCGCCGTGATGCGCGCCCGTGTCACCGACGGCACGAACCCTGTGCCCGGCGCGACCGTGCAGTGGATCCAGGAAGGCTTCCTGCCGCTGACGACGACGACCGACGGGTCGGGCGAGGCGGGCATCGTGCTGCCGACCGACCGCGCGGGCACGTTCAGCGGCCGCGCGCAGCTGATGAGCGGCACGACGACGGAGCGCACCGCGACGTACGCGTACACGGTGAACCCGGCGTCGGCGTCGAACGACCGCTACGGCGTCGACGTGCGCTTCGTCGGCAGCGTGCCCACGAGCGTGCGCACGGCGGCCACGCTCGCGGCCGAGCGCATCGGCCGCATCATCACGAAGGGCGTGGGCGCGCTGACGCTCGCCGCGCAGGACATGTCGTCGTGCGGCTCGTGGGTGCCGACGCCCTACAGCGGCCCGGTGAACAGCCACCTGATGTTCGTCACCGCGCGCAGCATCGACGGGCCGGGCGGCACGCTGGCGCAGGCCGGTCCGTGCCTCATGTCGACGACCGGGCTCGCGGTGATCTCGTCGGTCGAGTACGACATCGCCGACGCCGGGATGCCGCAGTCGGAGCTGAACGCGATCGTGCTGCACGAGGCGCTGCACACCGTCGGCGTGGGCACGTTCGACCGCTGGAGCAACCTGCTGGTGGGCGCGGGCGGCAGCGCGCCGATCTTCTCGGGCGCGCGCGCGAACGTGTCGTGGCGCGCGCTGGGCGGCTCGCGCTTCGCCTTCGCCGGCGTGCCGGTGGAGAGCGGCGGCGGCGAGGGCACCGCGGGCGGCCACTGGAGCGAGGACGTGCTGGGCGTCGAGCTGATGACGGGCTACCACAACTCGGGCCGTCCGACGCCGCTCAGCCAGCTGACGATCGCGGCGCTGGAGGACCTGGGCTACCAGGTGGACATGACCGCGGCCGAGCCGTTCACGCTCGGCGGCGGCCTGGCGCTCGACCGGCTGCCGGACGCGACGCCGCGTCGCACGAATTTCGAGGTGCTGCGCCGGCCGCGCATGATCCCCGACCGCACGCTCGGCCTGCCGCGCCTCACGCGCCGCGGCTGATCGCCGCGACCGGCGGGCGGCGCGCGCTCAGTCGTCGCGCGCCGCCGGCTCGTCGGGCATCCGGTGCTCGTCGGTGCGCGTGAGGCGCAGCGCCAGCTCGCGCAGGCTGCGGTGGTCGGCCTCGGACAGCGCGCGGTGCAGCGCCTGCCCGAAGCGCGGGATCGGCGCGACGACGGGTTCGGCGGCGATCAGCGACGACGGGGACACACGACCTCCGGCACGGGGTGAGGTCCTGCATTACGGCTCGTTCACGTAATGATGCACCCAGTCGACGCCGGATGCCATGGGCCGGCGGGTCCGGTGCCTCGCGCTCAGAGCGTCTGGACCAGCCCCTCCGACGCCATCACCACCTCGGGGGCGCCGCGGGCCGCGCGCCCCATCGCCTGCGCCAGCGTCGAGAGCCGGTCGAGCGCCGCGTCGTCGCGCTCCGGGTGGTGGTGGAAGAGCGTCAGGCGCGGCACCTCCGCGTCGGCCGCCAGGCGCACCGCCTCCGCGTACGTCGAGTGCCCCCACCCGCGGTGGTTCGGCAGCTCGCTCGGGAGGTACGTCGCGTCGTGGATCAGCAGCGACGCGCCCGCGATCGCGTCGAGGAGCGCGCGCCGCCGTCCGCACTCGCCCTCCGCGGCCGCGAGCTCGTTGTCGGGCAGGTAGACGGCCGCCCGCCCGGAGGCCGGGTCCTCGAGGCGGAAGCCGGCCGCACCTCCCGGGTGCAGCGCCTCGATCGCGCGCACGCGCAGCCCCGCGATCGTGACCGGCGTGCCGTCGGCCGGCAGCGGCGCGAACGTCACACGCGCGGGCCGCTCGAACAGCGGCACCGGGAAGAGCGGCGGCGACGCCAGCGCGAGCGCCGCCGCGCGCACCGCGTCGAGCACGTGCGCCGCGACGTGCACCGTGACCTGCGCGCCCGTCACGTCGAGCGCCGTGAGGAAGGGGAGGCCGAGCAGGTGGTCCGCGTGCGCGTGCGTGACCAGCACGTCGAGCGGGTCGGCGAGGCCGCCGTTGGCCCGGCTCGCTTCCCCGAGCGGGCGCAGGCCCGTGCCCGCGTCGAGCACGAGTCGGCCGCCGGCGTGCGTCACCTCGACGCACGGGGTGTTGCCGCCGTAGCGCAGCGTCGCGGGTCCCGGCGTCGCGATGCTGCCGCGCACGCCCCAGTAGCGGAGCGTGAGGCTCATGCGCGCGGGCCCGCGGTCAGAGCCCGTCCGCCGCGGCGGACGACGAGCGCGTCCCGCCCGAGTCCGCGCCGCGCTCGGTGCCGCTGTCCGTGCCGGACTCCTCGCCGCCCTCGCCGCCGTCCTCGGCGGCGAGGCCCTCGTCGCCGCGGCCGTCCTCGCGTGCGCCGCGCGCGGCGGCGCCGCGCGAGCCCGCACCGGGCGCGGCGCGCCGCTCCAGTCCCGCGGCGTCCACGATCTCGATGGCGCGGCGCTGCACCGTCACCAGGCCGCCCTCCTGCAGCTCCTTCATCGCGCGCGACACGGTCTCGCGGCTGGCGCCGATCATCTGCGCCATCGTCTCGTGCGTGGGCGCCTTCTCGATGCGCGGCGGCGTGCCGGTCGCGCGGTCGAGGATGAGGCGCGCGACGCGCCCCGGCACGTCCAGCAGCACGAGGCCCGTGATCTTCGCGTCGGCCAGGCGCAGGCGGCGCGACAGCTCCTCGAGCAGCGCCCACGCGACGCGCGGCATCTGCTCCACCTGGCGGCGGAACTCGTCGCGGCGCAGCACGAGCAGCACGGTGGGCTCCATCGCGACGACGTGCGCGGAGCGCGGCTGGCCGTCGATCAGCGCGAGCTCGCCGAAGTGGTCGCCCTGCCCGAGCGTGCCGAGGATCACCTCGCGCCCGTCCTGGCCGACGACGGCGACCTTCACGGCGCCGGAGCGCACGACGTAGAGCGCATCTCCCGGGTCGCCCTGCCGGACGATCAGCGCGCCGCGCGGGTAGCGCTGCTCGCGGACGAGGGCGGCGAAGCCGCGGCGCTCGTCCGGCGTCAGGCGCTGGAAGAGCGGAACGTAGCCGAGGAACTCGGTGACGCGTGGTAGGTGCATAGTGCGGTACGCTGCGGCGTGGACCCGGGCCCCGTCAACCCCGCGCGGCATGGCAAGCCGCGCGCCGCCTGGAGCACACGCATGGTTGCCGCGCTTTGTTCGGGTGCCGGTGGCGGCTAGATTGGGCGCGATGTCCCGCCACCCTGCCGCCCTGCCGTCGCTCGCGACGACCACCGTCCCGCGCGCGTGAGCACTCCGTCCGCGGGGCTCCCGATGCTGCGCGAGCGGCTGGCGGAGGCGGTGGCGCGCGCCGACGAGGTGGAGCTCGCGCTGGGCGATCCGGACGTCGCGCGCGACGCGAAGCGCCTCGCGGAGCTGGGGCGCGAGCACCATCGCCTGTCGGCGGTCGTGGACGTGGGCCGCCGCCTGGAGCGCGCGGAGCGCGAGCTCGCCGAAGCGCGCGAGCTGGCCGACGTCGACGACGCGGAGCTGGCCGCGGAGGCGCGCGCGGAGACGACGCGTCTCGAGGCGGAGATCGCGGCGCTGGAGCAGGCCTTGAAGCCGCTGCTGATCCCACGCGATCCGCTCGACGACCGGCCCGCGATCGTGGAGATCCGCGCCGGCACCGGCGGCGACGAGGCGGCGCTGTTCGCCGCGGACCTGGTGCGCATGTACACGCGCTTCATCGAGCGGCGCGGCTGGCGCATCGAGCCGATCGCGTGGTCCGACGGCACGCTCGGCGGCGTGAAGGAGTCGGTGTTCAAGGTGCTCGGCGACGGCGCGTACGGGATGCTCAAGTGGGAGAGCGGCGTGCACCGCGTGCAGCGCGTGCCCGCGACCGAGGCGCAGGGCCGCATCCACACGTCGGCGGCCACGGTCGCCGTGCTCCCCGAGGCCGAGGAGATCGATCTCAAGATCGATCCGAACGACCTGCGCATCGACGTCTTCCGCTCGTCGGGGCCGGGTGGCCAGAGCGTGAACACGACCGACAGCGCGGTGCGCATCACGCACCTGCCGAGCGGCATCGTCGTCAGCCAGCAGGACCAGAAGTCGCAGCTGCAGAACAAGCTGAAGGCGATGGAGGTGCTGCGCGCGCGGCTGCTGGACCGCATGCTGGCGGAGCGCGACGCGGAGCGCGCGCGCATGCGCAAGACGCAGGTCGGCACGGGCGACCGCTCGGCGAAGATCCGCACGTACAACTTCCCGCAGAGCCGCGTCACGGACCATCGCATCGGGCTGACGCTGCACGACATCGCGCGCGTGCTCGACGGCGACCTGGCGCCGCTGGTGGACGCGCTGGCGCTGGCGGACGTCGAGGAGCGGCTCGCGAATGAGTGAGCGCGCGAGCGATCCTGACGCGACGGCGGTCGACGCCCCCGCCACGGTCGGCGCGCTCGTGCACGCGCTGGCCGCGCTGCTGACCGACGCGCACGTGCCCCAGGCGCGCGCCGAGGCGCGCGATCTCGTCGCGGCGCTGCTCGACCAGCCGCGCTTCTGGCCCAGCCTGCATCGCGACGAGCCGGTGGACGAGGCGTTCGTCGCGCAGGCGCGACGCGCGGCGGCGACGCGCGCGCGCGGCGCGCCGTTCGCGTACGCGGTGGGCCGCGCCGCGTTCCGGCACCTCACGCTCGACGTCGACGAGCGCGTGCTGATCCCGCGGCAGGAGACCGAGGTGCTGGTGGACGAGGTGCTCGCGCGCCTCGCCGGCCGCAGCGGCGGCACGATCGTGGACGTCGGCACGGGCTCGGGCGCGATCGCGCTCGCGCTGGCGTGCGAGGGCCGACCCGATCGCGTGATCGCCACCGACGTCTCGCTCGACGCGCTGGCGGTCGCGGGGCGCAACGTCGCGCTGCTGCGCACCGCGCTCTGCGCGCCGGTGGAGCTGCGTCACGGCTCGCTGCTCGCCCCCGTGCAGGACCTCGGCGCGGGCGCGCTGCGCGCGGTCGTCTCCAATCCGCCCTACATCGCGTTCGCCGAGGCCGAGCAGCTGCCGCCGAGCGTGCGCGACTGGGAGCCCGCGCTCGCGCTGTACGCCGGGAACGAGGGCATGGCGTGCATCGCCGCCATCGTGCGCGACGCGGCCCCGCTGCTGGAGCCGGACGGCGTGCTCGCGCTGGAGGTGGACGCGCGCCGCGCCGCGCTCGCGGCGGAGCTGGCGGCCAGCGACGGCCGCTACACCGACGTCGCCGTGCGCCTCGACCTCGCGGGCCGCGAGCGCTTCGTGCTCGCCACCCGCCGCTGACCGTCGCAAGACGCCGCACCGCAGCTGCACCCCACACCCAGCCCCGCGCATGCTACAGGACAAGGCGACCGAGCTTGGCCGACTGATCGGCCAGAGCGACGAGTACAAGACGGTGAAGCGCACGAGCGACGCGCTGAACGGCGACCGCGAGGCGGTGGACGTCATCCGCCGGCTGGAAGGGCTCCGTCAGGAAGCGCAGGCGATGATCTCGCGCGGCGAGAACCCGACGGCCGAAATGGAGCAGCAGCTCGACGCGCTGCTGGAGCAGGTGCAGGGCAACGCGACGTACCAGCGCGCGATCGCGGCGCAGGACAACTTCGACAAGCTGATGCTGCGCGTGAACGAGTGGATCTCGGAAGGGATCCGGAAGGGCGCGCAGAGCTCGATCATCACGCTCGGCTGACGCACGTGGCCGACCGCGGCTTCCTCCTCGTGCTCGAAGGGCCCGAGGGGGTGGGTAAGACGACGCAGGTGCAGGCGCTGGTCGCGCGGCTGCAGCGTGGCGACGCGCCAGTGCATGCGTTCCGCGAGCCCGGCGGCACGCCGCTCGGCGACGAGATCCGCGCGCTCGTGCTGTCGCAGCAGCACATGGCCGTGGCGCCGCGCGCCGAGGCGCTGCTCTTCATGGCGGCGCGCGCGCAGCTCGTGGTGCACCTGCAGGCGTTGCTCGCGGAGGGCGCGATCGTGATCCTCGACCGCTTCTTCCTCTCGACGTACGCCTACCAGATCGTGGGGCGCGGACTGCCCGAGCAGGAGGTGCGGACGGCCAACGCGCTGGCGGTCGGCGGGCTGCGGCCGGACCTGACGGTGCTGCTCGCGTTCGAGGACGCGGCGATCGCGCGCGCGCGCATGCTCGCGCGCGGCGGTCTGGACCGGATGGAGCAGGAGAGCGCCGATTTTCACGCGCGCGTGACCGACGCCTTCCTGGCGGCGGCGGACCCGACGTGGCAGCATCAGCACCCGGAGGTCGGCCCGGTCGCCCGCATCGACGCCGACGGCCCGCCCGACGTCGTGACGGGCCGGATCCTCGCCGCCCTCGAGACCCGGTGGCCTGAAACATTCCGCGGGCTGACCGAGTCTCAGTAGGGCGCGTCGCCCCGGCGCGCCCTTCCACCCGAGTTCTGCGTCGCATGCGTTCCAAGGCGGTCGTGGTGATGGCGTCGCTCAGCGCCGTCCTGGTCACCGGTGGGTGGATGGTCGGGCGTGGCCTGGAAGGCCAGCGCGCCGCCGCCACGCCGACGAATGGCGCGCGCCTCTTCGACGAGGTCGTGTCGCACGTCCGCCGCTTCTACGTCGATTCGCTGGCCGGCGACTCGCTGTACGCGAAGGCGCTCACGGGCATGGTCCGCGAGCTGGGCGACCCGCACAGCGCCGTGCTCTCGCGCGAGCGCCTCAGCCGCCTCTCCGAGACGACGTCGGGCAACTACGCGGGCGTGGGGCTGCGCGTGGTGGCGCGCGACGGCTGGCTCACGGTCGTCGACGCGCTTCCGGGCGGGCCGGCCGAGCGTGCGGGCATCCGCACCGGCGACCGCCTGGTCGAGATCGAGGGCGAGTCCACCAAGGGCTGGACGCAGGACGAGGGCACGCGTCGCATGCGCGGCGAGCCCGCGACGCGCATCGCGTTCCTGGTCGAGCGTCCCGGCGTCGAGGGGCGCATCCCGTTCCGGCTGACGCGCGACGCCGTGCACGTCCGCGCGGTGCGCCGCGTGGCGCTCTTGCGCGACGGCGTCGGCTACCTCGACGTGACGGCCTTCTCGGGCGCGACCGCCGAAGAGGTCCGGCAGGGTGTGGACTCGCTGCGCGCGCTCGGCGCGCGGTCGGTGCTGCTCGACCTGCGCTCCAACCCGGGCGGGCTGCTGGACCAGGGCGTGAGCGTCGCGGACCTGTTCCTCGAGCGCGGCGCCGAGATCGTGCGCATCAAGGGCCGCACGGCCGACGCGAACCACACCTTCCTCGACCAGTCGGCGCAGCGGTGGGCCGGCCTGCCGCTCGTCGTGCTGGTGAACGAGGGGAGCGCGAGCGCCGCCGAGATCGTCGCGGGCGCGCTGCAGGACCATGACCGCGCGCTGGTGGTGGGCTCGCCGACGTACGGGAAGGGGAGCGCGCAGAGCGTCTTCCCGCTCCCCGACGGCGGCGCGGTGAAGCTCACGACGGCGCTCTGGTACACGCCCGCGGGCCGCTCCATCAACCGCCCCATCGAGGCGGCGGGCGACGACGACGAGGCGCTGGACGACGACGGCGCGACGCCGACCGACAGCACCAAGCGCGAGACGTTCCGCACGGACGCGGGCCGCACGGTCTACGGCGGCGGCGGCATCACGCCCGACGTGCAGGCCGGCGACACCGCCGCGCCGCCCGCGGAGATGGCCTTCCTGCGCGCGCTCGGCCGGCAGGTGGGTGCGTTCCGCGACGCGCTGACGTCGTACGCGATCTCGCTCAAGAAGAGCGGCGCGCCGACGACGCCGGACTTCCAGGTGACGCCCGAGATGCGCGACGCGCTCTGGCGCGCGATGCTGGCGCGCAACGTGGCGATGGACCGCGGCACGTACGACGCGGCGGCGGCGCTCGTGAACCGCCAGCTCGCCTACGAGATCACGCGCTACAACTTCGACGGCGAGGCCGAGTTCCGGCGTCGCGCGACCGACGACTCCGTGATCCAGCTCGCGCTGCGCCTGGCGAGCGGCGCGAGCACGCAGCGCGAGCTGTTCGCGCGCGCGGCCGGGCTGCCGAAGCCGGCGGCCGACCTGCGGACCGCACGACGCTGACACCCGCCGCCATGTCCGACGCGCCCCGCGTCTTCGTGCTGGGCGCGGGCCGCGCGGGGACCGGCATCGCGCAGGCGGTGCGCGTGGCGGGGGGGGAGCTCGTCGGCCTGCACGGCCGCCGCGAGATCACGCTCGACGCGCCGCTGGGCGCGGTCACCGCGGGGCTGATCCCCGACACCGTCGCGCGCGCGACCATCGTCCTCGTGGCGGTGCAGGACCGCGCGCTGGAGGCCGCGCTCGCGGAGGTCGACGAGCGCGCCGCGGCGGGCGCGATCGCGCGCGGCACCGCGGTGCTGCAGGCCAGCGGCAGTGCGGAGCCCACGGGCTTCGACGCGCTGCGCGTCCGCGGGCTGACGTGCGGCACCTTCCATCCGCTCGTGCCGCTCGCGGTCGCGAGCCACGCGCCCGGCCTGCTGCGCGGCGCGTGGATCGGCGTCGACGGCGACCCCGAAGCCGAGCACGCGGGGCGCGCGCTGGCCGCGATGCTGGGCGCGCACACGCTCCGCATCCCGGGCGGGCAGAAGGGGCGCTACCACGCGGCCGCCGTGTTCGCGTCGAACTTCCCGATCGTGCTCGCCGCGATCGCCGAGCGGCTGCTGGCCCACGCGGGCGTGGAGGCGTCCGAGGCGCGCCCCGCCGTGCGGCATCTGCTGTCGTCCGCGGCGGTGAACCTCGCCCGCGGCGACGACGCCGCGCTCGCGCTCACGGGTCCGATCGTGCGCGGCGACGACACGACCGTGCGGCGTCACCTGGCCGCGCTGGCCGACGATCCGGGCGCCGACGCGGCCTACCGCGCGCTGGCGCGCGAGGCGGTGGCGCTGGCGCGCGCGGCGGGCGCGCCAGCGGATGGACTCGACGCCGTGGCCGCGCTGCTGATCGGCGGCTGAGCCGCCAGCGTCGTCAGCGCGAGCCGACGAGCGCCGAGCGGTCCACCACGCGCACGCCCTTCGGCACCTCGAACCTGAAGGTCGAGGCGGGCACGCTCGCGTTCAGCGTCCACGTCGTCATGCGCAGCGTGCGCACGAGACCGTTCGCGTCGGTGATCTCGACCTGCCGCACCGCGTCGTCGGCGTCGTCCACCCACACCTTCGCGCGCTCGATGGGCTGGCCGTCGACCTTCGGGACCAGCGTGACGACGCGCGTCGCGCGACCGCCCACCGTCGCCGCCGTGCCGCCCGTGACGGTGTAGCGCGTGCGCGGCGCCGTCAGCAGGTCGCCCAGCGCGTCCACGCCCGTGACGCCCTTGCCCTTCGCCGGCAGCTTGATGACCTGGTTCGGCGCCGCGCTCGGCATGTAGACCCAGAGCCAGGTGCCGTCGCCGATCACGCGGTCGCCCGAGGGCTGCGTGAAGCGCACCGCCACGCGGTTCGGCTGCGAGAGCAGGATCTCGCCCGAGGCCTTCGACTCGTTGCCCGTGACCGGGTTGTTGAGCGTCTGCTCGAACGTCGCGCGCACCGTCTTCGCCTTCGAGAAGGCGCGCGACGCCCGGTCGATCACGGATGCGGCCGTGGGCTCCTGGCGCGGCGCGCGAGGCGCGAAGGCGGTCAGCGCGGCGCCGAGCGGGAGGGCCGCGAGCGCGGCGAGGCGGACGGACACGGGCATCTATGCGGGCTCCTGCGGCGCGGGGCGCCGCGGTCGGGGCGAACGGCGTGGCGGACGGTCGCGTGACGTCCAAGCGAACGGGGAGCGGACCGTCCGGTCTGCTCCCCGTGTGCTACCCGATTCTCGCAACCAGCGTTCCGGTCAGCCGGCCCCGACCGTCTGGTGCGCCGGCGCCGGCGTGATCGTGCGGCCGATCGCCTCGGCGATGGTGCGGACCTCGCCCATCAGGCGCCCGAACTGCTCGGTGTAGAGCGTCTGCGCGCCGTCCGAGACCGCCTTGTCGGGCGTCGGATGCACCTCGATGATCAGCCCGTCGGCGCCCGCGGCGATCGCGGCGCGCGCCATCGGCGGCACGTGCTCGCGCACGCCCACGCCGTGGCTCGGGTCGGCGACGATCGGCAGGTGCGACAGCTTGTGCACGAGCGGGATCGCCGACAGGTCGAACAGGTTGCGCGTCGCCGTGTCGAAGCCGCGCACGCCGCGCTCGCAGAGGATGACGTGCGGGTTGCCGGCGGCCAGCACGTACTCCGCGGCCAGCAGCAGCTCCTGGATGGTCGCCGACATGCCGCGCTTCAGCAGCACCGGCTTCCTCAGGCGGCCGAGCACCTTGAGCAGCGAGAAGTTCTGCATGTTGCGCGCGCCGAGCTGGATGCAGTCGGCGTACTCGGCGACGAGGTTCGCGCCCTCCTCGTCCATCGCCTCGGTGACGATGGCGAGCCCCGTCTCCTCGCGCGCCTTGGCGAGCAGCTTGAGCCCCTCGAGGCCCATGCCCTGGAAGGAATACGGCGAGGAGCGCGGCTTGAACGCGCCGCCGCGCAGCGCGCTCGCACCGGCCGCGCGCACGGCGCGCGCGACGGCGAGGATCTGCGGCTCGCCTTCGACGGAGCAGGGGCCGGCGATGACGGGGACCTCGGTGCCGCCGAAGCGCACGCCCGGCGCGATCTCGACCACCGTGTTCTCGGGTCGCCACTCGCGCGAGACCTGCTTGTACGGCTTCGAGACGTAGATGACCTGGCCGACGCCCGCCATCCCGCTGATGTGCGAGCCGTCCACCTGGCCGTCGTTGCCGATCAGCCCGACCGCCGTGCGCTGCGCGCCCGGCATCGGAGCGGGCTGGAACCCCATCTCCCGGATCGCGTCGCACACGGCGTCGATCTGCGCCTGCGTCGCGTCCGACTGCATCACCACCAGCATTGCTACTCCTTGTCAGGGCGTGCGCGTGGCGCCGCGCGGCAGCGCCGCCACGTCCACGCTCCAGCCGTCGTGCGCGAGCACCGTCGGGCCGGTCCAGCGCGCGGCCACGATCGCGGCCACGTCCACGTGCTCCACGGGGGGATAGAAGTGCGTCAGGGCGAGCAGCCCGGGGCGCGCCGCCGCGGCCAGCTCGCCCACCTGCTCGGGCGTGAGGTGCGTCGGCACCGCCATGTCCGCCGGCAGCGAGCACTCCGCCAGCAGCACGTCGCAGCCGGCGGCCCAGTCGCCCAGCGCGCGGTCGGGCGCCGTGTCGCCCGTGTAGACGAGGCGCCGCCCGCCGTGCTCGACGGAATATGCCACACTCTCGGGCGTGTGTGGTACGGGGTGGCTGGCCAGCGTGACCCCCTCGGCCAGCGCGACGGGCGTGGCGGGCGTGAGCTCGACCACCTCGACCGGGAAGCCGGGCGCCAGCAGCGAGGGCCAGAGGGCGGCGGCATGGCGCGTCAGCAGGTCGCGCAGCCCCGGCGGCCCCACGAGCGTGATGGGCTCGGTGCGCGGCGCCAGCTGGCCGTAGCGCCACGCGACGATCAGCGTCGCGAGGTCGCTGACGTGGTCGGCGTGGAAGTGCGTGATCGCGACGTGGGTCAGCGTCTGCCACGCGAGCCCGAGCCCCGCCATGCGATGCACCACGCCGCTGCCGCAGTCGAGCAGCAGGCGCACGCCCGCGACCTCGACGAGGTGTCCCGCCTGTACGCGGGTCGCCGACGGCGCCGCCGTGCCCGTGCCGATCGTCGTCAGCCGCATGCGCGCCTCCGCTCGCTCACGGGCTCGTTCACCGGCCGCGGAAGACGACCTTCTTCACCGTCTCCACGCCCTGGGCCCGGAAGCGCAGCAAGTACACGCCCGCGGGCACCGTCTCGCCGCGATCGTCGCGCCCGTCCCACTCGAACGCGGGATCGCACCCGCGCCCGCTGCCGGGCACCTCGCGCCCGTAGCGGCGCGGCGCGAGCAGCTCGCCGAGGGCGGCGTTGGGGAGCAGGCGCCGCACGCGGACGCCGCGCAGCGTCCAGACGTCCAGCGACACGCGCGTCGGCTGCGCGATGTCGACCCAGATGCAGGTCGCGTCGCGCGCCGCGTTCGGGAACGGGTTGGGGAAGTTCTGGTAGACGATCGTCGCCGTCGGCACCACGAGGCTGTCGAGCACCGTGAACGTGCCCGGCGTGATGCTGAAGCTCTGGCCCGTGCGCGGCAGCCGCGCGGTGACGGTCCACGTGTAGCCGGCGTTCGTCTCCAGCTCCGCGCCCTCGGGGACCTGGAAGACGGTGTCGCGCGTCGAGCGCGAGACGACGCCGACGCCGAAGTTCGACACGTCGATCTGGTACTCCCACGGCCCCGGCGGCTCGGCCACCTGCGGGCTGCTCCACACGAAGCGCGGGCGCCGCGTGTAGACGATGGTGCCCGCGAAGCCCGACGGCTCCAGCGGCGTGACCCAGCGCGGCACGCGGCGCGGGCCACCGATCGGCGACGACGTCGCGAGGCCCGCGGGGTTGATGACGGTCGCGCGCCACCAGATGCGAACGCCGCCGTCGATCGCGCGCGTCGGCCGCACCGAGATGGTGCTGTCGCCGGTCGTGATGAGCGTGTCGAGCAGCGGCCGCGTGAAGCGCGGTGTCGTGTCGAGCTCGAAGCGGAAGCGCAGTGGGCCCGGGCCCGTCGCGACCGCCTGCAGCAGGAAGGTCGGCGTGACGGTCTGCAGCGAGTCGCCGCCCGCCGCCGGCGGGACGACCTGCACGCTCTGCGACTGCGCGCGCGCGACGCCGGCCGGCACGAGCAGCGCGGCCGCCGCCAGCGCGAAGAGCGCGCGCGCGACGACCGCGAGCCGGAGCGACCTGCGCCGCTCCCGTGCGAACGTGCGATGCACCGTGCGCGACCGCGCGGTCAGGTCGCCGCGGTCGCGGGCTCCGGCTCCGCGCCGTCGCTCTCCGCGTCCACCGCCGCATCCGCGGCTGCATCGGCCGGGGCCTCCGTCGGCCCCGCATCCACCTGCGGCCCGCCACGCAGCCGCACGCTCACCAGCGAGCTGACGCCCGGCTCCTGCATCGTCACGCCGTACACCGCGTCCGCCGCCTCGGTGGTGGTGCGCGGGTTGTGCGTGATGATGATGAACTGGGTCTTCGTCTTGAACTGGTTCAGCATCCGCACGTAGCGCCCGACGTTCTGGTCGTCGAGCGGCGCGTCCACCTCGTCCAGCAGGCAGAACGGGCTGGGCTTCGTGAGGAAGATGCCGAACAGCAGCGACAGCGCGACCAGCGCGCGCTCGCCGCTGGAGAGCAGGTGGATGCGCTGCGTGCGCTTGCCGCGCGGGCTGGCGTGGATCTCGATGTCGCAGTCGAGCGGCTGGTCGGGGTTCTCGAGGCGCAGGTCGCACTCGCCGCCGCCGAACAGCGTCATGAAGATCTGACGGAAGTTCTCGCGCGCCTGCGCGAACGTCGCCAGAAACAGCTCGCGCGCCGTCGTGTCGATCTCCTTGATGGCCTGCTGCAGCGACGCGCGCGCCTGCGCGAGGTCGGTGCGCTGCCCGGTGAGGAAGTCGAGGCGGCGGACCTCCTCCTCGTGCTCGTCGATCGCGAGTGGGTTCACGACGCCCAGCTGCTCCAGCTGCCCGCGCAGCTCGTCGAGCTCCGTGCGCAGAGTGTCCGCCTCCACGTCCACCGGCTCGAACGACGCCAGCAGGTCGTCGAGCGGGCGGCGCCACTCGGTCTCCAGCCGCTCGCGCAGCGCATCGCGCCGCCCCGCCAGCTGCGTGTGGCGCAGCGACGCGGTGTGGAACTCGTCGGCCAGCGCGCCGTTGCTGCGGCGCACGTCGGCCAGCGCCTGCTCGGCGGTGCGCAGCGCCTCGTCGGCGCCCTGCACGGCCTGCTCGGCGTCGGCGAGCCGCTCCTCGACGTCCTGCAGCTGCTGCCGCTTGGACTCGAGGTCGAGCGCCCACACCGACATCTGCTCGGCGAGCGCGCTGTCGGCCGTCGCCAGCGACGACAGCTCGCGCTGCAGCGACTCGAGGCGCTGCGCCTGCGTCTGGATCTCGTGCGACAGGCGGCGCTCGCGATCGACCGCGACCTGCAGGCGCGCCTGCGCCTGCGCCTGCTCCACCTGCCAGACGGTGCGCTCCTCGCGCGCGGTCTCGAGCTGGTGCTCGCTCTCGGCCAGCGCGCCGCGCGCGTCCGCGGCCTCCTGCTCGCGCGCCTCCGCCTGCGCCAGCGCCTCGCCCGCGCGCGCTTCCAGCACCCGCGCGCGTTCGGCCAGCTCGTCGACGCGCTGCGACAGGCGCGCGGCCAGCTGCTGCGCGTCGGCCAGCTCGCGATCGGCGCGCTGACGGCGGCGCTCGAGCTCCGCGCGCTGGTCGTCCGCGCGTCGCGCCTCCTGCTGCGCGACCGTCGACGCCTCGGCGGCGACGGCCTGCTGCGCCTCGGCGGCGGCCAGCGCGGCGCGCGCGCCCTCCAGCGCCTGCCGCGCCTCCTCACGTCGCGCGTCGCTCTGCTCCAGCTGCGCGCGCAGGTCGCTCAGCTCCGCGCGGCGGCGCAGCGGACCGGGGCCCGACGTCTGCCCGGGGAGCAGCATCGCGCCGCGCGCGTCCACGAACGCGCTGCCCTCGCCCAGCACCTCGACGCCGCCGAGGAGCGCGCGCACCCAGCTGCCGGCCGGCTCCGCGGCACGCACGCGCGCCGCGAGGCCCGTCGCGTCCACGGCCATGCCGTCGGGCGTCGTCGCGCTCGCGAAGGGCGACGTCGCGGGAATCGCGTCGGCCGGCAGGAGGAGCAGGGGACCGAGGTTCGCGGCCGCGTGCCAGCCGCGGATGCGGTCCGCGACGTCGCGGTCACGCACGACCACGGCGTGCACGGTTGCACCGAGGAAGCGCTCGACGAGCGCGGCCGCCTCGCTGCCCGCGGTCACGAAGTCCGACAGCGGCCCGAGCACCGCGCCGTCGCCGAACTGCTGGCGCTCCTTGAGCAGTCGCGCGGCGGCGGGCGCGAGGCCCACGCGGTCGCGCTCCAGCGCCTCGAGCCCGTTGATCTTGCCCTGGATCGACGTACGCATCTCGTCGGCGCGCGCGAGCTCCGCGCGCGCGCCCGCCTCGGCGTCGCGCGCCGCGCGCACCGCGAGCCGCGCCTCGTCCAGCTCGAACTGCGCCTGCGCCACCTGCTCGCGCGCCAGCTCCAGCGCCTCGGCGGCGGCGGCCATCTCGCGCTGCACGCTCTCCATGCGGTCGGCCAGCGCGGCGAGCTCGGTGTCGAGCGCCGCGCGCCGGAGCCCCACCTCCTGCTCCTCGCGCTGGGTCGCCTCGCGGTCGATCTCCAGGCGGCGCGCCTGCTCGCGCAGCTCGCGCGCGGCGCGCTCGGCCTGCTCCACGCGCTGGCGCGCGGACGCCACCGCGCGGCGCGTCTCCTCCTCCAGCGCTGCGCGCTCGGCCAGCTCCTGCGCCGCGCCCGAGAGCGTCTCCTCGCACTGCGCGCGCTCGGCGATCGCGCGCTCGCGCTCCTCCGCCACGCGCAGGCCGAGCGCCTCACCCTCCTTCTGCTCCTCCTCGGCGCGGCTGCGGCGCGACGTCGCGTTGCGCTGCCGCTCCTCGGCCACCGCGAGCTCGCCCTGCAGCTGCAGCACCGTCTGGCGCTCGGCGGCCACGATGCGCGCCAGCTCCGCGCGCTGCGCCTCGGCGTTGGCGCGCGTCTGCTGCGCCGTCTCGCGCGCGCGCTCGAACTCCGCGAGCGTCGCCTCGGCCTGCGGGTTCAGCAGCTGCAGCTCCGCCAGGCGCGCGTCGAGGCGCGCCAGCTCGTCCTTCCACTCCGCCATCTCGCGGCCGGCCAGCGTCAGCTCGACGTTGAAGCGGCGCGCGGTCAGCTCGGCGTGCCGCTCGGCGCGCTTGCGCTGGCGCGCGAGCGCGCGCGTCTGGCTCGCGACCTCGTTGATCAGGTCATCGAGGCGCGACAGGTCGACGCTCGTCTCCTCGAGGCGGCGCTCGGTGCTGCGGCGACGGTCGCGGTAGAGGCCCACGCCCGCCGCCTCCTCGAACAGCTCGCGCCGGTCGTCGGGACGGTCCGAGAGCAGCGCGTCGATCATCTTGCTCTCGATGACGACGCCGCTGTCCGCGCCCAGGCCCGTGCCGCGCATCAGGTCCTGGATGTCGCGCAGGCGGCACGCGGTGCGGTTCAGGAAGTACTCGCTCTCGCCCGAGCGCGACAGGCGCCGGGTGATGACGACCTCCTTGAACGGGACCGGAAGCGTGCCCTCGCGGTTGTCGAAGTGCAGCGAGACCTCGGCGACGTTCACCGGACGGCGCGCCGACGAGCCCTGGAAGATGACCTCGGTCATGCTCCCACCGCGCAGCATGCGCGCGCGCTGCTCGCCGAGCACCCAGCGGATGGCGTCGGAGACGTTCGACTTGCCGCAGCCGTTCGGTCCGACGATGGCCGTGGCGCCCTTGTCGAACTGCAGGAACGTGTGGTCGGCGAAGCTCTTGAAGCCCTGCAGCTCCAGCTTGGTCAGGCGCACTTACAGACTTCTCCCGGTTCGATAGACCAGCCGCGGCCGGATCCCCGCCGACTGAAGGGTACGGGCGTGGAACGCCGCCTCGTCCTGCGTGCGGAACGCGCCGGAGTACAGCGCCACGAGCCCGTTGCCGCGTGCGAGCGGATACGACGGGATGTCGCGGCGCTCCAGCTCCGCGATGCGGCGCGGCGCCTGCGCGGCGGGCACGCTGTCGGCGATGAGGAACGCGAACGGCGTGCGCTCCACGACGCCCGACTCGTCGCCCAGCACGCGGCGCGACGCGAGGCTGTCGCGCAGCGCCTCGGCCTCCTCGCGCGTGCGGAAGGCGCCCACGTACGCGTAGAACCACGGCCGGTTCTCGAGCAGCACGGGCGCGATCACCTGCGCCGGCAGCGTCGCGCGGTCGACGTTCGCGGGCAGCTGCACCGACGTCTCCGTGCTCGCCGAGTTGGTCTGCACGGTGTACATCGCGCGGTCCACCGTGTCGGCCGCGTTCTCGACGGCGAGGCTCGGCAGCGTGTCGGGCGGCGGCGGCGCGGCGGCCGCGCGTGCGGAGTCGGCCGCCGCGCGGCGCGCGGAGTCGCTCACCGCCGCGGCCATCCGCGGGCCCGCGTCGCCGCGCGCGCGCTGGCGCGCGAACAGCACGCCCGCGGCCACGAGCGCGAGCAGCGCGACCGCCGCGACGACATAGGCCGCGAGGCGGTTCGGCGGCGTGCGCGTGCCGTCGGCGATCGTCTCGGATTCCGCGGCGTCGGCGCGCGACTCGCGCGCCTCACGCACGTCGCGCGCGTCCTTCGCGCCGCCGATCGCGCGGCCCACCGACGGCCGCGGGCGGCGCGTGGGGGCGCCGACGACGGCGAGCGGCGGCGCGGCGTCCGGCAGCGCGCCCGAGGCGTCGCCCGCGAGCACGACGCCGTCCACCGACGTCGCGAGCGCGTCGAGCCCCGGCGTGTCCGCATGCGCGACCAGCAGCAGCAGCGCGCCCACCTCGCGGAAGCCGCTCGCGAGCCGGCGCCAGCGATCGCTGCGGAAGATCTCCTCGACCGCCACCGCCTCGCTGCCGCTCGGCAGCACGAAGAGGTTGCCCGCGGCGTCGGCGGGCCGCGCGATCTTGTTCAGCGAGACGCCGTAGAGGAAGCTGTCGGAGATGCCGTGCGGATCCTCGTCGCGGTCGACGAGCGCCTGCAGCGGCGCGACCTCGCCGACGAGGTCCGCGACCGCGACGCGGCGCTGCTCGGCCTGCGCGCGCGCGATGCCGAGGGCGACCCAGGCGGCGATCTCCGGATCACGGCCGACGACGAGCGCGGAGCCGACCGCGTCCAGGGCCGACGCGACGCGGCGCCCCTCGTCGTGCCAGACGGGGAGCGTACCGGCAGCGGATTCCGTCACGGCGCGCCCTCGTAGACCCAGAAGCGCATGCCGGTCGTCCGCGCGGCGCGCTCGGCGTCCGAGCGCGAGGCGAACGGCCCGCTGACGACGCGGTAGAAGCGGCGGCCGCCGCGCGTCGCCGGCACCACCCGCAGCGGGCGGCCCGGCAGCGTCACGCGGCGCACCACGGCGCGCGCCTCGCGCTCGTCGTCGGCGGCCGCGAACTGCACCGTGTAGCCCTCGCCGGGCGGGAGCGCGACCTCGCCGGGCGACGCGCCGTTCGGCGGCGGGACCGTGGGACGGGCGGGGCGGGGCACCGACGTCGTCTCGGGCGGCGTGGGGGCGGGCGTCGCGGTGTCGGGGGGCGGCGCGAGCGTGTCCGCGGGCATCGCGGTCGTGTCCGCGGCCGCGGTGTCCGCGGCGCTCTCGCCGCCGCCGAACGTCACCGGCTTGTCGAGCTCCGCGGAGCGCGGGCGGAAGCCGTTCCAGAGCACGACGTGCCAGAAGTCCGCGGCGCCCTTCGCGACCGTGTCGCGCGGCTGCAGCGATGCGCCGTCGAGGAGCGTGACGTCGTCGCCGGTGGCGGTCGCGATCGCGCCGTCGGGCATCACGAGGGGCAGGTCGTCGCGCCAGGCGCCGGCGACGCTGCCCACCACGCGGTCGGTGCCGACCGCCACGACCCAGGCCGAGTCGCCGCGCGCGGGGCGCGCCAGCAGGTAACGCCCGAGCGCGTCGATGCGCAGCTCGCGGACCTCGCCGGGCAGCGTGATCGTGCGCGCCACGGCGTCGCGGAAGCGGTCGACGACGGCCACCTCGCCCGAGCCCTCGAGCGCGACGTACATGCGGTCGCCGCTGGGCGTCGCGACGATCGCGCGCACCGGCCCGTCGAGCGAGACCGCCGGCACCGCGGCGAGGTCGCGGCTGCGGACGCCGTGCAGCTCCGAGCCGGCCGCGAAGTAGACACGCTCCGCGGAGCCGGTGCGCACCGCGCGCCCGCCGCCCGCGACCGTGGCCGAGTCGCCGATGCGCGTCGTGGGCGGGCGCAGGCGCCAGACGTAGCCCGTGCCGCCGCGGACGCCGGCCGCCAGGACGCTGCCGTCGCGCTGCGGGTACAGCTCCTGGGCCGGGACGCGGAGCGGGAGCTTCCACGCGTCGCCGCTGGGAGTCAGGCGCGTGACGCTGCCGTCGGCCGCGAGCCCGAAGAAGGTGCCGCCCTGGCCGGCCGCGAGCGCCGTCAGCGGCGTCTTGGACGCCGTGCGGACGGTGCCCAGCCGCAGGTCGATGCGCGTCGGCCGGCCGGCGGTGTCGATCACGGCCAGCATGCCGCTCTCGACGTCGAAGGCGAGGACGCGGGCGAGCGCGGGCGCGGGCTCGCTGGAGCGCCAGACGACCGAGTCGAGGCGCGGGAGTATCGCGGCCGTCACGCGCCCGCCGCTGCGCGGCACGCGGAGCAGCACGGGATCGGGCCCGCGGGAGGCTACGGTGGAGGCGCCGGGCTCGGAGGCGGGGGCGCGGTCGGAGCGACCGCAGGCGGCGAGCACTGACGCCGCCAGGAGGATGACGGGCGGGCGCACGGCGACAAAGCTAGGGGCCGGCGGGAGTTACGGGAACCCCGGGAGCGTGACGTACCCCTCAACGCTCGACGCTCCACGCTCGACGCTGTCCCCGTCCCGAGGGCGGAGCGAGCGGCGAGCGTGGAGCGTCGAGCGGCGAGCGTGCCGGCAGGTCAGAACGACGGCCCGAAGAACCAGGTCCCGAACGGCTTCCGGTTCGGCGAGTCGAGCGGCCACGCGTAGTCCCAGCGCAGGATCGCGAAGCCGAACAGGTTGAAGCGGATGCCGTAGCCGTAGCTGCGCAGCGGGTAGCGCTGGGTGAACAGGTTGTACTCGGCCGGCCGCTTGAGCGAGACGGTCTGCGACTGGCCGCCCGGCGGCGCGTTGCCCGTCCACGCCACGCCCGCGTCGTAGAACACCAGCGCGTCCACCGGCGGCAGCGCGATCGGCAGCACGCCCAGGTCGAAGCGGCGGATCAGCGGAAAGCGCAGCTCGGCGTTGAACATCGCCAGGCGGCTGCCGAACAGCCGCGCGGCCCCGCAGGCGCTCTCGATCACCGACGGATCGGTGCCCGGCGGCGGGGCGCCGCAGCCCTCCGCGTAGTTCTCGCGGTTGTAGCCGCGGATGAAGTCCGGGCGGCCGAGGTACTTGTTCCACTGGTACTCGTCGCGGCCGGCGGTGATGCTGGCGAACGCGCGCGTCGAGACCGTGAGGAAGTTGAACAGGATCGGATCGTAGCGCCGGTAGTCGAGCAGGTAGTCGACCCACCGCCACGTGCCGAGCTGCGGCTCGACCTGGAAGCGCAGGCGGGAGCCCATGATCGGCGCCGTGTAGCCGAACAGGGCGTTGTCGCGCACGAAGGCGAACGACGGTGCGACCATCGACGCCGACGCGATGCGCCGCGAGTTGCCGCGCACGATGTCGACGATGTTCCCGCCCTGATCGTAGATCGTGTTGATCGGGAGCGTGGAGCTCGTGATGTTCGTCAGCCGCGCGCCGGCCTCGATGCGCGTGAAGCGGTCGAACGGGTAGAGCGCGCGCCAGAACGCGTCGCGCCACGTCTGCCGGACGAAGTTGTCCTCGACCGCCGCCAGCCCGCCGCCCACGTCCTGGATGCTGCCCTGGCCGCTGTAGTAGTAGACGGGGAATTGCGAGATGCCCGTCGTGTACTGCAGCCGGCGCGCGAGGTTCGTGTAGCCCACGAACACCTGCGCGTCGGAGATCTGCCCGTTCACCGCGGCGCTGATCGCGAGCTGCTGGTTGCCCAGCAGGTCGCCGAGCACGATGGTCGTGCCGCCGTAGAGCTGCTGGCCGTAGTTGGCGTTGGTGCCGACACCGACCTGCGGCTGCGAGATGTACTCGGGCTGGAAGCCGGCCTTGTAGCGCGTGTCCTTGAAGCGCGCCGTGTCGGGGAGCGAGAGCGCGGCGCTGTCGAGCATCGCGCTGACGCTCAGCGGCGCGGCACCCGTGCCGGCGCCCGCGGGGAGCGCCTCGGACAGGCGGAAGGTCGCCGCCGGCGTGCGGTAGAGCGAGCGGCTCTCGGGCGTCGTGTCGGCAGCCGGCGCCTGGGCCTGCGCGACCGTCGGCGTGCCCGCGGCCGCGACGCCCGGCGTGGCGCCCGGCGCACCCGGCACGCCGCCGGCAATCGTCGGCGTGACGGCGCGCTCGCGGAACGGCTGCTTCTTCAGCAGGCGCGGGTTGCGGATCGACCAGACGTTGTTGGTGCCCTTCTCGTAGTAGACGAAGGCCAGCAGGTCGGCCTGGTGGGCCCAGCTGATCGCGGGCGAGAACTCGGTCTGCGAGTTCACCGCGCCGACGACGTTCGTGAGCTGGTAGTGCTCCTTCGCGTCGAGGTCGTACAGGAACAGGTTCGCCGTCCCCGTGCGATCGGAGACGAAGATCAGCGACCGGCCGTCCGGCGCCCACTGCGGGTTGATGTTGAGGCCCGCCTGGCCCGGGATCTCGGTGACGGTGTTCGCCGCCAGGTCGTAGAGCGACACCTTCCAGCGGCCCAGCCGCAGCACCTCGAAGTCGGTGTCGCGGTCGCTGGCGAAGGCGATCGTCTTGCCGTCGGGCGACCACGACGGCTGCATGTCGCCGTAGCGGTCCTTCGTCAGCTGCCGCAGGCCGGTGCCGTCGGCGTTGATCAGGTAGAGGTCCGTGATGCCGCCGACGTTGCCGGTGATGACCAGCTGCCGCCCATCGGGCGACCAGCTGGGGCTCAGCACCTGCTCGATGCCGGGGATGTCGATGAGCCGGATCGTCTCGCGCTTGCGGACGTCGAGGATGTAGAGCACGTCCTTGCCGCGGCGCTGCGCCGTGTAGGCGAGGAAGCGGCCGTCCGGCGAGAAGCTCGACTGCGAGTAGAGCTGGCGCAGCTCCTCGACGTCGGAGTTCGTCGTGCTCTTGACCAGGCGCTTGATGCGCTTGCCGGTCTGCGCGTCGGCCAGGTACAGGTCGGGGAAGACCTCGCCGCGCAGGAAGTTGCCGTACGAGATGAACGCGATCTGCTTGCCGTCGGGCGACAGCGCGGGCGCGATGTAGAGGTCCGCGATGCCGCCGGTCCGCCGCTGCGTCAGCATCGGCTGCGCGAACTTGCGCGCGCGGTCGAGCTCCGCGATGCGCGGCAGGTGCTTGAGCTGCATCGCCTCCTTCCACTCGTCCGAGAGCTCGTCGAGGGAGAGGCCCAGCTCGCGCTTGAACGCGCGCTCGATGCCGAGGTTCGGCACCGCGTTCATGATCTCGCCGATGGCCTGGTCGCCCCAGCGCTGCCCGACGTACTGCCAGAGCGAGAAGCCGTAGCGGTACGGGAAGAACTGGTCGGGGCGCTCGGTCATCTCCCGGATGCTCGGGAGATTCCCGTTGATCGCCGCGTCGCGCACCCAGGCGTCGGTCTGCGGGTGGTCGTAGCCGAGCGAGAAGAACTCGGCCATGCCCTCCATGTACCAGAGCGGCGGGTTGACCTGCGCCAGCGTCTGGAGGTTCGCGCCCGCGCGGCCGCGCGAGAAGATGTCGAACTGGAACGCGTGCACCATCTCGTGCATCAGCACGTGCTCGAACGACCGGTAGTCGCCCGTGAACGGCTGCGCCATGCGCTGGCGGAGCGGGTCGGTGACGCCGCCCGTGCCCTCGCCCAGGTCGCCGAAGACGTTGCTCTGCGCGAAGTCGCCGCGGCTCGCGAACAGGATGATCGGCTTCTTCTCGCGGAACTGGTGCTGCATCAGCCGCGACAGCCGCGCGTACGAGCGCTCCGCCATGCGGGCGGCGTCGTAGGCGGCCTCCTTCTCCACCGGGTAGTAGTGGAGGAGGAAGTGCTCGGTCTCGAGCACGCGCCAGTTCAGGCGGTCGTACTGGACCAGGTTCTGGCCGAAATACAGCTGCGCCCCGGCCGGCACGCTCGTGAGCGTGCTGGCCAGGGCGGCGACGGCGAGCGGCGCGGCGCAGGCGGTGGCGCAGGCCATCGCGCGCCGCACCACGCGGGCGGCAGTGCGCGTGGCTGCGGCGCGGACCCGGTTCCCGAGTGTCACGGTGCCCCCTGGGGTGCCGGGGCGCCTGCCCCGGCGGTCTGGTCGAGCGGGACCTCCCGCGCGTCGCTCCACAGCCGCTCGAGCTGGTAGAACGTGCGGAGAGTGGGGTGGAACACGTGGACCACGAAGTCCACGAAGTCGAGCAGCGCCCACCGGCCCTGCGTGAGCCCTTCCACGTGGTGCACCGACACCCCCTCCTTCTTCAACTCCGCGATCACGTGCTCGGCCACCGCGCGCACGTGCGTGTCCGAGGTGCCGCTGGCGACCACGAAGAAGTCGGTCATGTCGGTGACGCCCTTCAGGTCGAGGAGCATCACGTCGTTGGCCTTCAGGTCGAGGGCCAGCAGGGCAGCACGGCGGGCCGCCGCGGCGGCCGGGAGCTTCGAGGTCGTCGCCATCTCGGATCGAAGGGGCTGTAGCGGGCAGAACCGCCGGGCTTACCCGGGGCTTCGGGCAATGTTCCGGTCGGGCCAGGGGCGCGCAAGCGGCAGGCGAACCACGCCTGCACCACGCGTGTTCGCGCGGCGGCGACGACGCCGCGCCGGTGCTCCTCGGGAGAACACCGACGCGCGCACCGTCCCTACCGGACGCCGCACGCCACTGGCGAACGATGCAAGACGGGGGCGAGCGTCGATGTCGACGCGCGCCCCCGCCGGACGTGCTGGTCGGGCAGATCATGCGCGACGCCGCGGCCGGAGCCGCGGCGCGCGACTCACTGCTTGATGACCCAGACCTTACCGTCGGTCGAGTTCTGCAACTCCGCGTGTACTTGTAACTAAGTCCGACTTCGATCTCCTCAGGCAGTACTATCTCAGTGCGGCGTAGACACTTACACGACGATGGTTCGCACGCGGCGTCACCAGCGGCGAGCGCTGTCCTGCGGCAGCGAAAGTTGAGGTAATCAGTAGGAGGGCTCGCCCGTCCAGCAGCCCCTCAAGTCTGTGTCCGAGCAGGCCCGTCCAGCCTGTCAGTGCTCGCGGGGCAAGTCCGTCCAACTTGCTCCGCCCGCCGCTTGGATCCGCCAAGTACAATTCAATCAACAAGTTCCGTCCCGAAAACCGATCTGATCAGAGAATGGCTCAGGACCCGGCGTTTGTGTCGCGGCGCATGGCCGCCGTCCGGTCAACAAACAACGCCGCGGAGGTAGCTCTCCGGAAAGCGCTGCACCGTCTCGGTCTGCGATACAGACTCTACGATTCAGCGCTTCCCGGAAGACCGGATATCGTTTTTGCCTCTGCCCGCGTTGCCGTGTTTGTGGACGGCGACTACTGGCACGGTAGAGTGCTGGTGGAGCAGGGGAGCCGGGCGTTTCGCCGGAGCATAGGTCCGACGAATCGCGCCTACTGGCTCGTCAAGATTCGCAGAAACGTGGCGCGTGACGCCGAGCACGCCGCGGTGTTGCGGGCTGCTGGTTGGCGGGTGATTCGGCTATGGGAGAAGGACGTCAAGGCCGACGTAGAGCGATACGCGCACAGGATTGCCCGGATTGTTCGCCGCCGGACGCCTTCAGCCCGTTAGTGATCCTTAGGCTGCTGCCGATCCGCCCACCCGCTCAGGACTTCAAGGATGAGGTCGTTTAGCGACCGATTGCTCTGGCGGGCGGCGTCCAGAAGTCGCTTGTGGAGGGGGTCCGGCAATCGAAGTACGAACCGGTGGTGGTCACCGAGCTTCGGAGGCCGTCCGCGAGGGCGCTTCTCAGTCACGGCGCACCTGCCGCGGGTTGACCGCCACGGGAATTTGTGATATCATTTATTCCCGCGATGAGCGGTCGGGCTCGACAAGTCGATACCTGGTGCTGCGAATCACTCTCAGTTCTCTCGGATTCGTTTCGTCCTCGAATTCCATGAAAAGGATCACCCCATCCGCGAACAGCTTGATCGTCAGGGGACGGACCGGATGACCGGGAAAGCTCGTTCGCGCGTAGAGGATCTGCATCGCGATCTGAGCGCGATTGGTCGGCTCGTCCTTAGCCTTCGCCTCGACCGGGACGACCGTGATCGGCTCGTCGGCGTCGAGCGGTGTTGAGACGTGGACGTCATCCACCTCTGCCTGACCGACGCCCTCAACGCTCTTTCGCACGTGACCCTTGAAGTGGAACGCGCGCTGACCGAGAAAGCGGGAAATCAGATCGTTGTAGCGGATGACCGAGAGAAGTCCCTGCTCGTCGATGTCCCCGAATTCAACGCCCAGCATCCGTCGAACCGGCGCGGGCGTCCGGTCGATGATCTCCTCGACATCACAGTCCGGGTAGTCGATAAGCGTGCTCTCTCCGACTTCCAGGAGGTACTTTCCGCGCGCGACCGGACGAAGAATGCGGAAGCCTAGCTCCTCGATTTCGGGCGGAATCTTCGTGCGTGACTTCATCCTGTAGACAACATCCGCGGGGTTCGCCGCTTCGATCCCGAGATCGTCGCACGCTTCCCGAATGTCCTGCATGGTGAACTCGATGCTCTGCTTCCCCCGCCGGTAGTACTTCTTGAAGATCCAGCGAAGCACCGGGACGTAAACCTTGGACTGTCGCCCGTGCGATTGGAGCGATCTCCCCATCGCAGTCTCAGTTAAGTTGGAAAATGCGGAACGGTTCTTCGGCTGATCCAGTCGCCATCGAGTTGTTCGCTGGTTGCGGAGGGCTGTCCACGGGCGTTCTTGACGCGGGATTCCGCGTCGCGCTCGGGACGGACTACTACGCTCCGACCATGCGGACCTATGCGTATAACCATGAGTACCGGGGCTCCCGCGCCCTGACGGCGGACGCCCGTGCCCTTACGGGAGCGTCGCTGATGGAGGCCGCGGGCCTAGCTGGCCGGCGACCGGCATTGCTCGCCGGTGGTCCACCGTGCCAGCCATTCAGCGTCATTGGGAAGCGGCAGGGCCTCGCTGATCCCCGCGGCGATCTGGTCTTGGAGTATGTCCGGTTGCTCCGGGAGCTTCAGCCCGACGGGTTCATCTTCGAGAACGTCGCTCACCTCGAAACGGTGGCCGAGGGCGTAGTCCTCGACCGGATTCTCTCCGAGTTGACGGACGCCGGCTACGCCAGCAGACACGCCGTCCTCAGCGCGGCTGAGTTCGGCGTGCCGCAGATGAGAAAGCGCTTATTCATCGTGGGCGCAAGGGGCAAGAAGGCGCCGCCCTTCCCACCGATGCCCACGCATGGCGATCTCGCGCTCCTCGGTCAATCGCCCTTGGTGACCTGCAGGGATGCCCTCGACGACCTGCCGGACGTGGAGTCGCCGGAAGCGGCGCTGATCCCCAACCACGAACCGACGCATCACAGCCCGGCCATGTTGGATGCCTTCCGGGCACTCGAACCGGGGAGGCGGGACAAGAAGTCGCATCACGACCGGCTTCACCCGGACCGTCCGGGCTACACTCTGCGCGCTGGAACGGGGAACTTCTCGCCCTTACGCCCGGTGCATTACCGCTATGACCGGGTGATCTCCGTCCGTGAATCTGCACGGCTTCAGAGCTTCGCCGACTCGTTCATCTGGCCACACGACGTTCCGAGGCTTCAGCAGTATCGACAGGTCGGAAACGCAGTCCCCCCGAAACTTGCCGCTGCGGTCGTCCGCCATCTCGCCGCGTTCTTCGGCTGGACCGCCGACGCCGAAGTCACAAAGGGAGACGAGCGCCTTCGAGATCCCTTCGTTCCCGCGTGCGCAAAGCAACGGGCGGAGGAAAGACGGTCGCGCATTCGAGGTGCTTCGCTCGGTCGACCGTAGGGAGTGGCGCTCCACGCTCAGGCGCCACCCAGCGACGAACTCTGTCGAAATCACGGGAGGTTGCCGGCAATGGCGCGACGAAAGGCGTTAGTGAGAAGGCGCGTAACGGGAATCACCGTCTACATCGGAGTGGCTAATCCGTTCGCGGAAGGCGGCCCGCTTCACGGGTTCACCCCCTCGCCCGAAATGGATGGCGGACGTGGCGCCGCCAAGCAGGTGCGACGCGCTTTCAACCTCTCAGTCAACGCGACTCAACAGTACCGGGCGGGCCGCCTTCCGGATGGCAGGATTGCACTCGTCGCGCCCGGCGAACCTCCGGAGCGATTTGCTATCGACTGCTGCGTGCGTCGCCAGTACAAGCTAAGGCACGCGTACCCCATCGAGCCGCTTCCCGAGGAGCAAGCAAGGGCGATACTACATCGACTGTACCGAGGAGTGGATTGGAATGACGTCCTTGATCGTGTCGAGGCGGAAAAGAACCACTCGATTCCTCAACGGTCGGTCCGCGGAAGTCTCAAATGAAAAGCGGGGTGAGTGGCGTTGAAGCCACTCACCCCGCTGATCTTGTCGACGTCATGCGCCGGGTTAGGGCGCGATGGTGCGTTTCCGTCGGCTAGCTCTCGCGACGAGGCGGATCTCCAACCTGTTCGCTTCGAGTGTAGTGAGCCGCGAGCTTCATCATGAGAACGTACCAGCCGTTCTGTGAGAGCCGAAGCCGGTCGTGTGGATCGCACTTGGAACAATGGCCCGCTAGCCAGTCCGTCGACACCGGTCCTGCGTACGAAAAGTTCACGTACTGCTCCGACATCCCCTCGACGGACGGCAGGTAGAAGATGTTCGAGTACCGATTCTCCCTGAGCGCCTGCCCTTTGCTCGTTCGCTGACCTTGCGAGAGATCGTCTAGAAACGACGAGACAGTGAACACCGGCGCGACCGTCGCGACGGGCTTGTTGCGCCCCGGCACTGCATCGCACGAGGTCGACAAGAGCATTACAGGGCCGTCGATCACTACGATGTCACCGGCCCCGTCGACGTAGGCCACGGAGGCATCCGGCAAGACATCACCTTGCCACGGCTCTTGGTCGGCGAAGTTGAGATCGTACAGCCAGTCCGCAGATCCGAACGCGTACTGCTGGATCGCTGCGATGACCTCGGGTCCCGGAGCAGGGCGAAACTGCGCTGCTGCTGAGGGAAGATCGATGTTGTCACCAGTCGGCTGCGTCGGCGCCATCGGGTTCAGGGCAAACGCTGGCCACCTGCGGAGTTCACTCTCCGAACGGCTGCTGCCCGACGTCCTTGTCTCTCGACCGCGGACGTGAACGCCCGCCAGTCTTCCGCATCCGGCTCGACCATCTCACCAAGATTTACGGAGAGGATGGCCGCACGGTCCCACGGGGATGACCAGTCGTAAGCCGGGGAAACGAGAACCTGATGTACGGTTGGCGTGTGGGAGAGAACGAGCGGCGCTGATACCTGAAGCCAGTCTAGAATTGACCGCGCCTCACCACTGCGCGCCTCCTGCACGTATGCCCACGACGGGCTCCAAGCAGCCGGTGCTACAGTCGCTGCGCTCATCTTGCGTTTGCCTCGGCTGGCAAGGGATTGAAACTCCTGAGAACCGACTCGTGAATGACGCTTCCGAAGACTCGATGCACCGCTTCGTGGAGGTGATCCGCGAGTGTCTCCACATTCGGAGTGGCAGCCTCGGACCTGACCTGCATCAACTCGTCTACGTCGAGCACCAACTCTCCGCCGCCAGTCGCGGTAGCGCGCGCTTGCATCGAGACTACCTCGCGGAGATTTCCGTACTCTGTCCCGCTGGTGCGCTCGACCCGAAATGCGAACGGGTTCCGTTCGTCCATCAACGCCATCGGTACAATGCCGCTCTCCGCGCGAACGAAGTCGCCTAACCGGAAACTCCCGGGGTCAATCGGCACTACGTCGATGTAGCGGACTCCGACTTCTTGGAGCGGTCCGGGGCTCGTTATTGACTCGTACGCTTGAAGCGCCCACAACGCGGTGTCGCGCAGGAAGTCCCAACCCGGATGCCCACCGGCGATCTGCTTGGGCAGCACACTCACCCCAACTGTCTCCGGAGATGCTGAGACAACGACTCCGCCGTCCTCACGAATGAACCGCTTTACCTCCGGTGCCGGAGTAAACTGAACGCCCTGTCCCGGCTGGAAGGTGAGAGAGGCGCCTTCGAGCGTGTCCACGCGAGGGAAGCCTTTCAGGGCCAAGTGCAGCTTGCCGAAGTACACTGAATCCCACGACCGGGGGGCGCGGGCGAACCTGAACCCCAACACGGCTTCGAGCAGTGGTGGGTTCTCGTAACGCGGCGTGGGCGCACTTGGCGTCATTCGGCGGGAATATGGTGTCGGACTCAGCAGGCACAAGTCAGCCGCCGGCCCTCACGTCCATGAGTCCTACGGCGGTGGCTATCCTGCGGTTTGAGGCTCCCGCAGGGGCAGCGGGGCATCGCCGTTTATTGGGAAGTACACCGTCAAGGATCGGCACTTTAACTGGCCGCCTTCGCATCACATCCCGCAAAAAGTACTCAGCGGTCCGAGATAGCTTCCGAAAAACACCGGGGTACGAGGCTGATTGGCCTCGTACCCCGGCATGGCAAACACTAGTTCCCCTGCGTGACGTGACGACTGTCCGGTCGTTTTCAGTATGGGGAGATATTGTTTGTTTACTGTTTGATCACCCAAACTTTGATCTCGGGCTTCACGTCCGCGTGCAGCTTGACCGGCACGCGGTAGACGCCGAGCGCCTTGATCGGCTCGTGCAGGTCGATCTGGCGACGCTCGATCGTGAAGCCCTGGGCGGCCAGCTGGTCGGCGATGTCCTGCGTGGTGACGGAGCCGAACAGCTTGCCCTCCTCGCCGACGCGCGCCGCGAAGGTGATCGACACCTCCTCGAGCTTCTTGGCGACCTCCTCGGCCGCGCCGCGGCGCTGGCTCTCGGCCGCCTCCAGGCGCGCCTTCTCCTGCGAGATGCGCTTCTTGTTCCCCTCGGTCGCCTGGTAGGCGACCCCGCGCGGGAGCAGGTAGTTGCGGGCGTAGCCGTTGGAGACGGTCACGACGTCCCCGGGGTGCCCCAGGTTCTCGACCGCCTGCCGCAGAATGACTTCCATCGGGTCCTCCTTGTCGGGCCGCGCCAGCGCCCGGGTGTCCCGGGGGCGCGCGGCGCGAGTAGAGAGCTCTAGCGAGCTATGAAGAGACGAAGACGTACGTCGAGTTCGATCGTTCAAGCCGTCGGGCGCGGCCGCCGGTTGCGCCAGTCCTGCCACGTGTCGCCCAGCCCCAGGAGCAGCGCGATCACGCCGAGCGTGCCGGCGAGCAGCGTCACCCCCATGACGGGGAGCAGCAGCGCGACGCCCAGCGCGGCGAGCGCGGCCCACTTCTCGGGCGCCCACCACCGCAGGACGCCCAGCCCCCGCAGCGCGTACAGCGCGCCGAAGAAGGCCAGCAGGTTCGCCCCGACCACCCGCAGCGCGGCGAGCGACGGCACGAGCAGCATCGCCGCCCCGGCCACCACGCCCCACACCAGCTGGTCGTTGAACCGGAACGTCCGGAGCGCCCCCAGCGGGGGGCCCAGCCGCGTCCGGCTCAGGCGATGGTACAGCGCCCAGGCGAGCGCCAGCGCCGCCAGCGATTCCAGCGCGACCAGCGCCGGCGTCAGCATCGCCGCGTACTGCGGCAGCGCCTCCAGCCCGGCGGCGGTCCCGTCGGCCCGCTCGGCCAGCTCCGGGGAGCGGGCCGCGACGGACTGCCAGCCATCGTCCGCGGCGTGGTCGCGCCAGGCGTCGAGCGACGCCGACGCGCGGCGCTGGTACTCGGTGGTCATCACCCGGGAGAGGCGCCCCGGATCGCGGTCGGTCGCGAACAGCACGACCAGCGCGACCCCGAGGGCCAGCCCGAGCGACGACAGCGCGCGCGAGAAGAACGCGCGCCCCGGCGCCACGATGCCGACGATGCCGAACGACGCGGCCACCAGCAGCGCCCACCCGCGGGCGAGCGAGGGGTAGCTCGGTGCCTGCACCGGCAGCGGGGCCATCACGACCCACGCCGCCAGGGCGAGCCAGGCGAGCAGAAGGTAGATCCGCCCGCCGGCCCACCAGCCCACCGCCGCGCACGCCGCGAGCGCCGGCACCACGAGCAGCATGGTCTGCTCGATGGGCAGCGCGACCCGCACGAACGCCGCGATCAGGCCGGCCGCCGCCGGCCAGAGCGGAGCCGCCGCGAGCGCGAGGCAGGCGAGGAGGGCGACGACCGTCCGCCCCCACCCCCGCTCGCGCGCCGCCGGCGAGATGCCCCGCTCGGCCGCCGCCATCTTAGCTCTGCGACCCCTTGGTGTAGGGGATCAGGGCGAGGTAGCGGGCCTTCTTGATGGCCTTGGCGAGCTGGCGCTGGTGACGCGCCGTGGCGCCCGTGAGGCGGCCCGGCAGCACCTTGCCCGTCTCCGTGATGAAGCGCGAGAGCAGGCGGTCGTCCTTGTAGTCGACGAAGCGGATGCGCGCCTCGGCGAACGGATCGGTCTTCTTGGGGCGGCGCATGGTTATTCCTCGTCGTCGTCGTCGTCGTCGTCCTTCTTGCGGGCGGCCAGCTCCTCTTCCGTCATCGGCGGGGCGCCGAGCTCGCGCTCGTGCAGCGAGATCAGGTAGCGCAGCACGCCCTCGTCGAGCTTGAGCGCGCGCTCGAACTCGGGGAGCACCGTGACGTCATCGAGCGTGAACTGCGCGATGATGTAGTAGCCGTTCTCACGCTTCGCGATCGGATACGCGAGCTGGCGGCGGCCCCAGTGCTCGAGCGTGATGTCGCCGGTGGCGCTCAGCAGCCCGTGGTGCTTCTGGAGCTTGTCGGCGATCTGCTGGTCTTCCAGCGCCGAGTCGAAGATGTAGACCGCCTCGTACGTGCGAGACGTGGCCTTCGTGTTGGGCACGAGTGGCAATCCTCCCTGTGGTCGGGCCCGGACCGCGGCCAGGGGCCGCGCGCCGGACGTCGCGTGTGCCGCCCCCCACTGGTTGCCGGAGTGGGAGGAGGGGTGTGAAGGCCCCGGCGCTGGCCGGGGCCGTTGTGAGCAGCCTCGAAACCTATCCGCGACCGTCACTTACGGCAACGGGCACCCGAGACGCGCGCGGCGCGAAGCAGCCGGGGCGTCGCGCTCGTACTATCCAGGGTGTCGCCGCGCGCCGTCCGGACGCGTGGCCGCTCCAACCCGATCCTCCGTCCATCTCGTGAAGCGCTCCCGCGCCGTTCCGCTCACGCTCGTCGCCTCCGCCTCCTCGCTCGCCGCCTGCAGCCAGCAGGAGGCGCTGCAGTGCGTGGAGCGCGGCACCAACCGGGTCGTGGCCGAGTCGCTCTGCACCGCGACCAACGCCCCGACCGCCACCACGCCGGCGACCGATTCCGGACGCGTCGTCCGGCAGTCGGGCGGCATCCCGCCGGTCTTCCTCTGGTACTACGGCGGGCGGCTGGCGAGCGGGCTGATGACCGGCGGCGGCTACGCGCCCCTGGCCGGCCGGCGCTATCGCTCGCCCGGCGGGCTGGCGTTCCGCACGGGGCAGGGGTGGTCGCGCGCCCGCAGCGTCGGCGCGCCGTCCGGATCGAGCGCGGGGCGCAGCCGTGGCACCGGCACCGTGCGCGGCGGCTTCGGCAGCATCGGGGCGGGCCGCAGCATGGGCGGCTGAGCGATGCGCCGCGAGGGGAGCGCGCGGCGCCCCGACTGGCAGGCGCGCGTCGAGGAGATCGGGCTGCCGCACCACACCTCGGCCGATGGCGCGACGTACTGGGACGAGTCGCGCGCCTACGTGCTGTCGATGGACGAGGTGGACGTGCTGGAGGAGGCGACGCAGGAGCTCCACCGGCTGTGCGTCCAGGCGGCCGGCCACGTGATCCAGAAGGGGCGCTGGGACGAGCTGGCCATCCCGCGCGCCGCGGTCCCGCTCATCGAGGCCTCGTGGGCAGCGGCCGAGCCGACACTGTACGGCCGGTTCGACCTCGCCTACGACGGCCGTGGAGCGCCGCGGCTGCTGGAGTACAACGCCGACACGCCCACGTCGCTCGTCGAGGCGGCCGTCGCGCAGTGGTACTGGCTGCAGGACGTCGCGCCGGGCGCGGACCAGTTCAACTCGATCCACGAGCGCCTGGTCGCTGCCTGGCGCGCGCTCATGCTCGGTCCGGGCGAGGGGGCGCCGCGCGGCGCGCCGCCGCTCGTGCACTTCGCCGCCACCGCCGATCCCGAGGACCAGGCGACGGTCGCCTACCTGCGCGACACCGCCGAGCAGGCTGGGCTGGCCACGCACCCGCTGCTGATGGAGGAGATCGGCTGGGACGACCGCCGCGCGCGCTTCGTCGACCTGGACGAGCGGCCGATCGACGCGGCGTTCAAGCTGTACCCGTGGGAGTGGATGGCCCGTGAGGGCTTCGCCGAGCAGCTGGCCGCGGCCGCGCGCCGCACGCGGTGGATCGAGCCGGCCTGGAAGATGGTCCTCAGCAACAAGGGGATCCTGGCGATCCTCTGGGAGCTGTTCCCGGACCACCCGAACCTGCTCCCCGCCTACTTCGACGCGGCGCTGCTGGAGGCCTATGCGCGCAAGCCGCTGCTGTCGCGCGAGGGGGCGAACGTGTCGCTCGTCCTGTTCGGCGAGACGGTGGCCGAGTCGCGCGGCGACTACGGCGACGAGGGGTGGGTCTACCAGGCGCTGGCGCCGCTGCCGACGTTCGACGGCGCGAGCGCGGTCATCGGGAGCTGGGTGGTCGGCGGGCAGGCGGCCGGGATCGGGATCCGCGAGTCGGACGGCCCCATCACCGGCAACACGAGCCGCTTCGTGCCGCACCGCATCGGGTAGGAGGGGCGGCCGGTCGACCCGCGGCGCGTGGGGTGTCCGCCGGCAGGCGGCGCGGCGTGGGGCGTGCGCCACATGGTGCGCAGGTGCCCCGGTGAGTTATCATGTTCGTCATCTCGGCGCCGTCTCCTGAGGCGCCCCCCTCTGCCGGGACCCTGGTCCGCCCGCCGATGCCCGCGATTCTCCGCCAGCAGCTCCGCCGCTTCCTGCAGCAGGACGACGGCGCGACGCTCACCGAGTACGCCCTGCTCGTCGCCATGATCGCCGTCGCCGTCGTCGTCGGCGTGAACCGCCTGGGCGGCGCCTCGAGCGACAAGATGAACACGGCCGGCAGCGCGATGACGGCCAGCGCGGGCACCGCCGACGCTGGTGGCAGCGGCGGAACGGGCGGCAGCCAGACCGGTGGCAATCCCAGCGGCGGCAATCCCAGCGGCGGGAACCCCAGCGGTGGCAATCCGGGCGGTGGCAATCCGGGCGGTGGCAATCCGGGCGGCGGCAATCCCGGCGGCGGCAATCCGGGCGGCGGCAACCCGGGCGGCGGGAACCCGAACCGGTAGCCGATCGCTCCGGCACCGACGGATGCCGGACGTGGCGACCAGAGAGGCCCGACGGGCGTTGCCCGTCGGGCCTTCGACGTTCTCGGGCGGGAGTCGGCGCGTCTCCCCAGCCGGAACGTCTGTGTTCAGCTTCGGCGGACAGGCGCCGACACTCGCGGGGGCACCATCTACGTCCCGTGATCTGCTGCAGTCTCTCTCGCGCCCGGCCGCCGATGCTTGACTCGCTCGAGATCGCCCTCGCCCGCCAGCCGATCTTCGATCGTGCGGACCGGCTCGTCGCGTACGAGCTGCTCTACCGCGACAGCGCACGCGCGACGGCCGCCGTCGGGGCGGACTCGACGCGCATGTCGAGCGACACGATCACGCGCACGCTGCTCGGCATCGGCCTCGCCCGCGTGACCGGCGGCCGGCGCGCGTACATCAACGTCGACCGGCCGATGCTGCTCGACGGCAGCATCCACGTGCTCGACCCGCAGCAGGTCGTGATCGAGCTCCTCGAGTCGGTGACGTGCGACGACGAGACGCTGCCCGCGTGCGAGGCGCTCGTCGCGGCGGGCTACACGCTCGCACTCGACGACTACGTGCACGATCCGGCCAACGAGCCGCTCCTGCGCCTCGCGCGCATCGTCAAGATCGACGTGCTCGGACGCGCGGACGACGAGCTGCGCGCGGCGCTCGCGCAGGTGCGGCCGTTCGACGTCTGCTGCCTGGCCGAGCGCGTGGAGACCGCCGCCGCGCGCGCGCGCTGCGCGACGCTCGGCTTCGAGCTGTTCCAGGGCTACTTCCACGCGCGCCCGGAGCTGCTGGCCGGCCGGGAGGTGCCCGTGCAGCAGGGCAATCTCATCCGCCTGATGAACGTGCTGCGCGATGCGGAGACGAGCGACGCGCAGGTGGAGGAGATCTTCCGGGGCGACATCACGCTCGCCTACAAGCTGCTGCGCATCGTCAACTCGGCGGGCAGCGGCCGCGCGGGCGTCGAGTCGATCGGGCACGCGATCCGGCTGCTGGGGCGCGCCACGCTCCACCGGTGGCTCGGGCTCCTGCTCGTCTCGTCGTTCGCGACGGCGACCGGCGTGCGTGCGGAGCTGGTGACGGGCGCGATGCTGCGCGCGCGCTTCTGCGAACTGCTCGCCGAGGCCGCAGGGCGACGGCGCGAGGGCGGCGCGCTGTTCATGGCCGGACTCTTCTCGATGCTCGACGCGCTGATGCGCGTGCCCATGTCCGAGGTCGTCTCGCGCCTCGAGCTGACGACGGAGCTGCGCGAGGCGCTGCTCGCGCGCGAGGGGCCATACGGGGCGGCGCTGCGGGTGGCGGAGGCGTACGAGATCGGCGCGTGGGACACCGTCTCCAGCGGCGCCGAGTCGCTCGGCGTGTCGCTCGACCTGCTGCCGGTGCTGTACGTGGAGGCCCTGTCGTGGGCGCAGGAGCGCGCGTCGGAGGCGGCGTCCGCGGAGCCCGCGGAGAGAGGGGCCGCCGCGTAGGCATGCCGGCGCGACGAGACGGGGCCCGCTGCAATCGCAGCGGGCCCCGTCTGCACGTCACGTCGCGCGCGATCCGGCGGCGAGCCACCGCCACGCCGCATCCTCGTCGGTGAACACCGCGAGGTCGGCGCGGACCACTCCCTCGACCATCTGCTCGAACTGGCGCGCGCGGCCGAAGTCGGCCGGCGACTTCATCACGAGCGCGGAGCGCGCGGCGCCGATCTGCTGATCGTGCGCCCGGTGGTTGTCGGCGGCGGCGAGCATGTGCTGGTACCCGGCGTCGCCGAAGTCTAGGTCGCGATGGTCGAACAGCACCGGATGGCCCGGACGCCATTCCGGCCGGCTCACGATGTCCTCGACCATGCGGGCGTGGGCCGCATGGTCGAACACCCCGCTCGTTCGCACGATCGCGGCGCCGCGCGCGTCGTCGAACTCCACCGTCCACCGCATGCGTCAGACGTTGAACTTGAACAGCATCACGTCGCCGTCCGCCACGACGTACTCCTTCCCCTCGCTGCGCACCGCGCCCTTCTCGCGCGCGCCCTTCCAGCCGCCCATCGACACGAAGTCGTCGTAGCCCACCGTGTCGGCCTTGATGAAGCCGCGCTCGAAGTCCGTGTGGATCACGCCCGCCGCCTTCGGCGCGGTGTCGCCGCGGTGGATCGTCCACGCGCGCACCTCCTGCTCGCCGGCCGTGAAGTACGTCTCGAGGCCGAGCAGGTCGTAGCCGGCGCGGATCAGGCGGTCGAGCCCCGCGCTCTCCAGCCCCAGCGACGCGAGGAAGTCCGCGCGGTCCTCCGCGGGCAGCTCGGCCAGCTCGCTCTCGATCTTGGCGGAGAAGGGGACCACGCTCGCCAGCTCGCCGCTGGCGACGATCGCCGCGCGCAGCGCCTTGAGGTGCGCGCCCTCGTCGCCCGTCAGCTCGGCGTCGGTGACGTTGGCGGCGTAGAGGATCGGCTTGACCGTGAGCAGCGAGAGCGGCTGCAGCGTCGCCTTCTCGTCGTCGGTGAGCTTCGCCTCCCAGAGCCCGCGGCCGTCCTTGAGGAACTCGTACGCGCGCTCCAGCACCGCGACCTCCGCCTTCGCGTCGGCGTCGCCGGTCTTGGCCGCGCGGCGCGTCCGGTCCAGGCGCTTCTCGACCGTCGCGAGGTCGGCCAGCGCGAGCTCGAACTCGATCACCTCGCGGTCGCGCACCGGGTTCACGTCGCCCATCACGTGCAGCACGTCGTCGTCGTCGAAGCAGCGCACGACGTGCACGATGGCGTCGGTCTCGCGGATGTTGGCGAGGAACTGGTTGCCCAGGCCCTCACCCTGCGACGCGCCCTTCACGAGGCCGGCGATGTCGACGAACTCGACGACCGCGGGCACGGTGCGCTGCGGCTTGACGACGTCCGCCAGCCGGTCGAGGCGCGCGTCCGGGACGTTCACGCGGCCGACGTTGGGGTCCTTGGTGGCGAACGGGTAGTTCGCCGCCAGGACGCCCGCCGAGGTGAGCGCGTTGAAGAGCGTCGACTTGCCCACGTTGGGGAGGCCGACGATGCCGATGCGGAGCATGGACTATCCGTTGGAATTGTGCTTGTTCATCGCCGCCAGGATCCCGTCCCGCAGCCACGTCTCGCTCGCGTCCACGAGCTTCGGCATCAGCGCGACGACCTCCTGCCGCTCCACCGCGTCGAACGGCGAGAGCACGAAGTCGGCGAGGTTGCCGATCTCGCGCGCCTCGTCCACCGGCTTCGTGCCGATGCGCAGGCGCCCGTAGTTCTGCGAGCCGATCTCGCGCTCGATCGACTTGAGGCCGTTGCTGCCGCCGGCGCCGCCCTGCGGACGGAGGCGGTAGCGGCCGACCGGGAGCGCCACGTCGTCGCACACCACGAGCAGGTCGGTCGCGGGCGCCCAGAACGGCTTGCGCAGGTAGGTCCGGAGGACCGTCCCGCTGAGGTTGTAGTACGTCTGCGGCTTGACCAGGCGCACCTTGAGCGAGCCGACCAGACCGGTGGTGGTGAGGGCGTCGCCGTCCTTCCGCCAGCCGTCGAAACGCCAAACGTCGGCCAGGTGGTCGAGGACCCACCAGCCGACGTTGTGGCGCGTCGCCTCGTACTCGCGCCCGGGGTTGCCCAGTCCGAGGAGGACCTTCACGGCAGCTCCGGGTGCGCGGGCGGTTACTCCTCGGCCTTCTTCTGGCGGATGACCTCGGGCTCCGCCGGGCTGGCGGCCGTCGTCTCCTCCGAGGCGGCGGCCTTCGAGCCGGCCACCGAGCACACGGTCGCGTCGGCGTCGTCGAGCACCGTCACGCCGGCCGGCAGCTGCAGGTCGCGGACGTGGAGCGGGTGGCCGATCGTCAGCTTCGAGATGTCGACGTCGACGTGGTTCGGGATGCTCGCCGGGTCGACCGAGATCGAGATCTCGCGCATGACCTCCTCGAAGATGCCGCCCTGCTCGCGGACGCCGATCGCGGTGCCGACGAAGACGAGCGGGACGTTCACCGTCACCTTCTCGCCGGCCACCAGCTCCTGGAAGTCGACGTGCAGGATGTGGCGGCGGACGGGGTGGCGCTGGATCTCGCGGATCAGCGTGCGGGCCGTGCCGCCACCCAGGCCGAGCTCGACGACGGTGCTGGCAGCGGAGATGCGGCCGAGGAGGCGCTCGAGCTCGCGCGCGTCGACGGTGATCGACTCGGCGGCGCGGTTGTGCCCGTAGACGACGGCGGGGATGCGGCCGGCCGCGCGCAGCTTGCGCGCGACGCCCTTGCCGGTCTCCGAGCGCGGCTCGGCGGCGAGATTGGTGTTCGCCATGGAAGGCGTCCTTGTATCCGGAAGTCTGTGTCGGAAAACGGGTTACCCTCAGCCGTAGCACCGGATTGCCGACGGCCGCCTCTCACCCGCAGCCGAACAAGCTAAACCGATACGGCGAAAGACGATAGGGCGGAGGACGGTGAAGCGGAGGACGGAAGGGCGTGAAACGAAGAGGCGGACCCTTCGAGCTTGAAGCCTCAAGCGAAGGTCCGCCGTTTCGTATCGCGCCGTATCGACTTCCGCGGTTCCGTTCTCCGCCGTTCCGTCCTCCGCCTCCTCGTTCTCCGCCGTAGCGCCTACCGGCGTCAGTCGAAGAGGCTCGAGACGCTCTGATCGGAGTGGGTAAACCGGATCGCCTTCGCCAGCAGCTCGCCCACCGACAGCACGTGCAGCGAGTCGAAGCGGCGCTCGGGCGCGATGTTGATCGTGTCCGTCACCGTGACCTCGACGATCGGCGCCTCGCTCAGGCGCTGCTTCGCGGGGCCGGAGAGCAGCGCGTGCGTCGCGCAGACGTAGACCTCGCGCGCGCCCAGCTTGATCAGCGCCCGCGACGCCTCCGACACCGTGCCGGCCGTGTCGATCATGTCGTCGACGATCAGGCACGCGTGCCCGTTGACGTCGCCGATCACGTTCAGCACCTCGGCCACGTTCGCCTTCGGGCGGCGCTTGTCGATGATCGCGAAGCCCGCGTCGAGCTGCTTCGCGAAGCCGCGCGCCATCTTCGCCGCGCCGACGTCCGGCGCCACCACCACGAGGTCCGCGAGCTTCTTCTTGCGGTAGTGGTTCACCAGCACCGGGCGCGCATACAGGTGGTCCACCGGGATGTCGAAGAAGCCCTGCAGCTGGTGCTGGTGGAAGTCGATCCCGAGCACGCGGTCGGCGCCGGCGGTCTGGATCATGTTCGCCACCAGCTTGGCGCCGATCGCGACGCGCGGCTGGTCCTTGCGGTCCTGCCGCGAGTAGCCGTAGTACGGCATCACGACCGTGATGCGGGCGGCGCTCGCCCGGCGCGCGGCGTCGATCAGGAGCAGCAGCTCCATCACGTTCTCCGCGGGCGGGTTCGTCGGCTGCACGATGAAGACGTCCGCCCCGCGGATGTTCTCGTCGAGGCGGACGAAGATCTCACCGTCGGCGAAGCGGGTGCACGTCGCCTTCGTGAGCTCGAGGCCGAGCTGGCGGCTGATCTCCTCCGCGAGCGGACGGTTGCCGGTGCCGCAGAGGAGCTTGTAGCCCGGCTTCGCGGGCGTCGTGGTCTCGACCGCGGCGGGCTTGGAAAGCACTTGGGAAGCCACCAGGGATCTCCAGGGAGTGCCGCGCCGCCGCCGGAACGCGGCCGCGCGTGCTGCAACGTCGGGATTGCCCCGCGTGGATTCGAACCACGATCACCGCATCCAAAGTGCGGGGTCCTGCCGTTGAACGACGGGGCAAGCGGGGCGAAGTCTAGCCGCTCACGGAAACCGGAGCAACGCGAGTGGCGGTGCGCGTCTGGACGATCGCGAAGCCGCGCGGCGCCCGGCTCGCGCCCTCGTCCGCCTCCTCGCCGCCGTCCGCATCGTCGTCGGCGTCGGCCGTGACGGCGGCGTCATCGTCCGGCTCCGCGTCGTCCGCGCCCGGGCCGCGCACCTCGAACACGACCTCCACGCCGTCCAGCGGCGTGAGGAGGAAGACGGTCGCCCCAGAGCCCGACATGAGCGCGATCGGCGCCGTGTCGCCGCCCGCCGGGTCGCGGCGCGCGGGCTCGCCGTCGGTGTGATGCAGCGCGTCCACGCGCCGCGTCACCTGGTCGAACATCTGCCGCACCGCCGCGAGGTCCTCGCGCTGCGGGAAGACGACCTCCTCGAAGTCGTTCGTCGCCACGAGCGCGACGTCGTCCCAGCGCGCCAGCCGGTCGGGCGTCCAGAGGATCGGCCGTGGGCGCGTCGCGTCGCCGCGGCGCGCGGCCAGCGCCGCGTACGCCGCCGCGGTCGACACGCCCTCGCCGAACAGCGCCAGGTGCACGCGGCGCGACGGCAGCGCGGGCAGCGCGAGCATGCGCTCGCCGCGCCCCCACGCCAGCGCGAGCGGCGCCTCGGTCGCGAGGAACGGCACGTCGGCGCCGAGCGGCGCGGCCAGCGCCAGCAGCTCGCCGGCCGAGAGCGGCCGCGGCGCGAGCGCGTTCAGGCAGCGCAGCACCGCGCCCGCGTCCGCGCTCCCGCCGCCGAGCCCTCCGCCCACGGGGATGCGCTTCTCGATCTCGATCGCCCAGCCGTCCGGCCACCCGGCCGCCGCGTGGTACGCCGCCGCGGCGCGCCAGGCGAGGTTGCGCTCCGTGGGGCCGAGATCGTCCGCGCCGCCGCAGTCCAGCGACCGTCCCGACACGCCGACGCGCACGCGCACGTCGTCGCCGAGCTCCAGCCGCTGGAAGAGCGTCTCGAGCTGGTGATGGCCCGACGCCTCGCGGGCGAGGATGCGCAGGAAGAGGTTGACCTTCGCCTGCGCCACGACGTGCGCCTCGCGCACCGCGCTGCCGGTCACGGCGCGGTCAGGCGGGGCGCTCGCCGACGCGCGCGGCGAGCGGTGACGCGGCATCCGCGCCGCCGGGCGGGCCGCCGGCGTCGGACACGTCGCGCAGCCGCAGCCCCAGGCGCGCGAAGTAGATCGCGCCGATCACCGTGATCGGGATGAACGTCAGGATGTGGTAGCCGAGCGCCCAGCTGATGGCGAGCGTCGACGGCACCGCGTAGACGGAGAGGCCCATCACCGCCGCGCCCTCGAACACGCCGAAGAAGCCGGGCGACGACGGGACCGCGACCGCCATGCCGAGCAGCCCCTGGAGGAAGAGGGCCGCGGAGTACGGCACGTCGATGCCCACGGCGCGGAAGCCCAGCCAGAGCGCGAGCGCGTGCACCAGCCAGTGCACGACGGTCCACCCGAACACCGCCGCGAAGCGCGCGGGATGGCGCAGCGCGCCCAGCCCGTCGGCGAACGCGCGCAGCGCGGCCGCGCCGCGCTCCTCGACGCGCGGCAGCACGCGGCGCGCGACGGCGCGGAACGCGGCCTCGAACAGGTGCGGGAGCGCGATGAAGCTGTAGAGCCCCACGAGCAGCACGACGACGGCGACCGCGCCGCCGCGCGCGAGCATCGGCACCGACTGGCCCGCGAGCCGCACGTCGGGCGGGAACGCGGGATCGAGCAGCGCGCCGAACATCAGCAGCAGCAGCACGATCGCGTCGAACACGCGGTCCACCGCCAGCGAGGCGAGCGACGCGGGGAAGGCGACGCGCGGCACCTCGCGTGTCAGCGCGTACGCGCGCGCCAGCTCGCCGGCGCGCGCGGGCACCACGTTGTTCACCATCATCCCGATCGCCGTCGAGCGCCACAGCGGGCCGAACGCGATGCGCTGCGCCACGGGCTCGAGGATCGTGCGCCACTTGCGGGCGCGGATCGGGAAGATCGCGGTGCCCACCGCGGTCGCCGCGGCGAACAGCAGCCAGTCCGACTGCGCGAGCGCCTCCCACACCTTGCCGAGCGGCGCCTCGTGCAGCGCCCACCACAACAGGAGCGCGCTCAGCGCGAGGCCGAGCGCGCTCCGCCAGTCAGGTCGCATCGGATGCGTGTCGATTTCGAGAACGACGCCGTCAGTCGACGGCGATCAGGTCGAGCAGGTCGTACAGCTCGTCGAGCAGCGCGGCGTCGGGCGGCGGCGCGCTCGCGCGCAGCTGGTCGCGCACGGCGCGCGCGCGGTCCAGCGCGGCGCGTCCACGATACACCAGTCGCTCGACGGGGATCACCTCGTCGTCGGCGCCGGCCGGCGCCGGCGGTTCGACGAGGCCGGCGTCGCTCGGGCCGGTCGGCTCCAGCTGCGTCGAGCCGGCGAGCGAGGCGGAGAGGCTCGCCATCCCGCTGATGCCGCTCTCCAGCAGCGCCACGAGCGCCGCGCCGGTGGCCGGCTTCGCCGGCGACGTCGCGGAGGCTGCCGCCGCGGGCTCCGGCATCGGGGCCGCGACCGCCTCCGCCCGCGACGAGGGCGCCGGCACCGCGGGCTGCGGCCGTGCCGGCGTGGGACCGTTCCGGCCGCTCGCGGCGCCGCCGACGGCGCTCATGCCGCCCGTCGGCGTCGCGCGCGCCCAGGTCGCGCCCGCGCTCTCGATCAGCGCCCCCGCGGCGCCGTCGACCGTCTCCAGCGCGCGCTCGTCGAGCGCCGCCAGCGGGGCCTCGCGCGCGGCGCAGAAGTTCACCACCGGGCGCACGTCGTAGCTCTCGGCCAGGTCGCGCAGGTCGCGGAGCGCGGCGCGCAGGTCCTCGCCCAGCGTCAGCCGCGCCGCGTCGTCGCGGGCGGGGGAGCGCTTCGCCTCCGCGATCGCGCGCCGCAGCGCGGACGCGAGCGGCACGGCCGCCTGGCGGAAGCGCTGGTCGCCGGTGATGGGCGGCGAGGGCGCGCGGTGCAGCACGTGGTCGCCGCCGTCGTCGGGCGCGAGCGCGCGGATCGGCACCACGGCGTGCGGGCCGTGCGCGTCGGCCGCCGCGTGCGCCGCGGGGCCGAGGAGCGTCTCCAGCCGCTCGGCGCGGGCGTGCGCCTCGGCGGAGTCGCTCGCGCTCCAGGCGCGGGCCGCGCGCAGCAGCCGCCGGAACGACTCGACCGACGCGGCGAGCGCCTCGGCGGCGCCGGCGTTCCACGACAGGCGCCCCTGCTGGACCGCGGTGCCGACGCGCCCGAGCGCCTCGGCCAGTGCGGCGAGGTCGGGCTGGCGGGCCATGGTCGCCGCGCCCCGCAGGGCGCGCGCGCTGCGCACGAACGGCTCGGCGTCCGGCGGGCCGCCGAAGGCCGCGCCGGCGGCGCCGGCGAGCCAGGCGTCCATCCGTTCGAGGTACTCGCCGGCCTCGAGGGCGAAGAAGTCGACGATGCCGCGGGGGTCCGTCATGCGTGGCGCGCGGGGCGGGAAGGGGAGCCGGAGGGGGACGTGCGGTCGCGCGGAGGGGGCGTGCAGTCGTCGTGCAGGCGTCGTGCGGTCGGGCGCTAGCGTCGGGCGGCGTCCATCGCCGCCCGGATCTCGCGCACGCTCGCCTCGAGCCCGACGAAGAGCGCGCGGCTGACGATGGAGTGGCCGATGTTCAGCTCCTCCAGCTCCGGGATGGCGGCCACCGGCCCGACGTTCGCCACCGTGAGCCCGTGCCCCGCGTGGGCCGACATCCCGAGGCGGACCGCCAGTGCGGCGGCCGCGTCGAGCGCCGCCAGCGGGCCAGGATCGCCCGGGTGGTGCGCGTAGGTCCCGGTGTGGAGCTCGATCGCGTCGGTGCCCAGGTCGGCCGACCGACGGACCATCTCCGCGTCCGGATCGATGAAGAGACTGGTACGGATGCCCGCGCGTTTCATCTCCGCGATCGCCCGGCCCAGCCCCCTGGGGTCCGCCGTCACGTCGAGGCCCCCCTCGGTCGTCACCTCGGTCCGCTTCTCGGGGACGAGGGTGACCTCGTGCGGACGCAGGCGCAGCGCGATTCCCACCATCTCGTGGGTGCAGGCCATCTCCAGGTTCAGCACCGTCCGGATCGACGCGGCGATCGCATCGATGTCCGCGTCCTGGATGTGCCGGCGGTCCTCGCGCAGGTGCGCGGTGATGCCGTCCGCCCCCGCCGCCTCGCACAGCAGCGCGGCCGCCACCGGATCCGGCTCGGCCGCGCGGCGCGCCTGCCGCACGGTGGCGACGTGGTCGATGTTGACGTACAGCCGCTGGTGCGGGGCACGGACGCGCGGCACTGTGCCGTCGGCGGCGGGGAGGGCGTCTGGCATGTGGAGGCGGCCGGCGGGTGTGGGTACCCGGGCGAGTCCGTCGCCCGCGAGCGGGGGCTGCTAGCTTTGCGGGACCACGAACCCGAAGAGGAGATGCGCGTGCGAAAGATAGTCGGCTCGGTGCTGGTCGTCGTCGCCACCGTCGGACTGCCCGCCTGCCGGAGCGCCGCGCCGGCGCCGTCCGCGGCGCCGGTCGCGCAGGCCGGCCCCGGCGCGGGGACGCCGAGTGCGGCCGTCGAGCGGTTCCTGGAGGCGGCACGCGCGACCGAGGTGACGACCATGGCGCAGCTCTTCGGCACCACCGGCGGCCCGATCACCGAGCGCGAGCCGGCCGAGGCGGTCGAGAAGCGGATGCGCGCGCTCGCCTGCTACCTGACGCACGACTCCGCCCGCATCCTCGAGAACGTGCCGGGCGTGGGCGCCGGCCGCGCGCTCCAGGTCGAGCTCAGGCAGCGCGAGCTGACGCGCCGCACCCGCTTCTCGGTCGTGCCGGGCCCGGGCGGGCGCTGGTTCGTCGAGCAGTTCGACATCAACGCGCTCTCCGACTTCTGCCGGCCGGTCCCGCCGCGCTGAGCCCGCTGATCGGCGGCGCCCTTGGCGCGCCGACTAGTATTCGGTCAGCTCGACCAGCACGCCCGCGGTCGCACTCGGGTGCAGGAAGGCGATGCGCTTGCCCTCCGCGCCCAGCCGCGGCACCTCGTCGATGAGCCGGACGCCGGCGGCCCGGCAGCGCTCCAGCGCGCCGTCCAGGTCGTCGACCGCGAAGCAGACGTGGTGGATGCCGGGGCCCCGCTTGGCGATGAACTTGCCGATCGGCGACTCCGGCCGCGCGGGCTCCAGCAGCTCGACGAGCGACTCCCCCGCGGCGAGCCCGGCGATCCGGGCCCCGTCCGCGTCGTCCAGCGGCACCTCGGGCATCCCGAGGACGTCGCGGTAGAACGGGAGGATCTCGTCGAGGCCCGGCACGGCGATGCCGATGTGGGCGATGCGGGTGCCGCGGCGGGGCTGGTCGGACATGGGCGTGGGCTCCGGCTCGGAACGGAAGGGGCTGGAGCGGCACAACTTACACATGACGCGCGCGGGGTCGCACCCCGCCCGTGGAGGATCAGATGGCGAACGCGATCGCGGTGACCGACGCGGACTTCGAGTCCGAGGTCGAGAAGCACGAGGGACTGGCCGTGGTGGACTTCTGGGCGACGTGGTGCGGCCCGTGCCGCATGGTCGCGCCGATCGTCGAGCAGCTCGCCGCGGAGTACGAGGGGAAGGCGAAGGTGCTGAAGCTGGACGTCGACACGAACCAGCGGACGGCCACCAAGTTCAACATCCGCTCGATCCCCCAGATCCTGTTCTTCAAGGACGGCAAGCTGGTGGACACCGTCGTCGGCGCCGTGCCGCGCACGGTGCTCGAGGGCAAGTTCAAGCAGCACGCCTGATCGGCCTTGCCGGACGCGACGGGGCGGGTCCTTCCACGGAAGGGCCCGCCCCGTTCGCGTTCCGTCCCGCCCGTGACGCGGCCCACCCCCGGCGCGCGCTGCTCCGCGCGCGGGGTGGTAGCTTGCGCCGCATGTCCGGCACGCTCTACGTCGTCAGCACGCCCATCGGCAACCTCGGGGACCTCACCGCGCGCGCGTCGGAGGTGCTCCGCACCGTGGACGTCGTGCTCTGCGAGGACACGCGCCACTCGCGCCGCCTGCTCGACCACGTCGGCTCGCAGGTGCCGGCGCAGGCCTACCACGAGCACAACGAGGCGCGCGCCACGCCGGGGCTCGTCGCGCGGCTCTCGGCCGGCGAGTCGATGGCGATGGTCTCGGACGCCGGGACGCCGCTCCTCTCCGATCCCGGCGCGCGCCTCGTCCAGGCCGCGCTCGAGGCGGGCGTGCCGGTCGTTCCGGTCCCGGGCGCGTCGGCGCTGCTGGCGGCGCTCGTCGCCTCCGGGCTCGACGCGACCCGTTTCACCTTCCACGGCTTCCTGGCGCGGAAGGGACGCGAGCGACGCGAGGCGATCGCCGCCGTGGGCGCGTCGCCCTACACGAGCGTGCTCTACGAGGCGCCCGGGCGCGTGGGCGACACGCTGGCCGAGCTGGCCGAGCGGTGCGGGGGCGCGCGGCCGGCGGCGGTGGCGCGCGAGCTGACCAAGCAGTTCGAGGAGGTCCGCCGCGGAACGCTCGGGGACCTGGCTGCGTACTACGCGGACGCGGCGGTTCGGGGCGAGGTCGTGCTGGTCGTCGGCGGCCGCGCCGAGGACGACGGCGCGGCCGCCGATCCGGCGGCGGTGCAGGCCAGGGCCCGCGCCCTGCACGACGCGGGCGCGTCCAGCCGCGACGTCGCGCGCGCGCTGGCCGAGGAGTTCGGGCTGCCCCGCAACGAGGCCTACCGCCTAGCCGCGGAAGGCCGCGATCAGACCTCAGGTTCGGGGAGCGAGACGGAATGACGGGAAGGAGCACGCGCCGCGGACGTCGAAGCGCCGCGCGTCCAGGCGCGCGTCCGATCGCGCTCGCCCTCGCGGGCGCGCTGGCCGCGGCCGGCGCGCTCGTCGCGCGTGCCGACGCCGCGCCGGCGCACGACGCCGCACCACACGCGACGGCGCTGCGCATCCCGCGCCTCACCATCGCCCGGCTGCAGTACGACGGCGGCGGCGACTGGTACGCGAACCCGTCGAGCCTTCCCAACCTGCTGACGGCGATCCGCGAGCGCACCACGCTGCGCCCCGAGCGCACCGAGGCGAAGGTGCGGCTCACCGACGACCAGCTGTGGGACTACCCGTACCTGCACATGACGGGGCACGGCGCGGTCACGCTCAGCGATGCCGAGGTGGCGCGCCTGCGGGAGTACATCCTGCGCGGCGGCTTCCTGCACGCGGACGACAACTACGGTCTCGACGAGAGCTTCCGGAAGCTCCTCGGCCGCGTCTTCCCGGATCGGCCGCTGGTGGAGGTGCCGCTCTCGCACCCGATCTACCACCTCGTCTACGACTTCCCGAAGGGGCTGCCGAAGGTGCACCAGCACGACGGCAAGCCGGCCAAGGGATACGGCATCTTCGTCGGCGACCGGCTCGCGGTCTACTACACGTACGAGTCCGACCTCGGCAACGGCTGGGAGGACGTCGGCACGTATCCGAACGACCCGCCAGAGGTGCACGAGCAGGCGCTTCGCATGGGCGTGAACCTGTTCGTCTACGCCGTCACCAGCCGGCTCCCATGACCGTCCTCACCCTCATCGAGCGCGAGCGCGCGCGCCTCGTCGCCGCGCTGGTCGGCGCGGGCGTCGCGGGCGGCCTCGCGGGCGCGGGCGCGATCGCCGCCGCTGGCGGCTGGCTGCTGGGCGACGCGCGCTGGCTGACGCTTCCGCGCGCGCTGCCGTGGCTCCTGTGGGGCGCGATCGTCGGCGCGGCGGCGGCTGCGGCGTGGTGGACGCACACGCGCCTGCGCCGCGACGGCGCGCCCGGCGCGGTGGCGCGCGCGGTGGAGCACGAGCGCGCGCTGCGCGCCGGCACGGTGCGCGGCGCGCTCGAGATCGCGGATCAGGGCCCGCTCGGCGCCCTCGCCGCGTCGCAGGTCGCGGAGCGTCTGGGCACCGCGCAGCCGCTCGCGCCGGTGATGCAGCGCCGCGCGCGCGGCCGCGCCGCCGGCGCGATGGCCGCCGCGGTCGCGGCGATCGTCGCGCTGGTGGCGGTGGCCCTCGGTGCGGGCGACGGGCTCGCGGCGCTGGTGCATCCGATCGACGCCGCGCGCGGCGCGCTGCTGCCCGCGATCCGCTTCGCCGACGCGCCGTCCGCGCTCGTGCGCGGCGAGCCGCTGGCGCTGCGCGTGGTCGCGCCGGGCCGACGCGCGCTGCGCGTCGCGCTGCGCGAGACCGGCCGTCCGTGGCGCGAGCTGACGCTGCCGCTCGATGCCGCGGGCGCGGCGCCGCTGGCGCTCGGTCCGACGGACGCCGACGTCGCGCTGGTGGCGACGGACGGACGCGCCCATTCCGACACGCTGCACGTGCGCGTGACCGACCGCGCCTACCTCGGCGACGTGACGGTGCACGCGGAGTATCCCGCGTACCTGGCGCGCGCCGCGGAGACGCTGTCGCCGGGCGAGCCGCTGCGCGTGCCGCGCGGCACCGCGCTCTCGATCCGCGGCCGCGCGTCGGTGGCGCTGCAGGCGGTGTCGCTCACCGGCGCGGAGTTCGTCGCGCTCGCGGCGCGCGGCCACGTCTTCGACGGGCGCTTCACGCCGACGACGTCGGGCCGCTACACGTGGACCGCCGTCGGCTCCGCGGGCCCCGTGACCGAGTTGCCCGCCGCGCTCGACGTGCAGCTGCTCGCCGATTCGGCGCCCGCGGTGGTGCTCGCGTCGCCCGCGCAGGACACGCTGATCGACGGGCTGGCCGCGCTGCGCGCGCGCATCCTCGCCAGCGACGACCACGGGCTGACGTCCGTTGCGCTGCGCACGTGGGTCGAGCGGGCGGACGGGACGCGGCAGGCGCCGGTCACGACGCCGCTCGCGGGTGCGACACCCGCGTGGGCCGGCGAGGCGGGTATCCAGCCGTCGGCGATGGCGCTCAAGCCCGGCGACAAGCTGCACGTGCAGGCCGTCGCGACCGACGCGTCGCCGTGGCGGCAGGTCGGCACGAGCCGCGAGGTGATCCTCAAGGTCCCGTCGGCGAGCGAGCTGCGCGCGCTGGCGCGCGCGTCCGCCGATTCCGCCGTCGCCGGCGCCAACGCGCTCGCGGCGGCGCAGCGCGAGCTGCAGCGCCGCACCGGTGAGGCCGCGCGCTCGCGCACGAGCCAGACGGCCGGCCGCGCCGAGGGGAATCAGGGCGACCGCCAGCCCCAGATGGGCTACCAGCAGGCCGAGCGCGCGAAGGGCCTCGCCCAGGAGCAGCGGCAGCTGCAGGACCGCACGCAGCAGCTGCAGGAGCAGGCGAAGCAGCTGGAGCGGCAGCTCGCGCAGGCGGGCGCGCTCGACACCTCGCTCTCGCGTCAGATGCGCGACGTGCAGAACCTGCTGCGCGACGCGCTCACGCCCGAGATGCAGAAGCAGCTGCAGCAGCTGGAGAAGAGTGCCGGCTCGCTGTCGCCGAGCGACGCGCGGCAGTCGCTGGAGCAGCTGGCGCAGCAGCAGCGCGCGCTGCGCGAGCAGCTGGAGAAGAGCGCCGAGATGCTGAAGCGCGCCGCGTTGGAAGGCGCGATGCAGACGCTGAAGGACGAGGCGAAGGAGCTGGCCGGCGAGCAGCAGAAGCAGGCGGACCGCATGGAGCGCGGCGCGCAGCAGCCCGGCGACGCGGCGAAGGCGCGCGAGCTGGCGGAGCGCTCGCGCGACCTGGGCAAGGACATCGACCAGCTGGGCGACCGGCTGTCGCGCGAGAAGGCGAACGTCGGCGCCGAGCGCGTCGCGCAGGCGGAGCAGCACGCGGACAAGTCGGCGGACGCGATGCAGCGCGCGGCGCAGGCGGTGCCGCGCGGCGCCGATCCGCAGGAGGGGCGGCGCCAGGATCCCGAGCGCCGCGACGGCTCGCGCGCGCAGCAGCAGGAGGCGCAGCAGGGCGGCGAGCAGCGTCAGGGCGGCGAGCAGCGCCAGGGCAGTGAGCAGCAGCGCGCGGGCGGCACGCCGCAGGGCGCCCCGCAGGCGGGCCAGAAGCAGAGCGGCCAGCAACAGGGCGCGCAGCAGGGCGCGCAGCAGGGCGGCCAGCAGCAGGCCGGCCAGCAGGGCGAGGGGCAGCAGGGCGAGCGCGGCCAGCAGAGCGCGCAGCAGCAGGCCGGCGCCGCGCGCGAGGCCGCGAACGAGATGCAGGCGGCGGCCGAGCGACTCGCGGCGGCGCGGCAGGGGCAGATCGAGTCCTGGAAGGGAGAGCTGAGCCAGCAGCTCGACCGTGCGATCCAGGAGACGATGCAGATGGCGCGCGAGCAGAACGCGCTGGAGCGCGAGGCGCGCGCCGGCAAGGACGCGAACGGGATGCAGGGCCAGCAGAGCGCCATCCAGCAGGGCGTCGAGCAGGCCGCGCAGCGCCTCGACCAGGCGGGCAAGAGCTCGTCGCTGCTGTCGCAGCGCGCGCAGCGCGCGATGACCGAGGCCAAGCAGCAGGTCAGCGAGGCGACGCGCGCGGTGCAGAAGGGCGGGCAGCAGCCCGGCGGATCGCAGGGCGGCTCCGGGCAGCAGCAGGGGAGCGCGGCCGACGCGATGAAGGAGGCGAGCGAGGCGCTGCAGCGCGCGGCGGCCGCCCTCGTGCGCGATCGCGAGCGCGTGAACGCCGCCGCGTCCGCGTCCGGCTTCGAGGAGATGGTCGAGCAGCTGAAGCAGCTGGCCGGCCAGCAGGGGCAGATCAACGCGCAGGCGAACGCGATGCCGATGCCGATGCCGGGGCAGTCGGGGCAGGGGCAGCGCGACGCGATGCGCCAGCTCTCGCGGCAGCAGAAGGACGTCGCCGAGAAGCTGGAGGAGATCGGCGACGCCGACGCCACCGGACGCGCCGACGCGCTCGCGCGCGAGGCGCGCCAGCTGGCGGCGGCGCTGGAGCGCGCGGGCGCGGACCCGTCGACGCTCCAGCGCCAGCAGACGCTCTATCGTCGCCTGCTGGAGGCGGGCAAGACGCTGGAGCGCGACGAGCGCGACGACACGGGCAAGCGCGAGGCGAAGAGCGGCACGGGCATCGCGGGCGTGGCACCGGTGGACGGCGCGACGAGCGGCCGCGCGGCGAGCAAGTTCCCGATGCCCACGTGGAACGAGCTGCGCGCGCTGAGCGCCGAGGAGCGCCGGCTGGTGCTCGAGTACTTCCGTCGCCTGAACGGCACGCCATGACGAACGGCCGTGCCGTCCGCGCGACGCGCGCCCTCATGGCAGCGAGCGCCGCGGGGCGCGCGCTCACGGCAGCGAGCGCTGCGGGGCGCGCGCTCATGGCGGCGTGCGGTGCGGCGCTCGTGATCGCCGCGCCCGCGTCCAGGGATGCGCACGCGCAGAGCACGCGCAGCGCACCGCTGACGCGCGCGCTCGAGCTGGAGTCGAACGGCAAGTCGCGCGAGGCCGCGGCGCTCTACCGCCAGGCGCTCGGCGATCCCGCCGCGGGCGACGAGGGCCGCTCGGCCGCGATCCTGGGGCTCGAGCGCGTGTGGGAGGAGCTGGGGCAGCGCGACTCGATCGTGCCGGTGGTGAACACGTTCCTGCGCACGCGCCCGAACGATCCGACGCTGCGCGGCGTGCAGCTGCGTGCGCTCGTCGCGCTGCGCCGCGACGGCGAGGCCCGCACGGCGTACGAGATGTGGCGGCGCGCCGCGCCCGGCGACCCGGCGCCCTTCCGCGAGTACGCGCGGCTCCTCCTGCAGGGTGGACGCACGGCCGCGGCGGACACGGTGCTGCGCGAGGCGATCCCCGCGCTGCGCGGCCCCGGCGGCCAGCGCGCGCTCGCGCTGGAGCTGGCGCAGCTCCACGTCGCGCTGGGCGCATGGGAGCGGGCGGCCGGGAGCTGGCGGCAGGCGCTCGACGCGATGCCGTACGTGGAGCTGGCGGCGCTGTTCGCGTTGCAGCCCGCGCCGGTCGCGGCGCGCGACAGCCTGCTGCCCGCGCTGCTGGAGCCGCCGGTCGCGCTCGTGCCGCGACGCGTGGCGGCCATGCTGCTGATGTCGTGGCGGCGCCCGCGCGAGGCGTGGCAGGCGCTTGGCGCGGTCGCGTCGGACGACTCGTCGCGCGCCGCATGGCGCGACCTGGCCGAACGGCTCGAGGCCGCGGAGGCGTGGCCGGTGGCGCGCGAGGCGTGGCTGCGCGTGCTCGAGGCCGACCACGACGCGGACGCGGGCCGGCGCGCGGCCGCCGCCGCGCTCGCGTCGGGCGACGCCGCGGGTGCGCTCACGCTGCTCGATCGGGCGGGCACGGCCGCCGGCGCGCAGTCGCCGGGCGCCGAGGCCGATGCGACGGTGCTGCGCGTGCGGGCGCTCGGTGCGCTGAATCGTGCGGCGGAGGCCGAGCAGGCCGCGAAGGCGGTATCGTCGCGGCTCGCCGAGGGCGACCGCGCGCGCGTCGCCGACGCGCTGGCCGAGGCATGGATCGCGGGCGGCGACGTGACGCGCGCGCGCGCGGCGCTGGCCGTCGCCGGCGCGCGCGACGACGCGCCGGTCGCGGGCTGGCTCGCGCTGTACGCGGGAGACCTGAAGCGCGCGCGCACGCTGCTCAAGCGCCCGGCCGAGGACGCGACGACGTCGCGCACCGAGCTGGCGATGACGGCGCTCGCGGTGGTCGCGCGCACGCGCGCCGACAGCGCGCCGGCGGTGGGCGCGGCGTTCCTGAGCGCGGCGCGCGGCGACAGCGTGCGCGCCGCCGCGCAGTTCCTGGAGGCCGCGGCCGCGCTGCCCGAGGCCGCGTCGCTGCTGACCGCGGCGGCCGCGCGCGTGCACGCCGCGCGCGGCGACACCGCGTCCGCGCTGCCGCTGTGGGAGCGGATCGCGACGACGTACGCGAGCTCGCCCGAGGCGCCCGAAGCCGAGCTGGCGTGGGCGCGGCAGCTGCTGCGCCGGGGCGACGTCGCCGGCGCGCGCACGCGCCTGGAGCACCTGATCGTGAACTATCCGGAGAGCGCGCTGGTACCAATCGCGCGGCGCGAGCTCGAGCGCGCGCGCACGCCGTGACGGGCGTCCCGCGCCGCGCCGCCTCCCACTTCCTCGACCGCATGCCGCAGATCCGTCCCGCCGCCCGCGCGCTGCTGCGCGGCGTCGCCCTCGTGTTGGCGCTGGCGCTCGCGCCGGTGCACGCGCGGCTGGGCGCGCAGATGCTGCTCGTCCCGATGGACGACGCGCAGCGCAACCACCTGAAGGCCTACGGCCTGGTGTACAACGCGCTGAAGGACGGCCAGAAGGGCGAGTGGCTGCTGAACTATCGCGGCGGCGCGTACTTCCTCCCGGACCTGCAGGAGCTGCGGCGCCGCGCCGCGCTGGCCGGCGTCAGCATCGAGCCGATCGACGACGCCGCGGTCGCGAGCATCCGGCGCGAGCTGGCCGCGGGCAACATGGACGCCGTGCCGCTGGAGAAGGCGCCGAAGGTCGCGATCTACACGCCGACCACCGCGCAGCCGTGGGACGACGCGGTGACGCTCGCGCTGACGTACGCCGACATCCCGTTCGAGAAGATCTGGGACGACGAGGTGCTCGACGGGAAGCTCTCGAACTACGAGTGGGTGCACCTCTTCCACGAGGACTTCACGGGCCAGCAGAACAAGCTGTACCTCGGCTACCGCGACGCGCCGTGGTTCATCGAGCAGCGGCAGCGCGGGCTGGCGACGGCGCGCAAGTACGGGCTGACCTCGATGCCCGCGCTCAAGAAGGCGGTAGCCGAGAAGATCCGGCAGTACGTGGAGAACGGCGGGTTCCTGTTCGCGATGTGCGGCGCGACCGAGTCGCTCGACCTCGCGGTGGCCGGCCGCGACGTCGACTTCGCGGGGCCGCAGGTGGACGGCACGCCGCCGGACGCGGATGCCGACCGCCGCATGCAGTGGAGCCGCACCTTCGCGTTCCGCGACGCGCGGCTGGAGTCGCCCTTCCTCAACACGCTGAGCGACATCGACGGCCACCAGGTGAACGTCCCCGGACGCCGCCAGCCGCTCGGCACGTTCCAGCTGTTCGGCTTCTCGGCCAAGTTCGATCCCGTGGCGACCATGCTGGTGCAGGACCACCGCGGAGTGATCGACGACTTTTATGGGGTCACCACGTCCTTTACCCGGCGCACGCTGAAGCCCGGCGTCACCGTGCTGGCGAACGAGGACGGCGCGGCGTGGGTGAAGTACGTGCACGGCGACTACGGCAAGGGCTCGTGGACGTACCTGGGCGGCCACGATCCGGAGGACCCGCAGCACGCGATCGGCAACGCGCCGACGGACCTCGCGCTGCACCCCAACTCGCCGGGCTACCGGCTGATCCTCAACAACGTCCTGTTCCCGGCCGCGAAGAAGAAGCCGCTGAAGACCTGAGCGGCGCCGACGCGCGCGCGGCTCACGGCTGCCGCGCGTAGCGCTCGGGGCCGAGCAGCAGCGCGGCCACGCGGCCGCCGGCGTCGCGCTCCAAGCGCATCACGTTGCCGCCCTCGATCATCGTGAACTGGTCGGCGGCGGTCGCGACGAGCCGCACACGGCGTCCGGTCGGCGTCGTGACGATCAGATCGTCGCCGTCGCGGCTGGCGGTGAAGATGCCGCCGTCGGCCGCCGCGTAGCGGCCCGCGACCTCCAGCAGCTTCGTCGAGTCGATGGCCACGGGCACGATCTCGCGCGGCTCGAGGCCGGGCCAGCCGTACTCGCGCGCGACCGCGGCGCTCATCTCGACGGCGAGCGCGCCGCCGGCGTCGCTGTTGGTCATCACGACCACGCCACGGCCGCCCGTCACGTAGCCGACGAACTGCCCGCGGAAGCCCTCGTTGGCGCCGCCGTGCGCGAAGCGGCGCGCGTCGCCCGTTCCCTCGATGCCGACGCCCAGGCCCCAGTTGCCGAGTCCGGGCGTGAGCATCGCCTGGGCGAGGGGGCGCGGCAGGATGCCGTTCGAGAGCCCGTCGTGGGCGCGCTGGATGGCGACGATCCACCGCCCGAGGTCGCTCGGCGTCGTCCAGAGGCCGGCCGCCGCCATCTCGGGGTAGGTGTGGTAGAGCCCGGGGATGGGAGCGCCGCCACGGCGGTAGCCGGTGGCGACGTCGGGGAGGAAGGCCTCGGCGATCGGCTGGCTGAACGTGCTGCGGCGCATCCCGGCGGGCTCGAGCACCCGCTCGTCGAGGAGCGCGTCGAACGGCTTGCCGGTTACGTCGCTCAGCAGGAGCTGCATAACCGTCATCCCGCCACCTGAGTAGCGCCAGCGGGTCCCGGGCACGGTGTCCACCCGCACCGCCGCCGTGTTCGCCGGGCGCTCGCCGTTCAGCACCTGCACCACCGTCGGCACCGCGCTGTCCGCCGCGTAACCCGGAAAGCCGTGCACCGTCAGCCCCGCCGTGTGCGTCAGCAGCTGCCGCAGCGTCACCGGCTTCCCGCCGCTCGCGGCGCTCGCCGGCACCTGCCATGACCTCAGCGACCCGTTGACGTCGCCGTCGAGGGTCAGCTTCCCCTCGGCCACGAGCTGCAGCGCCGCGGTCGACGCCACCGGCTTGCTCATCGACGCCGCCTGGAAGAGCGTCGCGGTCGTCGCCCGGCGACCCGTCGCGACGTCGGCCATGCCGTAGGCGCGCGACCACGCCACGCGCCCGCCGTCGATCACGGCGATGCTGACCGCGGGCACGCCCAGGGCGCGCATGCGGGCCTCCAGCGACGCGCGCTCGACGGGGCGGCCACGCACGGCGGCCCCCGAGCGCAGGTCGTGCTCGATGCGGGCGGCGCGGGCCGCCGGGGCCAGCGAGTCGGTCGCGGGCTGCGCGCGCAGCAGCCCGGGCGCGAGGAGGGCGGCGGCGACGAGTGAACGGGGACGCATGGCGGGACGCGGTCGGGGAGGACGGCGCGCGGTCAGGAGCGCGCCCTACGATGCAGCGCGCCCGCCGATTCCGCCCGGGGGCCGCCGTTCGCGTCGCGTGAGGGCAGGGAACGCGGTACCTTCCTTGGGGTTCTCTTCGGGCCCGCCCCTCCTGTCCCGCTCGTGCTTCCCGCCTCGCTCCCGCTCTCCTCCGACGGCCGACTCAGCCGGCCCGCCGCCGCCGCGATCCGCGCCGCGATCGCGCTCGCCGGCGGCCGCGAGGTGTGCTTCGCGTGCACGCTCGACGAGGGCGGCGTGGTGCGCAGCGCGCGCGTCGTCGCGCGCGGCGACATCAAGAGCGTGCTGGCGCTGCCGGGCTTCGCCGAGCGGGGCGAGATGCTCGTGCACAACCATCCGAGCGGGCTGCTGGAGCCGTCGGGCGCCGATCTCGCGGTCGCGTCGCGCGTCTACGAGAACGGCGTCGGCTTCGGCATCGTCGACAACGCGGCGACGGAGCTCTACGTCGTCGTCGAGGTGCCGCGCGCGAAGGCGACCGTCGACGTCGATCCCGACAGCATCGACAACGATCTGGGCCCGCACGGCGCGATCGCGCGGCGGCTGCGGCGCTACGAGGATCGCCCCGCGCAGCGCGCGATGGCGTCGCAGATCGCGACGCTGTTCAACGACGGCGGCGTCGGCCTCCTCGAGGCGGGCACCGGGGTCGGCAAGTCGATGGGCTACCTCGTGCCCGCGCTGCGCTGGGCCGCCGCGAACGGCGAGCGCACCATCGTCAGCACGAACACGATCAACCTGCAGGAGCAGCTGGTCGGGAAGGACCTGCCGTTCCTCGCGGGCGCGCTCACCGACCAGAAGGTGCGCTTCGCGCTGCTGAAGGGGTGGCGCAACTACCTCTGCCTGATGCGGCTGGAGCAGGCGCGCCTGGGCGGCACCGCGCTGTTCGAGGCGGGCATGGCGGACGAGCTGGGACAGCTGGAGGCGTGGGCCGAGCGCACGAGCGACGGCTCGATCGCGGACCTGCCGACGCCGCCGCGCCCCGAGGTGTGGGACGAGGTCGCGGCGGAGCCCGACCTCTGCCAGCGCATGAAGTGCCCGCACTTCGACAACTGCTTCCTGTTCAAGGCGCGGCGCGAGGCGGCGCAGGCGGACGTCATCGTCGTCAACCACCACCTGCTCCTCTCCGACGTCGCGGTGCGGCGCGCGCAGCAGAACTGGGAGGACGCGGCGGTGCTGCCCGCGTACAAGCGCCTCGTCGTGGACGAGGGCCACCACCTCGAGGACGCGGCCGCCGCGCACCTCGGCACCTCGGTCACGCGGCGCGCGCTGCAGCGCCTCTTCTCGCGCCTCGACCGGCGCGGCAAGGGGCTGCTCGGCGCGCTCGTGTCGCGGCTCGCGGAGAAGACGGACCTGCTGAGCGTCGCGAGCCTGGACCTCGTGCAGTCGCGCCTCATCCCGGCGGCGCACGGCGCGCGGGACAAGGCGGACCTCGTGTTCGACCTGCTGCAGGCGTGGGTGGAGCAGCAGGGGCAGCCGGTGATCCGCTTCGGGCCCGACTTCGCGCGTGACCCCGTGTGGGAGGCGGGGCTCGGCGGCGCGCTCACCGACCTGCTCGCGGACATCGAGCTGCTGCACGAGAGCCTGCGCCTCGTGCGCGAGCGGCTCGAGACGGACGAGAAGCGCGCCGAGCAGCTCGCGCCGCTGCTGGGCGAGCTGCGCGCGGTGGCGCGCCGGCTCGCGGCCGCGGGCGACGGGCTGGGGCGCGCGCTGCAGCCCGACAAGGCGCGCGCCCGCAAGGACGGCGAGAAGGCGAGCCGCGAGCCCGAGGAGAGCGTGCGCTGGGTGGAGCTGCGCGGCAAGGAGAAGAACGTCGTCGTCACCGCGGTGCCGCTGGATCTCGCGCCGATCCTGCGCGAGGACCTGTTCAAGCGCGTGCGCACGGCGGTGATCACGAGCGCGACGCTGGCGACGCGCGCGCAGCGCCGCACGTCGCGGCACGCCGTCGGCGATCCGTCGGCGATGGACCCGGAGTCGTTCGCGTTCCTCGCCAGCCGGCTCGGCATCACCGGTCCGGAGTTCGAGCCGACGACCGCGGTGTATCCGTCGCCGTTCGACTACGCGCGGCAGGCGCTGCTCGTCGTGCCCACTGACGCGCCCGCGCCCAACGTCGACGGGCCCGCGCACTTCCTGCACGTCGTGCGGCACCTGCTCGACACCGCGGCGGCGAGCGACGGCGGGATGTTCGCGCTCTTCACCAGCCACCGCGACGTGCGACAGGCCGCGGCGGAGCTGCGGGCGCGCGGCGCGGATCGCCGCTGGCCGCTGCTGGTGCACGGCGAGGACACGCGCGACGCGCTGCTGCGGCGCTTCCGCGAGAGCGGGCGCGCGGTGCTCATCGGCACGGCGTCGTTCTGGGAGGGGGTGGACGTGCCGGGCGACGCGCTGCGCGCGCTCCTGCTCGCCAAGCTGCCGTTCCGCGTGCCGACCGATCCCGTGACGGCCGCGCAGTGCGAGTCGATCGAGGCGCGCGGCGGCGACAGCTTCCGCGACTACATGCTCCCGCACGCCGCGCTGCGGCTCAAGCAGGGGTTCGGGCGCCTGGTGCGCACCGCGCACGATCGCGGCGTGGTCGTGCTCGCCGATCCGCGCATCGTGACGAAGGGCTACGGCCGCGACCTGCTCGAAGGGCTGCCGCCTGCGCGCCGTCTGGCGGGCCCATGGGCGCGCCTCCGCGACGAAGTTGACGCATTCTACGCCGCCCGTCGCGCCGCAGCCACGGACGAGGCCGCGCGAGATCTGGCCGAAGTGTGACGAAGCGCACCCCGTGGTGGTTTTCCCGCCACGGCTGAGGTGACGCGCGCCACGTTCTGACCGTCGATCGGGCGCTAGGCTCTCTCACGTCACTCGCAGGCTGGCTGGGCGAACTGCTCCGGTTCTCCCGCGCCACGTCGCACGTCGCCACCCGTCGGTCCGCACCTCCAGTGCGCACCGCCACTCGAGGTTTGCATCCATGGCCCGTCGTCTCGGCACGTCGATCGTCTCGCTGCTCGCCCTCGCCGCCGTCGCGGCCTGCTCGGACGCGCCGTCGGCGCCGGAGCTGTCGCCGTCCACGGACTACGCGCTCGCGAAGGGCGGCAAGCGGGGTGGCAACACGCCGACGTCCCCGACCCCCGACACGACGACCACGACGACGCCGACCTCGCCGACGCCGACCTCGCCGAGCACGGGCACGACGGTCACGGGCTGCACGGGCACCGCGGTCACGCTGACGGCCGAGGAGAAGGCGACGCTCGACCTGCACCAGCAGACGCGCGCGCAGTACGGCCTCCCGCTCTACTGCGTGCACCCCGCGCTGGTGGACGCCGCGCGCGCGCACTCGGCCGACATGCTCCGCTACAACTACTTCTCGCACAACAGCTACGACGGCACCGCGTGGAACACGCGGATCGTCAGCTTCGGCTACGTCGGCGCGATCGGCATGTCCGAGAACATCGCGTGGGGCTCGTCGGGGAGCTACGGCGATCCGGCGACCATCATGAACAACTGGATGAACAGCGCCGGCCACCGCGCGACCATCCTCAACGGCGACCTGCGCGAGATCGGCATCGGCGTCGCGATCGGGACGTACCAGGGCTACGCGGGCTCGCGCATCTACACGGCGGACTTCGGCACGCGCTGATCCCGACACACCGCCAGGCGCGAGGCGCCCCCGACCATCGGTCGGGGGCGCCTCGCCGCGTTCCGGGCGCTAGCTTTGGGGCCATGACCGCCTCCAACTCCGCCCGCCCGGGCAAGATCGTCTGCGTCGGCCGCAACTACGTCGAGCACGCCAAGGAGCTCGGGAACGACATGCCCGAGCGTCCGCTCCTCTTCCTCAAGCCGCCGTCGGCCGTGATCGCGCCGGGCGCGCCCATCGAGCTGCCGGGTGCCAGCCAGCAGGTCGAGTTCGAGGGCGAGATCGGGATCGTCATCGGGAAGACGCTCCGCCGCGCCGGCGAGGACGAGGCCCGCGCCGCGATCCGCGGCATCGTGGCGCTGAACGACGTCACCGCGCGCGACCTGCAGAAGACCGACGGCCAGTGGACCCGCGCGAAGGGCTTCGACACGTTCCTCCCGATCGGCCCCGAGGCGCCCGCGCCGGGTGACCTGGACGCGCTGACGGTGGTCACCCGTGTGAACGGCGTCGAGCGGCAGCGCGGGTCGGCGCGCGAGATGGCGTTCAGGATCCCGACGATCCTGTCGTACGTCTCGCACGTCATGACGCTGGAGCCGGGGGACCTGATCGCCACCGGCACGCCCGCGGGCGTCGGGCCGCTGGCGCCGGGCGACGACGTCGAGATCGAGGTCGTGGGCCTGAGCAGCGTCCGCAACCCCGTCGTCGCCGGTCCTCCGGCGTGAGCGCCGCCGTCGCACCGTTCGACCCCGACATGCCGGCGGCGGCGTGAGCGGGAACCGTCCCAGCCGCCGGGGGTAGCCGCCGTCATGCTCTCGATCACCAGCGGGTCCGACCAGCGGTCCGGCCCGACCCGCTCCCGGCGTCCGGGCGTACCGCTCGCGGTCTCGCTCACGGTCAACGCCGTGGTGATCGCGGCGTTCTTCCGCGCGGTCACGGGCGGCGTCGACTGGAGCGCGCTGTGGCACCCCGGCCGCTCGGCCGAGGTGCGCCCCGAGCGCATCGGCTTCGTGCAGCTGCCGACTCCCGCGCCGCCGACGGTCGGGCGCGACGGCGGCGACGGCCGCCCGAAGAGCGCCACGCCCAGCCGTCGCGCCACGCCGCAGCCGGCCGCCCCGACCGAGGTCCCGACCGGGATCCCGCCCGTGGGCGACCCGACGCCGGCGGACGCTCGCGGCAGCGGCGAGATCGTCGGCTCGGGCGGCGCGACCGAGGGGATCCGCCCCAGCTACACGGATCCGCGCCTCTGGACGCGGCCGGGCGCCGTGGCGACCGCGCCGCGCACCGCCAAGGAGCGCATCGACAGCGTGATCGCCGACCAGTTCACGCCGGTGCGCGACTCGATCCTCGCCGCGCAGGCGCTGGCCGCCGGGCAGCGCGCGCCGGGCGACTGGACGATGAAGGGCCCCGGCGGCAAGTGGGGGATGGACCAGTCCAACATCCACCTCGGGAAGGTGAAGATCCCGAACGCGGTGCTGGCGCTCCTGTCGGGCAACCTGCAGAAGAACCTGCGCGGCAACCCGACCGAGATGATGAACGACCGCCGGCTCGCCGAGGTGCGCGCGGACCTGCTGCGGCACGCCGACCGCGAGATGAGCGAGGACGCCTTCCGGAAGGCCGTGAAGGAGGTCCGCGCCCGCAAGGACCGCGAGCGCGCGGAGCGGCGCAAGGCGCGCGACCAGCAGCCGCCCATCGCCGAGGCGTCGGGCGAGACGCGGCCAGGGAGCGGGACGGCGCCGCAGCGCTGACCCGCCCCACCAGCCAGGCCGAAACGAACGCGGGCGCCTCCGATCCGGAGGCGCCCGCTCGCGTCTTCGGCGATCCGCGCGGACCGACGTCAGGTCGGGATCGCGCCCTCGAAGGCGTCGCGGTCGAAGAACGGCCGGAAGATGCCGCAGACCACGCCCAGCACGGCGAAGTCGTCGGAGGGGCCGACGACGATCTCGCGCTCCGCGGGGTTGGCGGGCTTCAGGACGGTGGCGCCGTCGCGGTGGGTGAGCGTCTTCACCGTCGCGTCCTCGCCCAGCCGCGCCGCGATCACGTCGCCCTCGCCCGCCGGGGTGCTCGGCGAGACCATGACGTAGTCGCCGTCGAGGATGCCGCGGCCCGTCATGCTGTCGCCCTTCACGCGCAGCAGGAAGGCGTCCTCGCCCGGCACGAAGCGCCGGTCGAAGGTGACGAAGCCCTCGCGGCCCTCGGGGAGGAGGGCCGGCTCGCCGGCGTGGATCTTCCCGTAGTACGGGACGGGCTGGATGCGGCTGACGCCCTGGTAGCCCAGGATGCGGACGCCGCGCGAGCGCGACGGATCGCGCTCGATGTAGCCCTTCGACGTGAGTGCCTGCAGGAGGTCGGACACCGTCTTCGTCGACTTGATGCGGAACCGCTTCCCGATCTCGCGGATCGAGGGCTGGTACGTGTTCTCCGCCAGGAAGTCGATCAAATACTGGTACACCTTCCGCTCGATCGGAGTCAGGGGCTCTGCCATCGAATCCTCCGATAGGGGAAACCGCCGACCGGCATCGTAGCCGTTCGGCGGCCCTTCAACTCCGGCCAAGATAGACCCGGCGGACGGGAGCGTCAACGCGCGGCCCGTGCGGAAGCGTACACTCCGTCACACCGTTTGGCAGGTGGCTAGCGCACCGCGGCCGCGATTTGTGCCCGCGCGACGTCGATCCGCGCCAGCGACCGCTCCCGGCCGAGCAGGTCGAGGACGTCGAACATGCCGGGGGTCGCCGTCACGCCGGTGAGGGCGAGCCGGAGCGGCTGGAAGAGCTTGCCCGCGCCCACGCCCTGCCGCTCCGCCTCCTGACGCAGCGCCTGCTCCATGGCGGCGGGCTCCCACGCGGGGAGCGCCTCGAGCGCCGCGCGTACGCCGGCCAGCGCCGCGTCCGCGGTCGCGGGATCCTTCATCCACAGCTTGGCGACGGCGTCGGCGTCGTAGTCCAGCGTGTCGCGCAGGTAGGGCACCGACTGCTTCACCAGCTCGTCGATCGTGCGCGAGCGCACGCGCAGCAGCTCTAGCAGCTTCGCGTACCACTCGGGCCGTGCTGCCAGCGACGCCGCCGTGGCCACGCCGGCCGCCTCCATCGCGGCGCCCACGCGCGGCCCCAGCTCGTCGAGCGGCATGCGCATCAGGTGCTGGCCGTTCATCCACTCCAGCTTCTGCGGATCGAACACCGCGGCCTTCTTCGACAGCCCGTCCTCCGAGAAGAGCGCGACCATCTCGTCGCGCGTCATCACCTCGCGGTCCCCGCCCGGGCTCCAGCCCAGCAGGGCGAGGAAGTTGTTCATCGCCTCGGGCAGGATGCCGAGGTGCTGGTAGTCGCCGACCGCGGTCGCGCCGTGCCGCTTGGAGAGCTTCTTCCCGTCGGTGCCGTGGATCATCGGCAGGTGCGCGAACTGCGGCAGCGCGGCGCCGAGCGCCTCGTAGAGCAGGATCTGCTTCGGCGTGTTGGAGATGTGGTCGTCGCCGCGCATCACGAGCGTGATGTCCATCGCGATGTCGTCGGACACGACGGCCATGTTGTAGATGGGCGTCGCGTCGGAGCGCAGCACGATGAAGTCGCCCTCGCCGATGTCCTTGTTCGGGAAGGCGATGCGGCCGTGCACGAGGTCCACCCACGACGTCTCGCCGTCGGGCATGCGGAAGCGCACGACGAACGGCATGCCGGCCGCGACGCGACGCTGCACCTCGTCCGCCGGCAGCCGGTCGCAGCGCCGGTCGTAGCGGAACGCGTCGCCGCGCGCCTCTGCCGCCGCGCGCTGCTCGTCGAGCTCCGCGGGCGTGCAGAAGCAGCGGTAGGCGGCGTTCGCGTCGAGCAGGCGCTGCGCGTCGGCGCGGTGGCGCTCGAGGTTCGCGCCCTGGTAGACGGGCGGCTCGTCCCAGTCGAGCCCGAGCCACTCCAGCCCCTCGAAGATCGCGCGCGTGGAGGCGTCCGTGCTGCGCGCGCGGTCGGTGTCCTCGACGCGCAGCAGGAACTGGCCGCCGTGCTTGCGCGCGTACAGCCAGTTGAAGAGCGCGGTGCGCGCGCCGCCGACGTGCAGGTAGCCGGTCGGCGACGGGGCGAAGCGGAGACGGGGAACGGTAGCCATCGGGCGCGGGCTGGGAATGCGGAGTGGGTACGGCGAAGCGGGTCCGCCGAGGTGCTGGCGGGCCCGCTGTCCGGAAGTCTAGCGGCCCCCAGCGCCGAGCGCCTCGCGCCCCGCCGGCAGGAGCTCGACGCGGAAGCTCGCGTTGACCCAGCGGAAGGTGATCGCGCCCTTCTTGCCGAGCTGCGTGAGCAGCATCTTCGCCAGGCCGCGCGAGCCGCGCGGGATCTCCGCCGCCAGCCGTTCCTCGAGCAGCGTGGTCTCGGCGCGGCCGTCGGGGGCCGCGTCCAGGAGCGGTGCGACGATCGCGAGGGCGAGGCGCTGCCGGTCGTTGAGTGTCATGCCGGAAAGATACCGGGTCCGGGCGCGCCGTCGGGACGCGCACGAACCCTGCGCCACGCCGACGGTGTATCACGCCTGCCGACCCGGCGACACCCTTCGCGCCTCCGAACATGACGACGCCCCAGACGAACGCCCCCACGACGACCGCTGGCCTCGACGCCACCGCCCAGCGCACCGAGATCGCCGTCCTGGCAGGCGGCTGCTTCTGGGGCGTCGAGGAGATCCTGCGCGCGGTGCCCGGCGTGCTCGACACCGACGTCGGCTACACGGGCGGCTGGCTCGAGAACCCGACGTACCACGACACGCACGACAGCAAGTCGGGGCACGCGGAGTCGGTGCGCATCACCTTCGATCCGGACGTTCTGAGCTACGAGACGCTGCTGGAGCAGTGGTTCTTCAAGCTCCACGACCCGACGACGAAGAACCGGCAGGGGAACGACGTGGGCACGCAGTACCGCTCCGCGATCTTCCCGCAGTCGCCCGAGCAGCGCGAGATCGCCGAGCGCGTGATCGCGCGCGTGGACGCCGCGGGGAAGTGGCCGCGGCCGATCACGACGACCATCGAGCCGGCGGCGACGTGGTACAGCGCGGAGCCGGAGCACCAGGACTACCTGCAGCGCCATCCGAACGGCTACACCTGTCACTGGATGCGCGACTGACGGCGAACGGGCGGTGCCAGGGCGCTGGCGGGACGGCGGCCGCGCCCTAAGCTTCGCGGCTCACTCCAGCCGCCCGTCCGTGCTCCGTCCCGTCGTTCCGATCCTGCGCGCCGCGGTCCTCGCGCTCCTCGTCGTCGCGAGCGCGGCGCGCCCCACGTCCGCTGCGGCGCAGGCGTCCGCGTCGCGGCCGAACATCGTCGTCGTCTTCACGGACGACCTGGGCTACGGCGACCTCTCGTCGTACGGCCACCCGTCGATCCGCACGCCGCACATCGACGGCCTGGGCGCGCAGGGCGTGCGCCTGACGTCGTTCTATGCCGCCGCCTCGGTCTGCACGCCGAGCCGCGCCGCGCTGCTCACCGGCCGCTACGCCGCGCGCACCGGGCTGACACGCGTGCTCTTCCCGTCGGCGGACACGGGCTTCGCCGCGAGCGAGGTGACGATGGCCGAGGCGCTGCGCGCGCGGGGCTACCGCACGGCGGCGGTGGGGAAGTGGCACCTCGGCGCGCGCGCGCGGTTCCTGCCGACCGCGCACGGCTTCGACACGTTCTTCGGCGTGCCGTACTCGAACGACATGGACGCGGCGCAGGGCTACGCGCCGCTCCCGCTGCTGCGCGACACGAGCATCGTCGAGCAGCCGACGGACCAGTCGACGCACACGACACGCTTCACCGACGAGGCGATCCGCGTCGTGCGCGAGTCGCGCGGGCGGCCGTTCTTCGTCTACCTCGCGTACACGATGCCGCACGTGCCGCTGCATCCGTCGGCGGCGTTCCGCGGCCGCTCGCGCGCGGGCGCGTACGGCGACGTGATCGAGGAGCTCGACGCGAACGTCGGCCGCCTGCTGGCGGCGCTGCGGCAGGCCGGCGTGGAGCGGAACACGATCGTCGTCTTCACGAGCGACAACGGCCCGTGGCAGAGCATCCCGAAGGCGCACGTCGCGAACGGGATGCAGCCGTGGGACGGCGGCTCGGCGGGGCCGTTCCGCGGCGCGAAGTTCTCGACGTACGAGGGCGGCTTCCGCGTGCCCGCGGTGGTGCGCTGGCCCGCGCGCATTCCCGCGGGCCGCACGAGCGGCGAGCTGGCGACGACGATGGACCTCTACACGACGCTGCTGCGCGCCGCGGGCGCACGGGTTCCCGGCGACCGCGTGGTGGACGGCCACGACATCCTGCCGATGCTCGCGGGACGCGGGCCCACGCCGACCACCGAGCTGTTCTACATGTGGAACGACAGCGTGGAGGCGGTGCGCGACGTGCGCTGGAAGCTGCGCCTCACCAACCGCGGGCGCGCGGGCGTGGCCGCGGGCGCCGCGCCGGTGCCGGAGCTCTACGATCTCGACGTCGATCCGGGCGAGCGATACGACGTCGCGGAGCAGCATCCCGAGATCGTCGCGCGGCTGCGCGCGCGCATCGCGGCGTTCGTGCGCGAGCTGGGCACGCGCGGACCCGCGACCTCCTAGCGAGCCTCCCGACGGCGGAACGTGCTCCAGAGGCCGCGCAGCGAGAGCACGGCGCCGAGCGCGCCGGTCGTGCCGAGCGCGAGGAGCGTCCACACGAAGAAGAAGCCGCGTCCGGCGCTGCGCGGTCCGCCCACGTGGTGCAGGACCGGCAGCCCCGCGGCGAGGAGCCCGAGCAGCAGCGTGACGACGTAGCCCAGCCGCCGCCCCGCGAGCTCCAGGGTGCCGTAGGTCGACACCAGCACGATCGCCAGGAAGGTGAACGTCCCGGCGCGGGTCATCGCGTCGAGGCCGTAGATGAAGTCGTGCGCGAGGTGCACGGTGAAGAGCACGATCGTGAGCAGCGACGCGACGGTGAGCGAGACGTTCTGCTTCATGCGGGGAGACGGATGTCAGTGGTGGGAGCCGCGGCCGCGCGGCGACGGCGATCGCGGTAGCGCCAGAGGTACACGGGCATCAGCAGGAGGGGCAGCAGGGCGAGCACCGTCGGCACCGGCTTCACGCGCAGCAGCGCGGGCACGGCCTGCGGCTGACCCAGGAAGAACGAGCCGGACGCGACGAAGGTCGCGAAGCACATGCGCCAGAGGTGGCGCCGCACGCGCGCCGGGCCGCGCGGCATGCCGCGGCGTGCGACGCGCACGTCGCCCCACCAGCCGAGCAGCATCACCAGCGCGTTGAGGAAGCTCGCGACGGCGATCGAGCGCGCCGGCACGCCGCCCTCGCTTTCCGTCGCGATCGTGAGCCGGGCGACGCCGCCCGCGACGAAGGCCAGCGCCAGCGGCAGCGCGGCGATCCGCAGCGCGGCGTTCAGGCGCGCGATGCGGGGCGCGTCGGGGAGGAACGTCGTGACCGCCGTCGCGACGAGGTAGGTCACGAGCACCGCCGCGAGCACGTTGCCGTACTTCCCGCGGTCGATGCCGACGATCGTCGCGCCGAGGGCCATCACGAGCATGCCGGCGACGAAGGCCCAGCCGGCGCGCCGGTGCAACGTGCCGCCCTTGCGCGCCAGGAGCGCGCCGTAGCCCGCGATCACCGCGAGGACCCCGCCGGCGATGTGCACGGCGAGCATGGGGGTCAGGTGGCTCTTCATGTCGGCGACCGTACGGCCGCGGCGCGACCCCGCGCAATCGAATGGGGAGGAGCGGCGGGAAAGCGTGGCGAGCGGCGCGCGGACGGGCGCGGGCGCGCCGCTCGCCACGGATCTCCGCCGGTCGTCCCGCGCCTCTTGAGGCAGGCGGTGCGCGGGGCGTAATTCGCGCCGGCCCTCCACCCACGGGAGTCGTGACCGCCTCCGCATCGCCCATCTCGTTCCGGAAGATCATCGCGATCTGGCTGGTGGCCGCGACCGTCGCGCTGCTCCAGTCGGCGACGCAGCTCGTGCACCTGCGGGCTGACCGGCGCAACTGGATCCTGGTCGTCCCGACCTTCGTCGGCTGGATGCTGTGGGCGGTGCTGACGCCGACCGTCATCCGCCTCACCCGCCGCGTGCCGATCGTGCGCGCGCGGCTCGCGCGAGCGCTCGTGGTGCACCTGGGGGCCGCCCTCGGGTGCGTCGTGCTGCTCGGCAGCTTCTGGGAGACGATCTCGCGCACGCTCGTCGCGGCGGGCGCCGGCACGTCGGGCTTCTGGCGCCAGGTGCTGAGCCCCGTGGGCCACGCGATGGTGGGCTTCGTCACGTACGGCTGCATCGTCGCCGCGGTGACCGCGTACGACGCGGTCGAGCGCTCACACCGCGCGGCGCTCGCCACGGCGCGCCTGGAGCGCGACGTCGCGCAGGCGCGCGAGCAGGCGATCAAGATGCAGGTGCACCCGCACTTCCTCTTCAACACGCTGCACGCGGTCTCGGTGCTGATCACCGAGGATCCCGCGACCGCGCGCGCGATGGTGGTGCACCTCGGCGACTTCCTGCGCGCGACGCTGGCGCGGGCGGGCCTCGCGGAGGTGCCGCTGCGCGACGAGCTGGAGCTGCTGGCGCACTACCTCGACGTCGAGCGGCTCCGCTTCGGCGACCGGCTCGTGGTGGAGGTCGACGCGACCGACGAGGTGCTCGACGCGTACGTGCCCGACCTGATCCTGCAGCCGCTGGCGGAGAACGCGATCAAGCACGGCGTGTCGACGCGCACGGGCGCCCATCGCATCCGCGTGTGCGCGGTCCGACGCGGGGCACGGCTCGAGCTGACGGTGGAGGACGACGGCGCGAACGACGTGCCCTCCGACGTGCGCGAGGGGATAGGCCTGCGGTCCACGCGCAGCCGTCTCGCGCACCTCTACGGCGACGAGGGCATGCTGACGCTGGCGCCGCGCCCCGACGGCGGCGCGCGGGCGACCGTCTCGCTGCCGTACCACGTGGCGCCCGTCGACGGCGATCGCGATGCGGAGGGCGAGGACGATGTCGCGTGAGACGTCGCGTGACGTGCCGCGCGAATGGCGGGTCGCGATCGTCGAGGACGAGCCGATCGCGCGGCTGGGATTGCGCCGCATGGTGGAGGCGGCGCCCGGCGCGACGCTCGTCGGCGAGGCGACGTCGGCGCCCGACGCCGTGCGCCTGCTGCGCGACACGCAGCCCGACATCGTCTTCCTGGACGTCAACCTGCCCGGCGGCGACGCGTTCGACGTGCTCGCGCGCGCGTCGCTCGCCGCACCGCCGGCGACGGTGCTCGTGACCGCGTTCGAGGAGTACGCCGTGCGCGCCTTCGACCTCGGCGTCGTCGACTACCTGCTCAAGCCGTTCGACGAGCGGCGCTTCCTGCGCTCGTGGGAGCGTGCGGTGGCGGCGCGCCTGGCCGCGACGCCGACCGACGGCCGGCCGGCCGCGCCGGTGGAGCCGCGGCTGCTGCTGCGCAAGGACGGGCGCGTGCACGCCGTCGCGCTGGCGGAGGTCGAGTGGATCGAGGCGGCGGACAACTACGTCCGGGTGCACGCGACGGCCGGCCGCTTCATGTGGCGGACGCCGCTGCGCCAGGTGGCCGACCGGCTCACCGCGAGCGGCTTCGCGCAGGTCAGCCGGTCGGCGCTCGTCAACGTGCGGTACGTGCGGCACCTCGTGCCGCTCGACTCGGGCGAGGGGCGCGTGCTGCTGAAGAGCGGGACCGAGCTCTCCGTGAGCCGGCGCTTCCGCGCGGCGTTCCAGGCCGCGCTGCGCGGCGGCGCAACCTGAGCGCCGCGCGAGGCGGTGGCGGCGCGCGGGACACGGCCGCAGCTTCACGGTCCACCCCCTTCATCGCCGGAGCGCTCGTGTCCCGCACCATCCTGCGCGCGGTCGCCGCCGCGCTGCTCTCCCTCGCGTCGGTCGCCGTCGCACCGCTGCCGGCGCAGCGCCCGACTTCGATGGCGGGCCGCTCCACCGTCTACGCGCCTAGCGCCGCGATCGCGACGAGCCAGCCGCTCGCCTCCGCCGCGGGCCTCGAGGTGCTGCGCCGGGGCGGCAACGCCGTCGACGCCGCCGTCGCCGCGGCCGCGGTGCTGAGCGTGACCGAGCCGCACATGACCGGCATCGGCGGCGACATGTTCGCGATCGTCTGGCTCGCGCGCGAGCGGAAGCTCGTCGCCATCAACGCCAGCGGACGCGCCGGCTCGCTGATGACGCGCGAGACGCTGCAGGCGCGCGGCTTCCGCGCCGGGTCGCAGCAGGGCGTCATGTCCGTGACCGTGCCCGGCGCGCTCGCGGGATGGGACCTGCTCCTGCGCACGCACGGGCGGCGCACGCTCGCGCAGGTGCTGCAGCCCGCCATCACGTACGCCCGCGACGGCTTCCCGGTCTCGCCGATCATCGCCGCGCAGTGGGCGAACGAGACGGCCTTCCTGCAGCGCGACTCCGCCGCGGCCGCGACCTTCCTTCCCGGCGGGCGCGCGCCGAAGGCGGGCGAGTGGTTCCGCAATCCCGACTACGCGCGCACGCTGCAGGCGATCGCCGACAGCGGCATCGGCACGTTCTACGGCGGCGCGCTCGGCCGGCGCATCGTCGCGCGGCTCGCCGCGCTGGGCGGCTTCGTCACGCTCGAGGACCTGCGGCGCAACGCGCCGTCGTGGGTGACGCCGATCTCGGTGCCGTTCCGCGGCCATCGCGTGTGGGAGCTGCCGCCCAACAACCAGGGCATCGCGGCGCTGGAGATGCTGCGCATCCTGGAGGCGTACGACCTCGCGGCGATGGGGCACAACTCGCCGGCCTACCTGCACCACCTGATTGAGGCGAAGAAGCTCGCGTACGCGGACCTCGATCGGTTCGTCGGCGACGCCGACCATCTCGCGATGCCGGCCGAGCAGCTGCTGACCGACGCGTTCGTCGCGGAGCGCAGGCGTCACCTCGATCCGGCGCGGGCGCGCGAGCAGGTCGATCCAGGCCCGCTGCGCACGAAGAGCGAGACGATCTACCTCGCGGTCGCGGACGCCGAGGGGAACATGGTCTCGTTCATCAACTCGAACTACGACTACTTCGGCTCGGGGATCGTGGTGCCGGGCACCGGCTTCGCGCTGCACAACCGTGGCGCGGGGTTCACGCTGACGCTGGGACTGCCGAACACCGTCGCGCCCGGGAAGCGCCCGTTCCACACGCTGATCCCCGGCTTCGTCACGCGCACCGTGAACGGCCGCGAGGAGCCGTACATGAGCTTCGGGCTGATGGGCGGCGGCGTGCAGGCGCAGGGGCACGTGCAGTTCCTGCTCAACCACTTCGTGTTCGGCATGGACCTGCAGGCCGCGATCGACGCGCCGCGCTTCCGGCACTACGACGGGCTGCGGGTGGCGCTCGAGCCACCGTTCACCGACGGCGTGCGCGCGGCGCTGACGGCGATGGGACACGTGCTCATCGAGCAGCCGACCATCGCGTTCGGCGGCGCGCAGGCGATCGTGCGGCTCCCACGCGGCTTCGCGGCGGGGAGCGACCCGCGGAAGGACGGGATGGCGGTCGGCTACTGAGGCGGCGGGGCAGGGGCGCCCGGTGGTTTCGTGGTTGCCCGAGCACATGCATCTTGGTGCCGCCGCCTCGGCGCGCGCTGCCCGATCCGCAGCCAGGCGCCGAGCGTGTACCTCGAGTACGCCGAGTACCTCGTGCGCGCGGGAGTCGACCCGATCTCCGTCAACCCGGACGCGGTGGACGCGACGCGGCGGCACGTCGCGGCCGCCGGGCAGCGGCTCCTGTCGGAATCCGTCCGCGGACGAGGCGACCGCAACGAGAGGAGGACACCATGAGAGTCCGCATCATCGCGTCGACGCTCGGGCTGGCACTGGTCACCGGCGTCGCATGGGGCCAGAACCCTCCACGGCAGCCGCCGCCACGGCAGCTGCCGCCGGCGGTGACGATCGACACCTTCAACGCCGTCACCGTGCAGAACCAGCGCAAGGTGCCGGTCGCCGTCTTCCTCGAGTACGGTCGGTTCGATCGGCGGCTCGGCGTCGTCCCGCCCTACGAGACGAAGTCGCTGTCGCTGCCGGGCGTGGCGGTGCGCGGAAAGGAGCGCGTGCACCTGTTCGTGCACCCCGAGGGGGAGGCGGCGGATCTGCAGTCGCAGGAGTTCAAGCTCCAGGCGCCCGTGCGGATCGCGCTCGTCGTCCCACCGGAGGGCGGGACGCCGGCCGAGCCGATGACCGAGGTGCTCGCGCCCGAGGCGCTGGCCGAGGCGACGCTGACCGTCGACAATCCCAGCCGTCGCAAGGTGACGGTGTACGCGCGACAGGGGCGATTCGACGTGCGGCTCGGCGACGTCGCGGCGAACAGTCGCGCGACGCTCCGCTTCCCGCAGTCGGTGGTGCTGGGCGGCCAGTCGCTCGAGTTCTTCGTGCACCCGGAAGGCGCGCTCGACCTGCACAGCCAGACCATGCGGGTCCGGAAGGGCGATCACCTCGCCATCCGGGTGCCGACCGGCTGACCCGTGCGCGGGCAGCGCGTGCCGCACGGGCCGCAACGCAGAACGCCGCCCATCGCTGGGCGGCGTCTGCGTGGAGCGGAGAGAGAGGGATTCGAACCCTCGATAGCGGTTTCCCACTATGCCGGTTTAGCAAACCGGTGCCTTCAGCCTCTCGGCCATCTCTCCAGAATTCGGGGCCGCCGTCGGGGCCGGCCGGCAGCGGAGGGCCAGGGACTCGAACCCTGAAGTCGCTCGCGCGACGGCGGTTTTCAAGACCGCTGCCTTAGCCATTCGGCCAGCCCTCCAGAGGGCGGTGCCAGGGCCGAAGTATGGCCGAGCGATGGGGTCGGCGCAACCCGTTGCGCGCCACCGTGCGCGGGGCGTAGCTACGCGCCTTCCCTCGCGCGTCTCCAGGCCGCTCGCACCCGACGTGCTCCCGCACCGCACCCGTAAGGCATCCACAGGCACCGCATGCGCGATCCGCAGCCGTACACCCGGCGCGACTTCCTCGCGACCACGGCGCTGGGCCTCGCCGGCTGCGCGACGGCCGGCCGCCGCGAAGACGACCGCGAGTGGCGCCTGTACGTCGGCACGTACACGGCCGGGACGACCAGCCGCGGGATCCATCGCCTCGCGGTGGACCGCGCGACCGGCGCGATGCGGCTCGACGGGGGCGTGGCGGCCGAGGTGGCGAACCCGTCGTACCTCGCGCTCGCGCCGGATGGACGGGCGCTCTACGCCGCGAGCGAGCTGACCGAGTTCGCGGGCGCCGCCTCGGGCGCGGTCGCCGGCTTCGCGCGCGACGCGGCGACGGGTGCGCTGGCGCCGCGCGGCGCGCGCGCCTCGCGGGGCGGGGCGCCGTGCTACGTCTCGGTCGACCGCACGGGGCGGTACCTGCTGGTGGCCAACTACGTCGGCGGCAGCGTCGCCGTGCTCCCGCTGGCCGCCGACGGCTCGGTGGGCGAGGCGACGAGCGTCGTCCAGCACACGGGGCGGGGCCCGCACGCGCAGCGGCAGACCGCGCCGCACGCGCACTGCATCGTCCTCGATCCCGCGAACCGCTTCGCGCTGACCGCGGACCTGGGGATCGACCGGATCCTGGTTTACGGCTTCGACGCCGCGACGGGGACACTGCGCCCCGCGGCGCAGCCGCCGCTCGCGCTGCGCCCCGGTGCCGGTCCGCGCCACCTCGCCTTCGCGCCGGACGGCCGCACGCTCTACGTCGTGAACGAGCTGGACTCGACGCTGGTCGCGCTCGACTACGATCCCGCGACGGGCGCGCTGCGCGAGCGGCAGGCGCTCTCCACGCGGCCGGCGGGCGCCACCGGCGACAACTTCCCGGCCGACCTCCACGTCCATCCGGGCGGCCGCACGGTCTACGCGTCGAACCGCGGCGACGACACGCTCGCGGTGTTCGCGGTCGCCGGTGACGGGCGGCTGTCGCTCGCGCAGACGGTGCCCACCGGCGGGCGGTGGCCGCGCAACTTCGCCCTCGATCCGGCGGGGCGCCTGCTGCTGGCCGCCAACCAGCGCTCGGACTCGGTCGTCGCGTTCCGCATCGAGGAGGCGACGGGGCACCTCACGCCCACGGGCGCCAGCGTGACGGTGCCGGCGCCGGTCTGCCTCCAGTTCGCGGACGGTCGCTGAGCGGGCCGCCGGCGCGACCCCTCAGGTCGCGTCGTCCGGGGTCGCCAGGTGCACGAAGAAGGGCGCGAGCGCCTCGGTGCGGCACCAGCCGCGCGCCGGGCGCACGGCGACCATCAGCGGGACGTCGGGCTTCGGGACGTGCGCGTACGCCGTCCAGAACGCCTGCTCCAGCGGCAGGAACGCGGCGTAGTCGATGCTCGCCTCGGCCGACGCGGCGTCCACCACGAACACCAGGCGGCGATAGCGGCCGTCCTGGCGCAGGTGGGGCACCACGGTCGCCTCGCCGCCGAAGACCGCGATCGCGAGCCCGCCGAGGGCGCGGTAGAACGGCTCCAGCCGGTGGCGCGCGACGTACTGCGCGGCGGCGAGCCGGGGGTTCGCGTCGCCCGAGCCCAGGACGCGGCGCCGGCGCCGGTCGGTCTGCGCGTCGGCAGCGTGCGAGTCCCGCCCGGGAAACTCGGGCGCGGGGGGCTGGGCGTCGTGCATCTGACCTCCGGGGCAGGCGCCGGCGGGCGCGGGCATTCGTCCGCGCGCTGCGGCGCACCACCCGCGATGCTCGCAAGCGCCGCACCGGCGACGCCCCGCCGCGGCGACGTCCCCCGACGCCCGAGGGGCCGTGACCCGGTCGGCCACGGCCCCTCGTGCGCTGCGTCACTCGCGATGCGGGAACGTCAGGGTGTCTTCGGCGCGGGCGCCGCGCCCTTCGTCCCCGGCAGCGCCGCGGTGTCCGCCGGGATCAGCGGCTCCAGCGGGCTCTCCTGCGGCACCAGCGACGGCGTGGACGCGCGGTCGAAGCCGAACTCGCGCGTCCGGCGCGTCGCGCGCGCGACCTGCTCGGCCTCCGTGAAGATGCGCTGCGCCTCCTGCGGGCGGCCGGCGCGCTGCAGCGCCTCCGACATCATGATGCCCGTGATCGTGTACAGGTCGGGAATGCCGACGCTCGGCACGTCCACCCAGTCGCCGCGCTTGATGAGCGCCTTCGGCCCCTCGAACACCTGCGTCCAGAGCGCCGTGGAGCGCGGCAGGTCGACGTAGCCCTCGCCGGGGATCGCCACGGTGTCGCGTCCCGCGACCACGGGCGCCGCCGTCAGCTTGCGCGCGAGGCCCTGCGTCAGGACGTAGCCCTGCAGCCCCAGGTCCTGCGCGTACCCGCCCGACGTGCGGCTGAAGTACACCGGACGCTCCGGCCACCCGTCCTTGATCATCTGCAGCACCAGCAGGTCGGCGCGGTAGAGCTGCGGCTGCGTGATGGTCGCCGTGATGCCGTCCTTCTGGAACGTCTGCGGCTGCTGCAGCGCGTAGCCCAGCGGGATCGCGTCCAGCTCCTGCATCGTCAGCTTGAGCGGCGGGCCGCTCGGCTTCGTCCACTGCTGGCCGCGGTAGATCGCCGGGCCCTTGGCCGCGTCGTACTCGTACACCGGGCGGCGCACCATCTGGCGCGCGTACCAGTCGGTGTTGAGCAGCGACGTGTTGGCGATCAGGACGTCCTTGCGGATGCCCTCGACCTCCTGCGCGTACCAGAGCGGGAAGGTGTCGTTGTCGCCGACCGTGACGAGGATGCCGTACGGCTCGACCGAGTTGAGCAGGTCCTTCGCGAAGGCGGCCGTGTCCTCGTGGCCCGCGCGCGACGCCTGCTGCCAGTTGCCCACGAGCGGGATCAGCGCCAGCGCGAGCACCGGCGACGCGACGAGCCAGCTGCGGTCGCGCGGCACGTCCACGTACTCGCGGCCCAGCCGCACGCGCTCGGAGCCGAGCACCGCGGCGACGGACTCCCACACCCAGATCAGGCCGAGCGCGGCCCACACGCCCCAGGTCGAGAAGCTCCAGATGTAGAAGTAGTCGCGGTCGCGCACCTCGCGCGGCACCGAGCCCCCCAGGTCCGGCGCCTGCGACGCGCCGTACTTGAAGTTCATGTAGTAGATGAGCGCGAACGTCACCGTGAACACGAGCGGCCCGAAGAACCAGAACGACTGCCGGTCGCGCTTCCAGTGCACCCAGCCGCCCACCAGGCCCAGCGCGAGGAAGAGCACCGCGAGGCCGTTCTGGATGCCCTGGCGCTCCAGGTGCGCGTCGCGGTTCCACTGCCACTTGAAGTACAGCCACCACATCCCGACCTGCGCCGGGAAGGGCGCCTGCCGCTCGGAGAGCGACGGCTTGCCGTACTGCTCGCGGTCGATGTTCGCCTTGAGGCGCGTCCAGGTGAGCTTGTCGAACGTGCAGTCCGCCGCGATCTGCGTGGTGCAGGCGGTGGGCTCGCCCTCGTTGAGCGCGGGGAAGTGGGCCGCGCGGATGGGCTGCGTGAGGAACGGCGTGAGGCCGAGCGCGAACGCGAGCGCGCCGCGCACGAGCAGGCGCCAGTTGAGCAGCGTCGTGGGGCGGCGCAGCAGCACCGCGGCGCCCACGGCGGGCGCCACGAGCAGGCCGGCCGGGTGGTTCGTGTAGCCCAGGCCGATGAGGTACGCGGCCAGCACGAGCAGGCGGTTCGCCTTCGGGCCGTCCGGCTCGTCGCACCAGCGCACCGTCAGCCAGCTGACGATCGCGAAGAAGAACAGCGAGACGGTGTAGACCTTCTCGTTGACGACGCTCTGGTTCCAGACCGTGAACGCCGTGGCGCCGAGCAGCGCGGCAGCCGCGCCGCCGGTGATGCGCTGCCACCGCCGCGGCAGCCAGCTCACGAGCACGCGCTCGGCGACGAGGAACCAGACGCCGGCCGAGAGCGCGGAGCAGACGGCCGCGAGCACGTTGATCTTCATCGCCACGCTCCCGCCGAGCGGCAGGATCGCGAAGACGCGGCCGATGAGGATGAAGAACGGGTTGCCCGGCGGGTGCGGGATCCCGAGCACGTAGGCCGCGGCGATGTACTCGCTGGCGTCCCACATGGCCGTGGACGGGGCCAGCGTGAGCAGGTACAGCCCGAGGATGGCGAGCGACACGACGGCGGCGGCGCCGTACGACGGGCGGTAATCCAGTTCGGCGCTCGGCGCCTGGCTGGCGGCCCGTTCGGCGGCGGCGAGTCGCTCGGGGCGGACGGTGGCGGACATCGGGGACGCGGAGAGGTCGGGGAGGCTGGAACGAAGCGCCTAAGTTAGCGGCCGGGGATGGTTTAGGGGAGCAAAGCGGCCGTGGCCGCCGCTCTAGTGCCGGAAGAGCCGCTGCCCCGTGAATACCATCGCCATCCCGTGCGCGTTCGCCGCCTCGATCACCTCGGCGTCGCGGACCGAGCCGCCGGGCTGCACGATCGCGCGCACGCCGGCCTCCGCCGCCTGGTCGACGCCGTCGCGGAACGGGAAGAAGGCGTCCGACCCGAGGACGACGCCCTCCAACGCGTGGCCGGCCTGGCGCGCCTTGTGGGCGGCCATGAACGACGCGTCCACGCGCGACATCTGCCCCGCGCCGATGCCGAGCGTCATGCCGCCGCGGGCGAGCACGATCGCGTTCGACTTCACGCTGCGCACCGCGCGCCACGCGAAGCGCAGGTCGGCCAGCTCCTCGTCGGTCGGCTGGCGCGTGGTCACGACCTTCCACCCGTCGCCGATGACGGCCGCGGGCATGCGGTCCTGCACCAGCAGCCCGCCGCGCACGCGCTTGTAGTCCAGCGCCCGCGGATCGGCCGGCGCCGAGCCTTCGAGGATGCGGAGGTTCTTCTTGCGGCCGAGCGTCTCGACCGCGCCCTCGCTGAACGCCGGCGCGACGACGCACTCCACGAACAGCCGCGAGATCTGCTCGGCTGCCTCGTCGTCCACCGGGACGGTGAGCGCGATCACCGAGCCGAAGGCGCTCACGGGATCGCAGGCGAGCGCCTTCTCGTACGCCTCGCGCGCCGTCGCGCCCACGGCGAGCCCGCACGGCGTCGTGTGCTTGATGATCGCGCAGCACGCGCCCTGCTCGCCGTCGGCGAACGGCTCGGCGGCCAGCAGCGCGCCCTCGAGGTCGAGGAGGTTGTTGAACGACAGCTCCTTGCCGCCCTTCTGCGCCAGCGCGCCCAGGCCCGCGCCCTTCCGCTCGACGTAGAACGCCGCCTGCTGGTCCGGATTCTCGCCGTAGCGCAGCGACTGCGCGCGCTCGAACGCGAGCGACAGCCGCTCCGGGAAGCGGTCCTCGGCCTGCTCGGCGAACCACGCGGCGATCGCCGCGTCGTAGGCGGCCGTGTGCGCGAAGACCTTGGCCGCCAGCTCGCGGCGCAGCGCCGCGCCGGCGGCCGCGTCGCCGTCGCGCAGCGTCTCCAGCACGCGGCCGTAGTCGGCGGGATCGACCACCACGGTCACGGCGCTGAAGTTCTTGGCGGCGGATCGCAGCATCGACGGCCCGCCGATGTCGATCTGCTCGATGACCTCCTCGGGCGTGACGCCGCCGCGCGCGACGGTCTCGCGGAACGGATACAGGTTCACGACCACGAGGTCGATCGGCGCGATGGCGTGCTCGCCGATGGCGGCCATGTGCTCGGGCAGGTCGCGGCGCGCGAGCAGCCCGCCGTGCACCGCGGGGTGCAGCGTCTTCACGCGGCCGTCGAGCATCTCGGGGAAGCGCGTGACGTCGCTGACGTCGGCCACGGTGAGGCCCGCCTCGCGCAGCGCGCGCGACGTGCCGCCGGTGGAGATCAGCTCCCAGCCGAGCGACGCGAGGGCGCGCGCGAGGTCGACGAGGCCGGACTTGTCGGAGACGGAGAGGAGGGCGCGTGGCATCGGGCCTCGAGAAGCCTCAGGAAGTGAGCGCCGCGTCGAGGCCCGCGTCGGCGGGCGCCCAGGCGGCGGGCAGGGCGAAGGGAGGGACGTCGGGCGGGAAGGCGAACGCGCCCGCGACGCGGCCATCGGCGTCGAGCGAGACCGCGCCGGCGGCGACGGCCTGCACGACGCGCGGCAGCAGCGCGTGCTCGGCGCGCAGCACGCGCGCGGCGAGCGTCTCGGGCGTGTCGCGCGCGGAGACGGGCACCGGCCACTGGGCCACGATGGCACCGCGATCGTAGTGCTCGTCGACGAAGTGCACGGTGGGACCGGAGACGCGGGCGCCGGCGGCGAGCACCGCGCGGTGCACGCGCGCCCCGTACATCCCCGGCCCGCCGAACGCGGGCAGCAGCGCCGGATGCACGTTCAGCATGCGGCCGTGGAAGCGCGCGGTGACCGCGGCCGGCACGAGCTTCAGGTAGCCCGCGAGCACCACCAGGCTCACGTCGTGCGCGCGGAGCAGCGCGTCCAGCGCGTCGGCGTCGGACGGGTCGTGCAGCACGGCCGTCGCGATGCCGCGCGCGCTGGCGCGTGCGAGCGCGCCGGCCTGCGGCTTGTCGGCGGCGACCAGCACCACGTCCGCGGCGCGCGCGTCGCCCAGCGCGTCCAGGTGGTCGAGCAGCGCCTGGAGGTTGGAGCCGCCGCCGGACGCCAGCGCCGCGATGCGCGCCCTCACGACGCGCCGCCGGCCGCCCGCATGCGCGCCAGCACGCGCTCGGCCGCCGCCTCGAGCGTCGTCGCGACGGCGAAGCTGTCGCGCGCGCGCTCCATGTCGTTGTACGGCGTGTCGGGCGACGGCACCAGCACCCCGTACGCGCCGAAGCGCGCGGCCGGCGCGACGTCGCGGTACTTGTCGCCGATGAACGCCGAGCGCGCGAGGTCGAGCGCGTGCTCGCTCGCCGCCTGCTGGAAGAGCGCGATGCCCGGCTTGCGGCAGCTGCACGCCTCGCCGAAGTCGGGGTGGTGCGGGCAGTGGTACGACGCATCGAGCGTCGCGCCCTGCGCGGCGAGCAGCTCGTCGAGCCGCGCGCGCACCGCCTCGTACTCGGCCTCGGTGAACTTCCCGCGCGCGATGCCCGACTGGTTCGTGACGACGACGATCGCCAGCCCGGCGTCGCGCAGCCGGCGCACCGCGCGCGCGGCGCCGGGGCGCAGGCGCACGCGGTCGGGATCGGCGAGGTAGTGCTCGTCGTCGATCAGGGTGCCGTCGCGGTCCAGGAAGACCGCGGGGCGCAGCGGAGCGGTGTCGTCGCGCACGGAGGGCGGGTCGGCGTTCAGCCGCGAGCGGGGAAGCGTCGCGCGGCGGGCAGGGCGCGGCGCGGAGCGCTCACGAGCGCGTTGGAGGTCGGCGCGTAGTGTCGCGCGGTGCCGGCGGCGTGCCGGCAGGCGGCGTGCGAACGGGCGGTGCGCCGGCCGGCGGCGTGGCCGCCGCCGGCGGACGCGCGCTGTCGGCCGGCGTCGCGGGTGGACGCGCGGGCTCCGCCTTTGGGGTGTTGAACGTGCGGTCGCTCGTGCGTGGACGGCCCGAGAGCGACTGCACCTGCCGCGCGGTCAGGCGGTACGCGGCCTGCGGCCGCAGCGGCGCCTGCAGCGTGAGCACGAGCTCCGTGGTCGGCGTGGGCTGGCGCATCACCGGCGGCGGGATGCGGCGCCGCGCCGACGTGTCGCGCGCCGCGCGGGCGATGGAGTCGACGCGCGCCACGCTGTCGCGCCGCGCCCGCGCCTGCGCGGCCGTGTCGGGCCGTGCGCGCGCCGCCGAGTCCGCGGTCGCCCGCGCGCGCCGCGCGACGAGGGAGTCGAAGGCGGCCGACGTGTTGACCGCGGTGATCGGCACGACGCTCGAGTCGGCCGCCTGCAGCGTGAACGACGCCAGCTGCAGCGGCTGCGACGGGAGCAGCGGCCGGTCGAAGGTCACGCGCAGCGACAGGCTGTCGCGCGGCGCCACGGTCACGATGCGCGGGCCGATGGTGTCGCGCACGAAGGCGTACAGCTCCGCGGCCGCGGTATCGTTGCGCGCCACCAGGTTCGAGGCCACCCGCACCGTGTCGAACGCCTCGCGCGGGTCGGCCGCGCGGTTCGCGTTCACGTCCACCACGCCCTTCACGAGGAAGGTCGCGATGGGAAGGTTGGTGATCGTGAAGCGGCCGACGCTGTCGGCGATGGTGTAGTAGACCGTGCTGTCGGCCGCGATGGCCTCGACGATGGCGCGCGCGGCGGGCTTGCCGTTCACCCAGTCGAACACCACGCCGCCGATGCGGTTGCGCGCGCGCGCCGGCCCGGTCGAGAACACGGCCACCGTCGCGCTGTCGCGCACGTTGTCGCGCAGGTCCGCGAGCCCCGGCAGCATCGTGATCGTGTACGTCGTGCTGTCGCGGAAGCCGCGCCGCGGGCGGATCGCGATGCGCTCGCGCCGCCAGTCCACCTCCACCGAGCCGACGCGCGGCGAGACGATGAACAGCGGCTCCAGCGGATCGCCGGCGCCCGCCGTGCCCGCGCCGCCGGAGCCGCCCACACCGGCGCCGCGCGGCGTCTCGCTCACGACCTCGTCGAAGGTGAAGACGACCTCCTTCGGCCGCGTGCCGGTCGCCCCGGTGTCCGGCGAGATGCGGAGGAGCTTCGGCGGCGAGCGGTCCTCGGGCCCGCCCGGCGGCACGCCGGGCGACGCGCACGCCGCGCCCACGATGGGGAGCAGCGTCACGAGCCCGAGGAGTGCGCGCCGCGCGCGCGATGGCTGCACGCGCGGCGTCACGCGCCGCCGCCCATGGCGGCGAGCGTCGCGGCCAGCTGCTCGCGGCGCCGCGACCAGTCGGCCTCCTTCTGCCGCTCGGCGTCCACCACGGCGGCGGGCGCGCGCGACACGAAGCCCTCGTTCGACAGCCGGCCGCGCAGCGCGCCCAGCTGCTTGTCGAGCTCCGCCAGCTCCTTCGTCAGCTTCTCGCGCTCCTTGTCGAGGTCCACGATCCCGCCGAGTGGAACGACCAGCTCCGTGCCGCCGCCGAGCACCTTCGTGGCCGCCGCGCCCGCGGGCTTCGCGTCCGCCACGGCGAGCGTGCTGCGCGTGAGCCGGCCCGCCAGCACCGCCTCCGACTCGAACAGCGCGCGCGTCGCCGCGTCGCGCACGACGAGCATCGCCTCGACCTGCTTGCCCGGCGCGACGTTGTACTCGGCGCGCACCTCGCGCAGCGCGCTCACCGCCTCGCGCACGAGCTCGAACTCCGCGGCGCCGTTGGACGATGCGTCCGCGCCACGCGCCTGCGGCCAGCTCGCGACCGTCAGGAACTCGCCCTGCGCGCGGCCCGGCAGCCGCTGCCAGAGCGACTCGGTGATGAACGGCACCACGGGATGCAGCAGGCGCAGCGCGCCGTCGAGCGCGTGCACGAGCACCGCGCGCGCGACCTCGCGGTCGTCCTCCGTCGCGCCCGCGCCGGCCAGCCGGCCCTTCGTGCTCTCCAGGTACCAGTCCGCCAGCTCGTTCCACACGAAGCGGCGCGCCGCCTCGGCGTACTCGTTCAGGCGCAGGCCCGCCGCGTGCTCGCCCTCGCGCCACTGCGACTCGCCGTGCGCCGACACGCCGCCTGCAGGCGTCGGGCGCGCGGGGCCGAGCGCCGCGTCGCAGTCCGCGATCGCCTGGTCCAGGCGCGCGAGGATCCAGCGGTCCGCGCGCGTGAGGCGCTCGGCCGCGACGTCGGCGAGCGGCGTCACCGCCTCGGTGCCGACGTTCTGCAGCAGGAAGCGGCCGATGTTCCAGAGCTTCGTGCAGAAGTTGCGGCCCGGCGCGAACGACTTCTCCAGGTCGTTGTGGTCGAGGATGACGTCCGCGCCCATGCCGAGGCCCGCGATCGCCGTCCAGCGGAGCGCGTCGGCGCCGTAGCGCTGCACGACCTCGATGGGATCGATCCCGTTGCCGAGCGACTTGGACATCTTGCGGTGCTGCGTGTCGCGCACCGTGCCGTGCAGGTAGACCGTGTGGAACGACGTGCGATCCTTGAACGCGTAGCCGGCCATGATCATGCGCGCGACCCAGAAGAAGAGGATCTCCGGGGCCGTCACGAGCACGTCGGACGGGAAGAACGCCTTCAGGTCGTCGCTGTCCTCGTTCGGCCAGCCGAGCGTGGAGACCGGCCAGAGCCACGACGAGAACCACGTGTCGAGCACGTCGTCGTCCTGGCGCACGCTCGCGCTGCCGCACGACGGGCACGCGCTGACGTCGTGCCGCAGCGCGTCGTGCCAGTTGCACGCGTCGCAGTAGAACACCGGGATGCGGTGGCCCCACCAGAGCTGCCGCGAGATGTTCCAGTCGCGGATGTTCTCCAGCCAGTGGACGTACACGCCCTCCCAGCGCTCGGGGAGGATGCGCGTCGCGCCCGAGCGCACGGCCTCCAGCGCCGGCGCGGCCAGCGGCGCCATCTTCACGAACCACTGGTCCGAGAGGCGCGGCTCGACGACGGTGTCGCAGCGGTAGCAGTGCCGCACGTTGTGCTGGTGCGCCTCGACCTTCACCAGGCGCCCCGCCGCGCGCAGCTGCTCCACCACCTTCTCGCGCGCCGCGAACCGGTCGAGGCCCGCGATGTCCGCCGGCACGCGCCCCTCGGCCTCGCTGACCTCCTTCATCGTGCCCGTCGCGTCGATGACGATCGGCATCGGCAGCGCATGGCGCCTGCCGACCTCGAAGTCGTTCGCGTCGTGCGCGGGCGTGATCTTCACGACGCCGGTCCCGAAGGCGGGATCGGTGTACTCGTCCGCGACGACCGGGATCGGGCGGTTCACCAGCGGCAGCGTCACCGTCTTGCCGACGATGTCGCGGTAGCGCTCGTCCTCGGGATGCACCGCCACCGCGACGTCGCCGAGCATCGTCTCGGGGCGCGTGGTGGCCACCGTGACGGTGCGCGTCGGGTCGTCGGTGAGCGGGTAGCTGACGTGATACAGCCTGCCCGCCGACTCCTGGAACTCCGCCTCCTCGTCGGAGAGCGACGTCATGCAGCGCGGGCACCAGTGGATGACGCGGTGGCCCTTGTAGATCAGGCCGCGCTCGTAGAGGCGCACGAACGCCTCGCGCACGGCGAGGCTCAGCTCGGGCGAGAGCGTGTAGCGCGTGCGCGACCAGTCGCACGACGCGCCGATCGCCTTCAGCTGCTGCAGGATGACGCCGCCCGTCTCCTCGACGAACTGCGCGGTGCGGCCGACGAACGCCTCGCGCCCGAGGTCATAGCGCGTCTTGCCCTCCTCGCGCGCGATCAGCTTCTCGACGACGTTCTGGGTCGCGATGCCGGCGTGGTCGGTGCCGGGGAGCCAGAGCGCCTCGTCGCCGGCCATGCGGCGCCAGCGCGTGACGACGTCCTGCACCGTGTTGTTCAGGCCGTGCCCCATGTGCAGCACCGCCGTGACGTTGGGCGGCGGCATGAGCACGACGAACGGGTCGCGGTCGCCGTCCAGGCGGTTGGTGCGACGGGGCTGCGCGGTGTAGACGCCCGCCTCCTGCCAGCGCGCGTAGATCGCGGGCTCGGTGGCGGCGGCGTCGTAGGTCGCGGGGAGGTCGAGCGGGGCGGGGGAGCTGTGGTCGGCCATCCCCCAAAGTACAACGCCCCCGGGCCGAAGCCGCAGGGGCGAGGGGTGCCGCGTGCGCGATCCGCGCGCGGGACCGTCTATGAGTGGCTGGTGGGGCCGGCGTCCGGGTTGCGGAAGCGGTCCACGCAGTCGCGGTTCGCGTCGATCTTGGCCTGCAGGTCGTCCGCCCGGTACCCCGCGTCCGGGCCGATGTCGGCGACCGCGCCACCCAGGCGCACGTCGTCGCGCACGAAGTCGGCGCCCTGCGGATCCGCGAGCTTGTCGTCCACGTCGGTCTGCTTGACCTTGAAGTTGCCGTTGGTGCTACGGCCGTTGTGCGGCTTGTGGCGTTCCGACATCCGTATCCTCCTCTCCGGGGAAAGCGCCGGCGCTGCGGCCGGCCCCGTTCCCAGGGGCAAGGCTCGGGCCGGGGGACGCGGATCCCACAAACGATCGGCGCTCCGCGCTCGGCGCTCGGCCAGTCCGTTCGACTTGGCGAGCGCCGAGCGCGGAGCGCCGAATTTCGGACGGCCCCTGGGCCGACCTCAGTCCGCGCGGATGTTCCGGTCCGTCCGCCCCGTCTGCTCGCGCAGCACCGGGTCGGCCGAGGCGGGGTCGGCGACGTGGTCGCCCTTCGGGACGCCGGTCGGGGTGATCGGCGAGCCGCCCGTGCGGTCCCCCTCCAGGTCGGCCGTGGACGAGGCGCGGCGCTCGGCCAGCCCCTCGACGTCGTCGGCCGCGGCCTTCAGCGCCTGCTGCTCGCGCTGCCAGCGCTCCTCGAGCACCGGCTTCGGGTCGGCGTGGCGGTCGACCTCGGCCGAGGTGCCCTGGCGCGGGCGGCCGGTGCCGATGCCCATCCCCTCCCAGCGCGGCGACGTCTCCTCGTCGCCCGCCTCGTAGCGGCGGCCGCGCTCCTCGAAGCGGTCCTCGTCGTCGCGCACCGTGAGGCGGTTGACGACCGTGTCGACGCCGGGCACGCCGCGCGTGACGGTCACCGCGTGGTGCGTCTCGTCCTCGGCGTGCACCCAGCCGGTGAGCTCGATGATGCCGGTGCCGATGGCGCCGATGTCGATCGCGCGCTCGCTCAGCACGGGATCGTTGCGGAAGGCCTCGAGCACGCGCTCCTCGAGCACCTCGCCCTCGTCGGCGTCGTCGCCGAGCGGCTCGTCGTCGTACTCGGGGACGTCGTGCGCGGACGGGCGGCCCGAGAGCTCCTGCTCCGTGCCCTCGTCCTCGAGCGCGGCCTCGCCGAACCGGTCGCGCACCTTCTGCGTGATGCCCGACAGCCCGCCGTAGCGCTGCGCGAGCAGCACGCCGGCGGCGAGCCCCGCGAGCGCGCCGACGGCGACGAAGATGGCGCCGGAGGTGGAGCTTTCGCGGTCGCGGTAGCGAATGGTGGCCATGCGGTGGTCCGTGTGGCGGAGGTGAAGATGCTCAAATAGTTTACGCGTTTCCCGGCCCGTCGCACGGCCGGAATTCCACGCTACACTGCGACCGCGCGGGCGCAAGAACAAGGCCACCCCTCGGGGTCGCCACTGCCTCTCCTCGATGTCCTCTTCGATCCTCGATCGCCCCGACGCTCCGTCGCCCGACGCCCCGACGCTCACGCTCGTGCTGCCCGACGGTGCGACGCGCACCGTGCCCGCCGGCACGCTGCCCCGCGACGTCGTCGCGTCCATCGGCGAGCGGCTGCTCAAGGCCGCGGTCGCGGTCTCGGTGGACGGCGAGGTGCAGGACCTGATCACGCCGCTGCGCCGCGGCGGCGCGTTCAAGGTGCTCACGGACAAGAGCCCCGAGGCGCTCGCCGTGCTGCGCCACTCCGGCGCGCACGTGCTGGCGACGGCGGTGCGCCGCGTGCGCCCCGACGCCAAGATCGGCTTCGGCCCCGCCATCGACGACGGCTTCTACTACGACTTCGAGGTCGCCGCGCCCTTCACGCCCGAGGACCTGATGGCCTTCGAGGCGGAGATGCGCAAGGTCGTGCAGGAGAAGCTCGCCTTCGAGCGCCGCGAGGTCTCGCGCGACGAGGCGCAGGTCGTCTTCAGGGACGATCCGCTCAAGCTCGAGCGCCTGCAGGACCTCCCCGACGACGAGGTCATCTCGACGTACCGCGACGGCGACTTCGTGGACCTGTGCCGTGGCCCGCACGTGCCCGACACGTCGTGGCTGAAGCACTTCAAGCTCATGTCGACGGCGGGCGCGTACTGGCGCGGCGACTCCAAGCGGCAGATGCTGCAGCGCATCTACGCGACGGCCTTCTTCAAGAAGGAGGAGCTGGAGGCGCACGTCCACCGCATCGAGGAGGCGAAGCGCCGCGACCACCGCGTGCTCGGCAAGGCGCTGGACCTGTTCCAGTTCTTCCCGGTCGCGCCGGGCGCCGCCTTCTGGACGCCGCGCGGGACGACGATCTACAACACGCTCATCGACTTCGTGCAGGAGCGGCAGAAGGAGCGCTTCCTCGAGATCAAGACGCCGCTGCTGTTCACGAAGAAGCTGTGGGAGCAGTCCGGCCACTGGGGCAAGTACCGCGAGAACATGTTCCTCGTCCTCGACAACGAGACGAACGAGCACGACATGTCGCTCAAGCCGATGAACTGCCCCTCGCACCACCTGTACTTCACGTCGACGCGCCACTCGTACCGCCAGCTGCCGCTGCGCTACGTGACGTTCGACGTGCTCCACCGGAACGAGCTCTCGGGCGCGCTGTCGGGCCTCACGCGCGTGCGCCAGTTCGCGCAGGACGACTGCCACGTCTACCTGCGCGAGGACCAGATCGTCGACGAGGTGAAGTTCCTGATGGACTTCATCCTCGGCTACTACGAGACGTTCGGGCTGACGGCGACGCTCAAGTTCGCGACGCGCCCCGAGCAGCGCATCGGCTCCGACGAGATGTGGGACCGCGCCGAGTCGGCGCTGCGCGGCGCGCTGGAGGCGACGGGCAAGCCGTACGAGCTGAAGGAGGGCGACGGCGCGTTCTACGGGCCGAAGATCGACTTCGACGTGCACGACTCGATCGGGCGCGCGTGGCAGCTGGGCACGATCCAGCTGGACTACGCGGCGCCGGAGCGCTTCGACCTGACGTACGTCGGCGCCGACAACGCGCCGCACCGGCCGGTCGTCATCCACCGCGCCGTCAGCGGCTCGATGGAGCGCTTCATCGCCATCCTCATCGAGCACTTCGCGGGCGCGTTCCCGGTGTGGCTGGCGCCCGAGCAGGTGACGGTGATCCCGATCGCCGAGGACTACGCGGAGTACGCCGGGCGCGTCGCGGCGACGCTGCGGGAGTCGGGCGTGCGCGTGGTGTACGATGCCGCGAGCACGGAGGACTACCGCGTGCGCATCCGCGAGGCGGCGACGATGAAGGTGCCGTACATGCTCGTGCTCGGGCGCCGCGAGGCCGAGGCGGGCACGGTCACGGTGCGCACGCGCGGGCGTGAGAAGCAGGAGGCGATGCCGCTGGAGCAGTTCGTCGCGCGGGTCACGGACGAGATCCGCTCGCGCGCGCTGGTGCCCGTGTCGGACGCGGACGAGGCGGCGGCGGCGAAGTCGGCGAGCTGATTCACGCGTTGCGGGTTCGGCAGGCGGGGCGGTCGCACGGTGGTGCGGCCGCCCCGCGTCGCGTTCGCGCCGTAAGGATCGCGTGTCGAACGCCCGTGAAACGGTGGGGCTCGCCTTGCGGCCGCGCGTCGCGGGCTGCACGCTAGCGCAGCGGGAGTCATCCGCTCGGCGAGCCCCATCCCCTCGAGGAGGTCGCGATGCTCCGATCCCAGGTCTCCGCAGCTCCGCTCCGAACCCGTGCCGACGCACCGTGGCTGGTCGTGGCCGCGCTGCTCGGCGCCACCGCGCTTCCCGCGCAGCAGCCCGCCACCGGCGCGGTGAGCGGCCGCGTCACCGGCGAGGACGGCGGCGGCATCCAGGCCGCCACCATCTCCGTGTCCGGTACCCTACTCGGCGCGACGACGCGCTCCGACGGCACGTACCGGCTCGCCCTCCGCCCCGGGCGCTACGAGCTGCGCGCCCGCCTGATCGGCTACGCCGTCGCGCGCGACAGCGTGACCGTCACCGCCGGTGGCAACGCCACGGTCAACTTCCGCCTCGAGCGCGCCGCCTCGACGCTGGAGGCCGTCGCCGTGACCGGCAGCCGCACCGAGGCGCGCACCGTCATCGAGTCGCCGGTGCCCGTGGACGTCCTCTCGGCGGCGGAGATCAGGAGCACCGGCCGCGTGGAGACCGCGCAGATCCTCCAGCAGCTGGCGCCGAGCGTGAACTTCCCGCGGGCGACGATCTCCGACGGCACGGACCACGTGCGTCCCGCGACGCTGCGCGGCCTCGGCGCCGACCAGGTGCTGGTGCTCGTGAACGGGAAGCGGCGGCACACCAGCGCGCTGGTGAACGTCAACAGCTCGATCGGGCGCGGGCAGGCGGCCGTGGACCTGAACGCGATCCCGGCGAGCATGATCGAGCGGATCGAGGTGCTGCGCGATGGGGCCGCGGCGCAGTACGGCTCGGACGCGATCGCGGGCGTCGTCAACATCATCCTCAAGTCGAGCGGCGTGGGCGAGTTCTCCGCCACCGCCGGCCGCACGCAGACGACCTACGCGCGCGAGTTCAACGCGGACCGCAAGGCGACCGACGGCGGCACGGTGCAGCTGTCGCTCAACGGCGGCGTGAACCGCGCGCAGAACGCCTTCCTGCACGGCGGCGTGGAGTTCCGCGATCGCGACGCCACCAACCGCACCCTCGGCGATCCGCGCCCGCAGTCGTTCGCCGAGGTGGCGAGCAACACGACGCGCACCAACCTGACGGGGCCGATCAACCACCGGCAGGGCGACGCCGCGACCACGGACCTCGTGGGCTTCCTCAACGGCGCCTACGGGCTGGCGAACGGCGTGGAGCTGTTCGCGTTCGGCGGCGTGAGCCGCCGCGACGGCGAGGCGGCGGGCTTCTTCCGGCGCGCGCAGGACGACCGCACGGTGCGCTCGCTCTACCCGAACGGCTTCCTGCCCCTCATCACGTCGCGCATCTGGGACGTCTCCACGACCGCGGGCGCGCGCACCACGTTCGGTGGGTGGCGGACGGAGCTCAGCACCGTCTTCGGCGGCAACTCGTTCCGCTACGACATCGAGAACAGCAACAACGCGTCGATGGGGAACGCGAGCCCGACGGAGTTCTACGCCGGCACGCTGATCGACCGCCAGTCGACGACGAACCTCGACTTCTCGCGCGAGTTCCAGCCGCAGGCCGTGCGGGCGGTGCGCACCGCCGCCGGCGCCGAGTTCCGCATGGACTGGTACGAGATCCAGGAGGGTGAGCCGGACTCGTACCGCGACGGCGACGTGCGGGTGATCGGCGCCAACGGCCAGCCGACGACGACGCGCGCGGCCCCGGGCGCGCAGGTCTTCCCGGGCTTCCGCCCGACCGACGCCACCAGCCAGTCGCGCAACAACGTCGCGGTCTACGCCGACGTCGAGACCGACGTCACCGACCGCTTCCTGGTCGCGGTCGCGGGCCGCTTCGAGAACTACAGCGACTTCGGCTCGACCACCAACGGCAAGGTGTCGTCGCGCTTCACGCTGGCGCCGGGCTACGTGCTGCGCGGCGCCGCCAGCACCGGGTTCCGGGCGCCGTCGCTGCAGCAGTCGTTCTACTCCGCTACCGCGACCAACTTCGTGAACGTGAACGGCAACCTGACGCCGTTCGAGATCAAGACGTTCCCGGTCAGCTCGCAGCAGGCGCGCGTGCTGGGCGCCTCCGACCTGACGCCGGAGAAGTCGGTGAACCTGAGCGCCGGCCTGGCGATGGAGCCGGTGCGCAACCTGTCGCTCACCGTCGACGCGTACCAGATCGACATCGACGACCGTATCGTGCTGTCGGAGAACTTCACCGGCGCCGCGGTCGCCGCCCTGCTCCAGCCGTTCGGCGCCACGGGCGGCCGCTACTTCACCAACGCGATCGACACGCGCACGCGCGGCCTCGACGTCGTCGCCAACTACGGGCTGAATCTCCAGGCCGCCGGCTTCGCGCGCTTCACCGCCGGCTTCGCGCGCAACTACACCGTCGTGCAGCGCGTGGACAGCACGCCGCCGGCGCTGCGCAGCCAGCAGGAGGCGCTGTTCGGCCGTGTGGAGCGCTCGCGCATCGAGGAGGGGCAGCCGCGCACCAACGTCCTGCTGTCGGGGACCTACGACCTGCGCAACTTCGGGCTCGTGGCGCGCACGCAGCGCTTCGGCGAGGTCACCACGCGCACCGCGCTGACGGCCGCCGGCGTGCCGTCGGCACCGGACCAGACGTTCGGCGCCAAGTGGATCACCGACGTCAGCGCCTCGCTCCGGATCCTGTCGCGCGTGACGCTCGTGGTCGGCGCGGACAACGTCCTCGACGTGTACCCGGACGAGAACAGCGACCGGCGCAACTCCACCGCGGCCAACTCGGGGAACGCGAACTTCGGCATCTTCCCCTACAACCAGTTCTCGCCGTTCGGCTTCAACGGCCGGTACGTCTACGGGCGCGTGACCATCGGGCTCTGACGCCGTCCGACGGACCGTGGTACAGCCGGCCGACGGGCGCCGCTACCTTCGGGTGGCGGCGCCCGTCGCCGTTCCGCCTCCCCGCGCCCCGCCGCCGTGCCCGCCCGTCCGTCGTCCGATCTCCCTCGCCGCTGGGCGCAGCTCGTCCTCGGCCTGTTCGGCTGGGGCGCGTCCGTGGTGCTGATGCTGCGCAGCGGCCTCGGGGTGGGCCCGTGGGACGCCTTCCATCAGGGGCTGCACCTGCGGCTCGGCATCGGCATCGGCACGGCGAGCATCGGGGTCGGCCTGCTGATTGTCGCCCTCTCGCTCCCGCTCGGGCTGCGACCGGGCCCCGGGACGATCGCGAACATGGTGCTCGTCGGCCTGTTCACGGACCTGCTGCTGCCGCTCGTGCCGCCCGCCGCAGGTCCGGCCTGGGGGCTCGCGTACCACCTCTCCGGCATCCTGCTCTGCGGGTGGTCCACGGGCGTCTACATCGCCGCCGGGCTGGGGAAGGGCCCGCGCGACGGCCTGACGATGGGGCTGTCCGCGCGCCTCGGGTGGCCGGTGCGGCGCATCCGCGCGCTCATCGAGCTGTCGGTGCTGGGCGTCGGGTGGGCGCTCGGTGGCACGCTGGGCGTCGGCACGCTGCTGTTCGCGCTGCTCATCGGTCCGAGCATGCAGTGGGGGCTGCGCCGCTGGGGCGTGCTGCCGGCGCCGCTCGCGCGGGAGGAGCGCCCAGTCCGCTCCGTTGAACCCGTCCGGCGCGCCGGGTAGCTTTCGCGGGCTGGGCGCGCCGGGGCAGGCCCCCGTGCGCCGACCGGCATTCCCTGGCCGACCGTCCCGGATTCCCGATGCCCGATACCTCCCGCCAGCCCGTCATCGTCAGCGCCGCGCGCACCCCGATCGGGAAGTTCCTGGGGTCGCTGAGCGCGCTCACGGCGCCCGAGCTGGGCGCCGTCGCCATTCGTGCCGCCCTCGAGCGCGCCGGCCTCCCGGCCGACCAGATCCAGGAGGTCATCCTGGGGAACGTCATCCAGGGGGGCGTCGGCCAGGCGCCGGCGCGGCAGGCGCTGCTGAAGGCCGGGATCCCGGCCACCGTCTCCGCGCTCACCATCAACAAGGTGTGCGGCTCGGGCCTCAAGGCGGTGATGCTGGCGGCGCAGGCGATCAAGGCGGGCGACGCCGACGCGATCGTCGCCGGCGGCCAGGAGTCGATGTCGAACGCGCCGTACTACATGTACGGCATGCGCAACGGCGTGAAGCTGGGCGACCAGAAGCTCGTCGACGGGATGATCAAGGACGGCCTCTGGTGCGCCGTCTGCGACGTCCACATGGGCGGCCACGCCGAGTACACGGCGCGCAAGGCGGGTGTGTCGCGCGAGGAGCAGGACCAGTTCGCGGCCGGCTCGCACGCCAAGGCGATCGCGGCCCAGCAGGCCGGGAAGTTCGCGGCCGAGATCGCGCCGGTGACCATCCCCGGCAAGAAGGGCCCGACCGTCGTCGACAGCGACGAGGGCCCGCGCGCCGACACGACGGCCGACACGCTCGCGAAGCTGCGCCCCGCGTTTCCCGACAAGGGCACCGCGCCCGAGGATCTCACGGTCACCGCGGGCAACGCGTCGTCGCTGAACGACGGCGCCTCCGCACTGGTCGTGACGAGCGAGGCGTACGCGATCGCGCATGGGCTGCCGATCCTCGCCCGCATCACGGCGTACGCGACCGGCGCGACGAATCCGCAGGACCTGTTCTTCGCGCCCATCACGGCCGTGCAGAACCTGATGAAGAAGGCCGGCACGTCGATCGGCGACTACGACCTGATCGAGGCCAACGAGGCGTTCGCGTCGCAGGCGCTCGCGACCGGCCGCGGCCTCGGGTGGGCCGACGAGCGCGTGAACGTGAACGGCGGCGCGATCGCGCTCGGCCACCCGATCGGCGCCAGCGGCGCGCGCGTGCTGACGACGCTCCTGCACGCGCTGCAGGACCGCGACAAGGCGACCGGCCTCGCGACGCTCTGCCTCGGCGGCGGGGACGCGGTGGCGCTCAGCGTGGAGCGGGTCAGCTGAGCACGACCGGCCCATCGTCGTCGGCGCTGACGCGCTGGGTCGGGTTCGACGGCGGCCGGCCCGGCGCCGTGTGGCGGCTGCTGGGCTACGTGCTGGCGTTCGTCGCCGGCAGCGCGATCGCCGACGCGGTGCTGTCGCCGCTGGCCGCGACGCTGTTCGCGACGACGGGCGCGCGCCTCATCGTGTACTCGTGGGTCAGCCTCGCCGGCGCGGCGCTGGCGCACGTGGTCGCGCTGCGCTGGATCGAGAAGCGCAGCTGGCGCGACGTCGGGCTGGGACGCGACGCGCTGCGGCCGCGCGCGCTCGCAGGTGGCGCGGCGGTCGGCGCGCTGGCGGTCGGCGTGCCCGCGCTGCTCATGCTCGGCGCCGGCCTGCTGCGCGCCGAGCCGACCGCGGACGGCAGCTGGTGGGGCGGCGCGGCGTCGATGCTCGCGATGCTCGCCCCCGCGGCGCTGTTCGAGGAGCTGCTGCTGCGCGGCTACCCGTTCCTCGTGCTGCGCGAGGCGGGCGGACCGGCGGTCGCGCTCGCGGTCACGAGCAGCGTGTTCGGCGTGCTGCACCTGCAGAACCCGAACGCCACGCTCGGCTCGGTGGCGATCGTCGCGCTCGCGGGGGTGTTCCTGGGCAGCGTGCTGCTGGCGACCGGCAGCCTGTGGGCGGCGTTCGCGGCGCACCTGGCGTGGAACTGGACGCTGGCGGGGTTGCTTCACGCGGCGGTGAGCGGCGTGCCGCTCGCGACGCCGGACTATCAGGTGGTGGACGCGGGACCGGACTGGCTCACGGGCGGCGCGTGGGGCCCCGAGGGCGGCGCGGCCGCGGCCGCGGGAATGCTGCTCGCGCTGGGCTGGCTCTGGCGGCGTGGGCGCGGCGCGGCTCCCGCCACCCTTCACGGATCACTCGACGGTTCACTGGACGCGCGGCCCGACGGCCGCGGGAGCTTCTAGCATGGCGGACGGCACCACCGGGCGCGCGATCGCGGTCATCGGCGCGGGGCAGATGGGGAACGGCATCGCGCACGTCTTCGCGCAGAGCGGCTTCGACGTCGCGATGCTCGACGTCAGCGACGCGGCGCTGCAGCGCGGCCTGCAGACGATCGAGAAGAACCTCGACCGGCAGGTGAAGAAGGGCGCGCTCGACGCCGCGGCCAAGGACGCGACGCTCGGCCGGCTGACGACGCACACGGACCTCGCGGCCGTGAACGGCGCGGAGCTCGTCGTCGAGGCGGCGACCGAGAACGTCGACCTCAAGTTCAAGCTGTTCGGCGACCTCGATCGGCTCGCGGGCCCCGACGCCATCCTCGCCAGCAACACCAGCTCGATCGCGATCACCGAGATCGCCGCGCGCACCAAGCGCCCCGAGCAGGTCATCGGGATGCACTTCATGAACCCGGTGCCGGTGATGCAGCTGGTCGAGGTGATCCGCGGCCTCGCGACCTCCGACGCGACCACCGCGAAGGTGATGGAGCTGGCGCGCACGCTCGGCAAGACGCCGGTCGAGGTCAACGACTTCCCGGGCTTCGTCGCCAACCGGATCCTGATGCCGATGATCAACGAGGCCGTGTACTGCGTCATGGAGGGCGTCGGCACGCCCGAGGCGATCGACACGGTGATGAAGCTCGGCATGAACCACCCGATGGGGCCCCTGACCCTGGCCGACTTCATCGGCCTCGACACGTGCGTCGCGATCCTCGAGGTCATGCACCAGGGCCTCGGCGACCCGAAGTACCGCCCGTGCCCGCTGCTCAAGAAGTACGTGGCGGCGGGGTGGCTGGGCCGGAAGTCCGGTCGCGGGTTCTATTCGTACGCTTCGTGAACATGTTCGACGCGCTGTTGCCGCTGACGGAGACGCAGCGGGAGATCCAACGCCTGGCGCGCGACTTCGCGCGCGAGCACATCGCGCCGTTCGCGGCCGACTGGGACCGCCGCCAGTACTTCGAGCCCGCGCTCGTGCGCCAGATGGGCGAGCTGGGCTTCCTCGGCATGCTGCTGCCGGAGGAGTACGACGGCCTGGGCCTCGACGCCTCGTCGTACCTGCTGGCGCTGGAGGAGATCGCGGCCGCCGACGCCTCGGCGGCGGTGATGATGAGCGTGCACAACTCGCTGCCGACGCAGATGCTCCTCAACTGGGGGAGCGACGCGCAGAAGGAGCGCTACCTGAAGCCGATGGCGCGCGGCGAGCTGCTGGGCGCGTTCGCGCTCTCGGAGCCGGACAGCGGGAGCGACGCCGCGTCGCTGCGCTGCCAGGCGGTGCGCGACGGGGACCACTGGGTGCTCAACGGCACCAAGGCGTGGATCACGTCGGGCACGTACGACCGGCTCGTCGTGCTCGTGATGGCGCGCACCGACACGGCCGACGCGCGCCGCGGCTCGAAGGGGATCTCCGCCTTCGTCGTGACGCCCGACATGCCGGGCTTCAAGGTCGGCAAGAAGGAGAACAAGATGGGCCTGCGCGCGTCGCCGACCGTGCAGCTCGTCTTCGAGGACCTGCGCGTGCCGGCCGAGAACCTGCTGGGGCAGGAAGGGCAGGGCTTCGCGTACGCGATGCAGTCGCTCGACCACGGGCGGCTAGGCATCGCGGCGCAGAGCATCGGCATCGGGCGCGCGGCGCTGGAGGCCGCCCGCGACTACGCCGACCAGCGCAAGCAGTTCGGCCAGCCGATCCGCCAGTTCCAGGCGATCCAGTTCAAGCTGGCCGACATGGCGACCCGCCTCGCGGCGGCGCGCGCCACCCTGCACGCGACCGCCGCCGCCAAGGAGCGCGGCGAGCGCGTGACGCAGTTCAGCTCCATCTCCAAGCTCTTCGCGAGCGAGACGGCGATGTTCGTCACCGACGAAGCGGTCCAGATCTTCGGCGGCTACGGCTACGTCACCGACTACCCGGTCGAGAAGTACCTGCGCGACGCGAAGGTCACCGAGATCTACGAGGGCACCTCGGAGATCCAGCGCGTGGTGATCGCGCGCGAACTCTACGCCTGAAGGATTCCCGCCTCATGACGAGCGCCGCCATCATCCCGCCGACGCGCAGCACCAACGCGCCGGACCTCGCCGACTCCAGCAGCCTGCAGCTGTTCGACACGATCGCCGGCATGGGCCACGAGCAGGTCGTCGTGTGCCACGACAAGGCCAGCGGCTACCGCGGCATCATCGCCATCCACGATACGACGCTCGGCCCGGCGCTGGGCGGCACGCGCTTCTGGAGCTACGCGACCGACGCCGAGGCGATCGTCGACGCGCTGCGCCTCTCGCGCGGCATGACGTACAAGAACGCCGTGGCCGGCCTCAACCTCGGCGGCGGCAAGAGCGTCATCATCGGCGATAACCGGACGCCGAACCGCGAGATGATCTTCCGCGCGCACGGCCGCTTCGTCGACTCGCTCGGCGGGCGCTACGTGACGGCCGAGGACGTGGGCACGAGCACCGGCGACATGGACTTCGTGCACATGGAGACGGACTACGTCGCGGGCCTCGCGGGCGCGTCGGGCGATCCGTCGCCGGTGACCGCGCACGGCGTCTTCCGTGCCATCCAGGCGTCGGCCTTCCGTCGCTGGGGCTCGGACAGCCTGGAGGGGAAGACGATCGCGATCCAGGGCTGCGGCAACGTCGGCTATCACCTCGCGAAGGAGCTGCACCGCGCGGGCGCGAAGCTGATCGTCGCCGACATCGACGCCGAGCGCGTGAAGCGCGTGGTGAACGAGACGGGCGCCCGCTCGGTCGCGACCGACGAGATCGTCGGCCAGCAGGCGGACATCTACGCGCCGTGCGCGCTGGGCGGCGGGATCAATGACCGCACGATCCCGCAGCTGCGCGTCGAGATCGTGGCCGGCGCCGCGAACAACCAGCTGCTCGAGGACCGGCACGGCGACGAGCTGGAGGCGAAGGGGATCCTCTATGCGCCGGACTACGTCGCGAACGCCGGTGGCGTGATCAACGTCTACAGCGAGCTGGCCGGTTGGAGCCGCGAGCGCTCGCTGCGCAAGGCGGACGAGATCTACCACACGGTGCTGAACGTCTTCGACATCGCGAAGCAGGACGGCATCCCGACGTACCAGGCCGCCGACCGCCTGGCCGAGCGCCGCATCGCGGCCGTGCGGAGCATGGTGAAGACGTGGCCGCAGTGGCCGAACAAGGCGAGCTGAGGGCACCATGAAGGAGTCCATCCCGATCGCCGCCGACCACGCGGGCTTCGAGCTGAAGGAGAAGCTGCGCGCGGCGCTGGAGCGGCGCGGCTTCGCGGTCGACGACCTCGGGCCGTCGAGCGACGCCTCCACGGACTACGCCGACTACGCGCACCCGCTGGCCGACCGCGTGTCGACCGGGCAGGCGGCGCGCGGCATCCTGATGTGCGGCACGGGGCTCGGGATGTCGTACGCCGCCAACCGTCACCCGCACGTGCGGGCGGCGGTGGCATGGGCGCCGGAGATCGCCGAGCTGGCGCGCCGCCACAACGACGCGAACGTGCTCGTGCTGCCGGCGCGCTTCCTCTCGGAGGAGGAGGCGGAGCAGATTCTGGACGCGTGGCTGGCGACGCCGTTCGACGGCGGGCGCCACGAGCGCCGGATCGAGAAGATCGAGACGACGGACGCGGCGCGGGCCGAGGAGGCCGCGCGTCACCACCCCGACCATCGCGTCGGCCTGGGCGAGCAGGGCCCCGGCGGGCACGCGCACGAGGAGCTCGAGTGAAGAACTGGACCGACTGGGACCGCTGCCCGCCGGGCGCCTCCCTCTCCGAGACGGATCCTGAGATCGCGCGCCTGATCGAGCTGGAGATCGCGCGCCAGAACGAGGGGCTGGAGCTGATCGCGAGCGAGAACTTCGTGTCGCCGGCGGTGCTCGAGGCGATGGGCTCCCCGCTCACGAACAAGTACGCCGAGGGGCTGCCCGGGAAGCGCTACTACGGCGGCTGCGAGGTCGTGGACCAGGTGGAGCAGCTGGCCATCGACCGCGTGAAGCAGCTGTTCGGCGCCGAGCACGCGAACGTGCAGCCGCACTCCGGCGCGTCGGCCAACGCCGCGGTGTTCCTCGCCTTCCTCAAGCCGGGCGACACGTTCCTCGGCATGGACCTGTCGAACGGCGGCCACCTGACGCACGGCTCGCCCGTGAACTTCTCGGGCATCCTGTACCGGGCCGTGTCGTACGGCGTCACCGACGACGGGCTGCTGGACTACGCGCAGATGCGCGCGCTGGCGCGCGAGCACAAGCCGAAGATGATCATCGCCGGCTACAGCGCGTACTCGCGGGCCATCGACTGGCAGCAGTTCCGCGACGCGGCCGACGAGGTGGGCGCGATCTTCATGGTCGACATGGCGCACTTCGCGGGGCTCGCGGCCGTCGGCGCGTATCCGTCGCCCGTGCCGTTCGCCGACGTCGTGACGTCGACGACGCACAAGACGCTGCGCGGCCCGCGCGGCGGCATCATCCTCTGCAAGGCGCAGCACGCGAAGGCGATCGACAAGGCGATGTTCCCGGGCATGCAGGGCGGCCCGCTGGAGCACGTGATCGCCGCCAAGGCGGTGTCGTTCGGCGAGGCGCTGCGTCCCGAGTTCGCGACGTACTGCCAGCGCGTGGTCGCCAACGCGCAGGCGCTGGCGGCGGCGTTCGTGCGGCGCGGGTTCCACGTCGTCTCGGGCGGCACCGACAACCACCTCATGCTGCTCGACCTGCGCAACCGCGGGCTGACCGGCAAGGTGGCGGAGCAGGCGCTCGACAAGGCGGGGATCACGGTGAACAAGAACACCGTGCCGAAGGAGACGCAGTCGCCGTTCGTGACCAGCGGCATCCGCGTGGGCACGCCGGCGGTCACGACGCGCGGCATGGGCGAGGCCGAGATGGCGCGCATCGCGGAGCTGATCGACCGCGTGCTGCAGGCACCCGAGGACGCGTCGGTGCTGGAGTCCGTGCGGTCCGACGTGCGCGAGCTGGCCGCCCGCTTCCCGCTCTATCCGGCGACGGCGGGCGTCAGTCACTGAGCCCGGCGTGAGCCCGTGGCGCCGGCCGCGGAGCCGGGGTCCCTTCGGGGATCCCGCCGCGGCCGGGCGCGGTCCGCAAGGGTCGCGCCGCCCGTTCGTGCCCTGTGCAGAGGTTGCGGGGCGGGGGACGGAGGGGCAGTTTGCAGCACCGGCGGCGCGGCGTTGCAGGCCGCGCCGCCGCGCGTCCATTGAGCGTTGTCGAGCAGGATCGGGCAGGGCGTTTCGCTCACCGAGGTCGCACCTGGAGTATCTGACGTTGTCCGAGTTGGCGTTCCGCGACGGGATCATGGACCAGATCCGACTGCGCGAGCCCCGCTTTCACGAGCGCGGGTTCCTGTTCGTGCTGTCGGCGCTGGAGCACTGCCAGAAGACGCTCACCGAGCGGCGGCACATCACCGGCGCCGAGCTCGCGCGCGCGTGCCGCGACCTCGCCCTCGAGCGCTACGGCGTGCTCGCCCGCCTCGTCCTGGACCACTGGGGGATCCGGTCCACGGACGACATCGGCGACATCGTGTTCGCGCTCGTCGACCTAGGGCTGCTGATCAGCCAGCCCAACGACTCCCGCGACGACTTCGCCGGCGTGTTCGACTTCGATACGGCGTTCGAGCGCGACTATCCCTGGAACTGCGCGCTGCTCGGCTGATCGACCGGCGACGCCGCCCGGTCGCCGCGTGGCCGCCGCGCTCCGCCACCACCGCATCCCCCGATGCCCACCGAACTACCGACCTGCCACAAGTGTGGCGCGGGGACGCTCCTCCCGCTCAGCGACTACGGCCGCGACGGCGCGCCGATCACGTACAAGGCGTGGGTCTGCAGCAATCCCGAGTGCGGCTTCAACATCCGCATCGACAACGGCGAGATCGGCTACGGGCGCACGGTGGGGCCCTCGCACAAGTGAGCCGCGCGCGGCGTCGCTGCCCTGGACGTCCCATCCCGCGAGCGGCGGCCCATCCGGCCGCCGCTTTCGTTTGCGTCCACGTCGCATGACCGAGCATGCGGCTGCGACTTCCGCGGTGCGCGTGACGCGCGCGGACGAGGCCAGCGCCGCCGACCGCGCCGCGATCGATGCGGGCACGCCGTCGCGCGCGCTCATGCAGCGCGCCGGTGCCGCGGCGGCGTCGGAGATCGTGCGGCGATTCGGCGCGCTGCTCGATCGCGGCGTCGCGGTGCACGCGGGACCCGGGAACAACGGCGGCGACGCGTACGTGGTGGCCGCGGCGCTCGCGCGCGCCGGCGTGCGCGTCGGCCTCACCGCCTGGGGGCCGGCCGAGCCCAAGACCGACGACGCGCGCTTCGAGCGCGCACGCGCGCTGGCCGCGGGCGTGGGCGCCCCGCCGACGGGCGCCGAGCGCGTGGTCGTGGACGGCGTGCTGGGCGTCGGCGCGAGCGGCGCGCCGCACGGCTGGGCCGCGCAGGCCATCCGCGCCATCGTGCAGGCGCGCACGCTCGGCGCATCGGTCGTCGCGCTCGACGTGCCAAGTGGGCTGGACGCGACGACGGGCGCGATGCCGGGCGGCGTCGTGCGCGCGGACTGCACGCTGACGTTCGGCAGCTGCAAGCGCGGGCTGCTCGTCGCGCGCGACTGCGCGGGTGCGATCGCGGTGCTCGACATCGGCCTCGATCCGTCGCTGATGGGCGACGCGCCCGCGCTCGTGGGCCGGCCCGCGCCGCGCGCCTTCGCGGCGTCGGCGCACAAGGGGACGCGCGGCAAGGTCGTGGTGTACGGCGGCGGCGCGGGCATGGCCGGCGCGGCGCTGCTCGCGGGCCGCGCGACGCTCCGCACGGGCGCGGGGCTGGTGAAGCTGGTAGTGGACGCCGCGAGCGTGCCGGTGGTGCAGGGCGCGCTCCCGTCCGCGCTCGCGGCTGCATGGCCTGACGACGACGGCGCGCTGCGTCGTCACGTGATCGACTGGGCGGACGCGGTGCTGCTCGGCCCGGGACTCGGCACGGGCGACGACGCGCGCGCGCGCTGCGAGCGCACGCTGCAGGCGTGGCGCGGCCCCGTCGTCGTCGACGCCGACGCGCTCAACGCGTTCGCGGGCGACCTCGCCGCGCTCGGCGCGCTGCTGCGTGGGCGGCCGGCACTCGTGACGCCGCATCCGCTGGAGCTGGCGCGGCTCGCGGGCACGCCGCTCGACGACCTGCTTTCGCGTCGCTTCGACCTGCCGCGCGAGATCGCGGCGACGCTCGACGCGACGGTGCTGCTCAAGGGGACGCCGACGGTCGTCGCCGACGCGCGCGGCGTGCTCGTGGTGCCCACGGGCGCGCCGGCGCTGGCGACGGGCGGCAGCGGCGACGTGCTGGGAGGGATCGCGAGCACGCTGCTCGCCCAGGCCGCGGGAGAGCGGGTCGCGTCGCTCGCCGCCGAAGCCGCGTGGGTGCACGACCGCGCCGGAGCGATCGCCGCCGAGCGCCGCGGCGGCGCCCGGGGCGCCACGCTCGACGAGGTGGTCGACGCGCTCGGCGACGCGTGGCCGCGCGTCGCCGCGCCGCCAGCCGCGTATCCGGTGCTGGCGGAGCTGCCGCGCGTCGTCGGCTGAGGCTTCGCGTTTGCCATCCGGCGGACTGGCGTGCAGGCGCTCCGTACCGCGGCGCGGACGGTGGGTGCGAGGGTTTCGCCGGCTCGGAAATCGGGGCGGCGGAGCCACGACGGCGCTGCGCGCGTCGCGTCTCCTCACGCCCCGATTTCAGGTCGCTCGGCTCCACCCTCGCACCCGCCGTCCGCCGTGCACCGCTGCATCGCCGAGGATGCACGGGGCGAAGCGTGGCGGGGTGGGTCGCCGAGCGACGCCGCGATCGCAGCAAGGAGACCCGACGCGCAGCGGTCGGGGCTCCGCAGCGGCCGCGATCGCCCGGAGCCGGCGGGCCGCCCCACCACGCGCCGCCACGCGCGGAGGCCGGCCGCCGCACCGGTCGTAGGCGGACGGTGGGAAGGACGCGCGCCTGACGACCTCTCATCGGGCGCGTGCCTCGTGTGTGGGTTGCGCGGGCTGGCGCGTTCGGTAGCATCCGGCGCGTGAACGGCTCACTGGTCACTCCATGGCGTTCGCGGGCATGACCGCGGATGCGCACCATCGCCTCGGCCCCGGACGCGAGTTCGACCTCGTGCGCGCGATGCTCGCGCGGTGGGGCGACGTCGCGCAGGGGATCGGCGACGACGCCGCGTCGCTCGTCGTGCCGCCGGGCGAGCGCTTGGTCGTCAGCACCGACGCCTCGGTCGAAGGGGCGCACTTCCGCCGCGAGTGGCTGACGCCCGAGGAGATCGGGTGGCGCGCCGCCGCGAGCGCGCTCAGCGACCTGGCGGCGATGGCGGCGCGGCCGCTGGGGATGGTCATCGCGATGGCGCTCCCGGACGTGTGGCGCGCGGACGCGCTGGCGATCGCGGACGGCATCGGTGCCGTGGCGCGCGCGACCGGGACGCCGATCGTCGGCGGGGACCTCGTGCGCGCGTCCGAGCTGGGGCTGACCATCACGGTGCTCGGCAGCGCCGTGCGGCCGGTGGGGCGCGACGGGGCGCGCGTCGGCGACGCGGTCTACGTCACCGGCATGCTCGGCGGGCCGCGCGTGGCGCTGCGGGCGTGGGAGCGGGGCGAGGTGCCGTCGGCCGAGGCGCGTGCACGCTTCGCGCGCCCCATGCCGCGGATCGCCGAGGCGCGCTGGCTGGCCGAGCGGGGCGCGCGGGCGCTGGTGGACGTGTCGGACGGGCTCGGGGCCGACGTCCGGCACGTGGCGGCGGCCAGCGGCGTCCGCATCGTGCTGGAGCGCCGGCTCGTGCCCTGTCTGGCGGGCGCGTCGCCCGCAGATGCTCTGGCTGGCGGCGAGGAGTACGAGCTCGCGGTCGCCGCGCCGCCCGGGCTGGACGTGGAGGCGTTCGCCGCGCGGTTCGGGGTGGCCCTGAGGCGGGTGGGCGAGGTCGTCGCGGATGCGGCGGGCGCGGCCGGTCAGGTGGAGATTCGCGGCGACGACGGCGCGCGCGTTGAATTCCCCTCCGGCCACGACCACTTTTCGGGCTGATGCGCACCCTCCTCGCCGCCCCGGCCCTCCTGATCCTCACGCTCGTCTGCGGTGGGATCGTCCTCGTGGCCCAGCTGCTCGGGATTCCCGACGGTCCGGGGACCATCTACGAGAAGGCGCCGCGGTGGTGGGCGAAGGGGATGCTGCTCGCGTCGGGCACGAAGGTGGTGATCCACGGCGAGGAGCGCATGCGCACCGGCGAGCCGCGCATCTTCGTCAGCAACCACATCAGCTGGTACGACGTCCTGGTGCTGGTCGCCTACCTGCCGCGCTACTCGTTCGTCGCCAAGGCCGAGATCTTCAAGGTGCCGCTGTTCGGCGGCGCGGCGCGCGCGGTGGGGACGATCCCGATCGAGCGCGAGAACCGGAAGGCCGCGTTCCAGTCGTACGAGGAGGCGGCGGCGCGCATGAAGGGCGGCCGCAACGTCGTCGTCTTCCCCGAGGGGACGCGCGGGCCCGAGTACGCGCTGCGCCCGTTCAAGAAGGGGCCGTTCGTGCTCGCGATCGCGGCCGGCGCGCCGATCGTGCCGACGCTCATCCACGGCACCATCGAGGTGCTGCCGCGCGGCTCGTTCTGGCTGCGCGCCGGGCGGGTGGACGTGCACCTGCTGGAGCCCGTGCCGACCGCCGGTCTGGCGTACGACCAGCGCGACGAGCTCGCGCGCCGCGTCTACGACCGCCTCGCCGCGGCCCAGCAGTCGCTGTACGGCATCGCGAGCCCCGCGCTGCCGGGGGCCGCCGCACCGAGCGATACGCCCGTGGTCCGCGCGGGCTGAGACACACACGCATTCCGGCGCGCCGCGAGAGGCGCGCCGTTCCCGAAGGCCACGACGCGGCGCTCGGCGCCCACACCCGTTCACGACTCCGCAATGCCCACGATCATCGACATCAGCGCCCGCGAGATCCTCGACAGCCGTGGCAATCCGACCGTCGAGGTGGACGTCACGCTGGAGAGCGGCGCCGCCGGCCGCGCCGCGGTGCCGAGCGGCGCCTCGACGGGCGAGCACGAGGCGCTGGAGCTGCGCGACGGCGACGCCAAGCGCTACCTGGGCAAGGGCGTGCTGCAGGCCGTGCAGAACATCGAGGAGCAGATCGGGCCCGCGCTCGTCGGCATGGAGGCGAGCGACCAGATCGGCATCGACCGCCTGATGCTCGAGCTGGACGGCACCGAGAACAAGGCGAAGCTGGGCGCGAACGCGATCCTCGGCGTGTCGATGGCCGTCGCGCGCGCGGCCGCGTTCGAGCTGGAGCTCCCGCTCTATCGCTACCTGGGCGGCCCGATGGCGCGCCTGCTCCCGACGCCGCTGATGAACGTGGTGAACGGCGGCGCGCACGCGACGAACACGGTCGACTTCCAGGAGTTCATGATCGTGCCCGTGGGCGCCGAGACGTTCGGCGACGCGCTGCGCATGGGCGCCGAGGTGTTCCACCACCTCAAGAAGGTGCTCGTGAAGCGGAAGCTCGCCACGGGCGTCGGCGACGAGGGCGGCTTCGCGCCCGACCTGAAGACCGACGAGGAGGCGATCACCGTCATCCTCGAGGCGGTCGAGGCGGCGGGCTACGCGCCGGGCAAGGAGATCGCGCTCGCGCTGGACTGCGCGGCGTCGGAGCTCTACAAGGGCGGCACGTACACGTTCAAGAAGAGCGGCGCCGGCGCGCGCGACGCGCAGGGGATGATCGACCTCTACTCCGAGTGGCTGGAGAAGTATCCCATCGTCTCGATCGAGGACGGGCTCGCGGAGAGCGACTGGGAGGGCTGGGCGAAGCTGACGTCGGCGCTGGGTGACCGCGTGCAGCTCGTGGGCGACGACCTGTTCGTCACCAACACCGAGTTCCTGTCGCGCGGGATCGAGGAGGACGTGGCGAACTCGATCCTGGTGAAGGTCAACCAGATCGGCACGCTGACCGAGACGCTGGAGGCGATCGAGCTCGCGCGCGCGGCCGGCTACAGCGCGATCATCTCGCACCGCTCGGGCGAGACCGAGGACACGTTCATCGCCGACCTCGCGGTGGCGACGAACGCGGGGCAGATCAAGACGGGCTCGGCGTCGCGCTCGGACCGGATCGCGAAGTACAACCAGCTGCTGCGCATCGAGCAGGCGCTGGGTGAGGCCGCGGAGTTCGCGGCCGGCGGCCCGTTCGGGCTCTGAGGGAACCGACGAGGTCGCGCGCGCGACGCTGAGGAGCTGACGGATGTCGTGGGTGAAGCGCGCGGTGTGGACCGCGATCGGCGTGGGCGTGGCGGCGTTCGCGGTGCAGGGCGGGGAGTACGGCACCTCGGACCTGCTGGCGCAGCGCGCGCGCCGGCAGGCGCTGCAGGCGGAGGTGGACTCGCTGCAGCGGCAGGTGGACTCGCTGCGCACGCTGGAGAAGCGGCTGCGCAGCGACCCCGTGCTGCAGGAGCGCGTGGCGCGCGAGGAGTTCGGGATGGTGCGCGGCGACCGCGAGCTGCTGTACCGGTTCGCGGAGCCGCGCGTGTCGGACACGGCCGGAACGGGCCGCGTGCGGACCGCGCGCGCGCGGCCGGACTCCTGAGCGCGCGCGGGAAGTCGCACGTCGCGCAGGGTTGACGATGCCTCCTGTGCGGCTATCTTACGATCACTGCCGCGGGGTGGAGCAGCCTGGTAGCTCGTCGGGCTCATAACCCGAAGGTCGCGGGTTCAAATCCCGCCCCCGCCACTCGCGAAACGGCCAGCCTTCCCGGCTGGCCGTTTCGTTTGCGGGTCGGTCGGTCGTCCGGTGCCCCAGCAGTTGCGTGGCGGTTCCCTGCGGCGGCCGGAGCGGCTAGATTCGTGTGCTCGCCGCGGGAGACCGGGGCGAATGGTCGTGGCTGGGTAGCTCAGCTGGTGAGAGCGCACGACTCATAATCGTGAGGTCGCGGGTTCGATCCCCGCCCCAGCTACTTGAACGACGACGCCCCGCCGGCACACGTGCCGGCGGGGCGTCGTCGTTCCGGCGATCGACGCGCTCACGCCTTCACGCGGATCTTCCCCTCGCTCTTCAGGTCGGCCACCGCGATCGCGACCATCAGGCCGTTCAGCGACGGATCGTGCCGCTGCGCCAGGTGGCGGATGTCGGCCGGCGTCAGCGGCGCGGACGCGTCGCGCACCACGGTCCGCACGACCGCGCGCGTGCGCGCCATCGACGACGGGCCTCGTTCCTGGTCGGCTCTCACGGCTGGCTCTCCTCTCGACGGGCGATCGCGGGCCGGCGCCCGGCGTCGGCGCCGCATGTCCGGACCGAAAGATACCCGCCGGACCCGTCCGCACCATGCGGCGCGCCCGCGACACCTCCCGGGCGCCGGTGTCCAGGGTACGCCCGTTGCCTTGAGAGATCGCGGACCACACCGACCGCCGACCGCCCGCCGACGGGTCCCCGCCGCCACGACTTGGTGACGGGGAACACGCTCGCGGGCACGTCGCGTGCACCCCGGCCTGGTGACCGACGTGCGGTGGACGGGACCGCCGCGCGCGCGGCCGGCAGGGGACCAGCCAGCTGACGGTAGGGGATGCGGACGTTCGTCGACGAGCAGGGCACGGAGTGGACGGCCTGGGAGGTGCGGCCGGGCACGGGATCGCTGGCGCGGCCGGAGCGACGCCTTCACGACCGACGGCGCGAGGCGGCGCCCGATCCCGTGGTCGAGCGCCGGCGGGGCGAGGACCGCCGCAGCCGCAGCCCACGCGCCCGTGCGTCGCTCGTCCCTCGCACCGCGGCCTGGCTCGCGTTCCAGGCGGGCACCGTGCGCCGCCGGCTGGTCCCGATCCCCGACGCATGGGAGGGGCTGACCGACGTCGAGCTGCGGGCGCTCTGTCGCGCCGCCGCCCCGGTCGCGCGCGCGATGGTCGCCGTCGACTGACCGTCGACTGACCGTCGACTGGCCGTTGCTGACGGTGGACTGACGGAACGCGAACATCGCAGGGCATAACGCTCCGCCCCGGCCATGCGTACACTCGGCCGGGCGCGGGGCGCACGGGCGCCGCGCCGAGTGTTGAACACCGTGCGCCGTCCCGCGCCCCTGCCGCCATGCGTCGCTCCCCGAACGACTCGCCGGACCGCGCGCCCGACGCGCTCGGCCGCCGCGACCTGCTGAAGCTCCTCGTCGGCGCGGGGGCCGCGCTGTCGCTCGATCCCGCCCGCCTCGCCGCGTCGACCATCGCGCCGTCGCTCGACTGGCTGGTCGCGCAGGGGCTCGTCTCCAAGCCCATCCCCTCGTCGGGCGAGCGGATCCCCGTGATCGGCGTCGGCACCGCGCGCCGCTACGAGTCCGCCGCGACCGAGGCCGAGCGCGCGCCGCTGCGCGAGGTCGTGCGCAACCTGCCGAAGCTGGGCGGGCGCCTGATCGACACGGCGCCGAGCTATGGCCAGGCGGAGAGCGTCGTCGGCGACCTGGTGGCGGAGGTCGGCAATCGCGACCAGCTCTTCATCGCCACGAAGGTCGGCCGCGGCCGGCAGGGCGTGCAGGCCGGCAAGGACGAGATCGAGGCGTCGTTCCGCAAGCTGAAGACGGATCGCATCGACATGCTGCAGATCCACAACCTCGGCGGCGTGCCGGAGATGCTGCCCGTGCTGCGCGAGATGAAGCAGGCGAAGCGCATCCGCTACTACGGCGTCACCACGTCGTCCGACGGCCAGTACGCCGCGCTCGAGGAGTTCATGAAGCGCGAGCCGATGGACGTCGTGCAGGTGGACTACGCCATCGACAACCGCGGCGTCGAGGAGCGCATCCTGCCGCTCGCGGCGGAGAAGGGGATCGCGGTGCTCACGAACCTCCCGTTCGGCCGCGGGCGCGTGTTCGAGAAGCTCGGCAAGCAGCCGCTCCCCGACTGGGCGAAGGCGATCGGCATCACGACGTGGGCGCAGTTCGCGCTCAAGTACGTCGTGTCCCACCCCGCGGTCACGGTGGCGATCCCCGGCACCGCGAAGCTCGAATACCTGACCGACAACCTCGGCGCCGCGCGCGGCCCGATGCCCGACGACGCGACGCGCCGCCGCATGGCCGCGCTGGTGGAGAGCGCGTGAGCGCGGGTGTGACCACGCGCGTGAGCGACAGCGCGCTCGCACGCGCGATCGGCGCGCGCGGCGGCGAGGGGAAGGCGCTGCTCTGGTCGTGCGCCTACTACTTCCTCGTCCTCACGGCGTACTACATCCTGCGCCCCATCCGCGACGAGATGGGCGTCGCCGGCGGCGTCGAGAACCTGGCGTGGCTGTTCACGGGCACGCTGGCGGGCATGCTGCTGCTGCACCCGCTGTACACGTGGATCGTCGCGCGGCTGACGCGCCGCCGCTTCATCGCGCTCACGTACCGGTTCTTCATCGCGAACCTGGTGATCTTCTACCTGCTGCTGCGCGCGGCGGGAGGCGACACGCCCGACCCCGCGCGCGCGGTGTGGATCGGGCGCGCGTTCTTCATCTGGACGAGCGTCTTCAACCTGTTCGTGGTGTCGGTCTTCTGGTCGTTCACGACCGACATGTACCGGCCCGCGCAGAGCCGGCGCCTGTTCGGCGTGATCGCGGTCGGCGGCACGCTCGGCTCGATCCTGGGCAGCTCCATCACGTCGGCGCTGGCGGGCACGCTCGGCGCCGCGAACCTGCTGCTGGTGTCGGGGCTCTTCCTGGAAGCGGCGGCGTGGGCGGCGCGCGCGCTCGAGACGCGCGAGCCGGAGCTCGCGGCCGCCGCCCAGGCCGACGTGGCCGAAGGGGAGCGCGACCGCGCGGCGGTGACGCAGCCCGAGGCGAAGGACGCGGTCATCGGCGGCGGCGTCGCGGACGGCGTGCGGCACGTGCTGGCGTCGCCGTACCTGCTCGGCATCGCGGTGGTGATGCTCTTCTTCACCATCTCGTCGACCTTCCTCTACTTCCAGCAGTCGCAGATCGCGAAGGACACGTTCGGCGCCGACTCGGCCGGGCGCACGCAGTTCTTCGCCAACGTGGACCTGCTGGTGAACGCGCTGACGCTCGTCGCGCAGGTGTTCCTGACCGGCCGCGTCCTGCGCTGGCTCGGCGTCGGGATCGGGCTCGCGTTCCTGCCCGCGGTCAGCCTGCTGGGCTTCGCGGCCATCGGCATCGCGCCGGTGCTGCCCGCCGTGGTCGTGCTGCAGGTGCTGCGGCGCGTCGGCAACTTCGCGATCCAGCGCCCCGCCCGCGAGGTGCTGTACACCGTCCTCCCGCGCACCGACAAGTACAAGTCGAAGAACTTCAACGACACCTTCGTTTACCGCCTGGGGGACCAGGTGGGCGCGTGGTCGGCGACGCTCATCGGGTGGCTGGGCTTCGGCCTCTCGGGGCTGTCGTGGACGATGGTCCCGCTGTCGGCCGCGTGGCTGGCGCTCGCGTTCTGGCTGGGCGCGCGCTACCGCGGGCTGCAGGCGGGAGCCGAGCCCGCGCCGCGGCCCGCGCTGGAGCCGCGGCCCAACATCGCGTGAACACGGCGTCGCGCACGCTCGCCTTGACTTCCGTGCGCGTGTCCCGTAATCCTGCAACCGTGATCCCGTTCCGCGCCCTCCCCGCCACGCGCCTTGCCGCGCCGCGACCGCGACCGTCGTCGAACTCCCGACGCCGGACGATGGTCGCGCACGCAACCGCGTAGCGACCGAGCGCGCTCCGCCGCCCCTCGTGGGCGTGCCCGACGCCCCGTCCGTGCATTCGCACCGGACGGGGCGCTCTGCGTCCGGCCGGTGCTCATCCCGAGCCCATCACCGGCCATGCTCCACACCAGCAACTCCTCCGCCGCGGCCGCCGTCGCGCAGCTCGACGGCGCCTCGCTCGCGGGACGACGACTCGCGCTGATCGGCGCGGGCACGATGGGCCGCGCGATCGCGGGCGGCCTGCAGCGCGCCGGCGCCTTTCCCGACGCCGCGATCGCGGTCGTCGACCACCACGACAGCACCGCGCGCGCGCTCGCGAGCGAGATCGCGGGCGCCCACGTGGACGATCTCGCGGGCGCGTGCCGCGACGCCGACGTCGTGCTGCTGTGCGTGAAGCCCAAGGACGTCGCGGGCGTGCTCGCGACGCTGCGCGGCGCCGACGCGCTGGCGCACGCGCCCCTCCTGATCTCCATCGCCGCGGGCGTCTCGATCGCGACGCTGGAGGCGGGGACGGGCGGCCGCGTGCCCGTGATCCGCGCGATGCCGAACACCGCGTCGCAGATCGGGCGCGGGTGCACGGTGGTGTCGCGCGGCGCGCTCGCGACCGACGAGCACCTCGCGATCGCGGAGACGATCTTCACCAGCGTCGGCCGCTGCCTGGCGCTCGACGAGCGGCACCTCGACGCGGTGACCGCAGTGTCGGCGAGCGGGCCGGCGTTCATCTACGTCGTGCTGGAGGCGCTCACCGACGGCGCCGTGTCGTGCGGGCTGCCCCGCGACGCGGCGATGGAGCTGGTCGCGCGCATGACGCAGGGCGCGGCCGAGATGGTGCTCGCGACGGGACGGCATCCCGCGGCGCTCAAGGACGACGTCACCACGCCCGGCGGCTGCACGATCGCCGGGCTGATGGTGCTGGAGGACGGGCGCGCGCGCAGCGTGCTGGCGCGCACGATCGAGACGACGGCGCGCGTCGCCGCGGGGCTGGGCCGATGATCATCGAGGACACCTTCGAGGCCGAGCGCGGCGCGCTGGTGCGCGATGCGCGCCGCATCGTCGTGAAGCTGGGGAGCAACGTCGTGCTGGACGCCGATGGCGCGCCCGCGACGGCGCGGCTGGAGCGGATCGCCGACTCGCTGGTGGCGCTGCGTGCGACCGGGCGCGAGGTGCTGCTGGTGTCGTCCGGCGCCGTCGGGCTGGGCCGGCACGTCTGCGGCGCACGGACGGCCATGACGCGGCAGGCGGAGGCGGCAGTCGGGCAGGGGCGTCTGCTGGCCTTCTATCACCACGCCTTCGCTCGACGCGGCGTCGAGATCGCGCAGGTGCTGCTGACGGATCAGGACTTCGACGCGGGGGCGCGCGAGGAGCGGCTCGCGGCAACCCTGGATTCGCTCCTGGCACATGGCGCGCTCCCCGTGATCAACGAGAACGACGTCGTGGGGGACGTCTTCGGCGCCCCGCTGCGTCCCTCGCACATCCGCGACAACGATGCGCTGGCGTCGGCGGTCGCGCGGACGACGCGCGCCTCGCTCCTGCTGCTCCTGTCGGACGTGGACGGCGTCTACACCGCGAACCCCGCGGTGGCGCACGACGCCACGCTCATTCCGACGCTGCGGAAGGTGACGCACGAGCTGATCGTCGCCTCCGTGGGGCGCGGCGCGCGGGGACGTGGGGGCATGGCATCCAAGCTGGCGGCGGCGTCGAACGCGTCCGGCGCCGGCATCGGCGTCGTGATCGCCAATGGGCACGCCGACGGCGTGATCGACCGCATCCTGCGCGGCGAGGCGGTGGGGACGCTGGTGACGCGGAGGACGTCGTGACCGCGGCCGACGAGGTGCGCGCGCTCGCCCTCGCCGCGAAGGCTGCGTCGCGCGTGGTCGCCGCGCTGCCGTCGGAGGTGCGCCGGCATGCAGTGCTCTCGCTCGCCGACGCGCTGCTGGCGTCGCGCGACGCCATCCTCGCCGCGAACGCCGCCGACGTGGTCGACGCGCGCGAGGCCGTGGCTGCCGGCGAGATGAGCGCCGCCACGCTGCAGCGCCTGACGCTCGACGCGCGCAAGCTGTCGGAGGTGGCGGTGCAGCTGCGCGAGGTCGCCGCGCAGGACGAGCCGGTGGGACGCGTCCGCGAGCGCACGCTCCTGGACGACGGCCTGGAGCTGCGCCGCGTGACGTGCCCGATCGGCGTCGTGGCGGCGGTGTTCGAGGCGCGTCCCGACGCGGTCACGCAGATCGTCGCGCTCGCGCTCCGCTCGGCCAACGCGGTGGTGCTCAAGCCCGGGCGCGAGGTGCGGCGCACGGCGCGCGCGATCGTGGACGCGATGCACGCGTGCCTCCGCACGGGCGGCGCGATCCCGCCCGCCGCGATCGCGATGGTGGACGACCGCGCGGCGGTGGACGTGCTGCTGACGCTCGACGACCTGATCGACCTCGTGGTGCCGCGCGGCTCGCAGGCGCTCGTGCGGTCGGTGATGCAGCGCACGCGCATCCCGGTGCTGGGCCACGCCGACGGCGTGTGCCACGTCTACCTCGACGCGGCGGCCGATCCGGCGATGGCGGTGGAGCTGGTGGTGGACGCGAAGGTGCAGTATCCGTCCGCCTGCAACGCGGTGGAGGTCGTGCTCGTGCACCGCGACGCGGCGCCCACGCTGATCCCCGCGCTCGTCACGCGCCTGCGCGCGGAGGGGGTGACGCTCGGCGGCTGCGCGCGCACCGTAGCCCTCGCGCCCGACGACGTCTCGCTGGCGGCCGACGACGACTGGCACACGGAGTGGGGCGACCTGCGGCTGACGATCGGCGTCGTCGACGATGTCGACGCGGCGATCGCGCACGTGAACGCGCACGGCTCGCACCACACCGACGCGATCGTCACCGAGGCCAACGGTGCCGCGGACGCCTTCCTCGCGCGCGTCGACTCCGCGTGCGTCTTCCACAACGCGTCCACGCGCTTCGCCGACGGCTTCCGCTTCGGGCTGGGCGCGGAGCTGGGCATCGGCACGGGCAAGCTGCACGCGCGCGGGCCGGTCGGGCTGGAAGGGCTGACGACCTACCGCTGGGAGCTGCGCGGCAGCGGTCAGCGCGTGGCGTCGTACGCGGGCGCCGGCGCGCGCGCGTTCCGGCACGAGCGGCTGCCGGCCGGCGACGGCGCGCGCTGAGTCGTCAGCGCGCGCGGATGCGCGCCTCGGCCACCGTCTCGTGCACGGCCGCGATCCAGTCGTCGCCGAAGCGCTCGGGGTCCGTCGCCCAGCTCACGACGCTGGGCACGGCGAGCTCGATCCCGTCGCGCTCGTCCGCCACCGCGGCCGCGAGGATCCCGCCCATGCGGCGCAGCCGGCGCAAGTCACCGGATGCGACGCGCGCGTCGAAGTCCTGCTCCAGCGCGCGGAACGTCGCCTCGTCGAAGACCGCCAGCCGGCGCGCGCGCAGCGCCCCGGCGCAGTCGTGGAAGCGCTCGTAGTGCGCCCACTCGGGGCCGGGGCGGATGCGCGTCAGCTCGTCGGCCAGCAGGTCGATGTGGTGCTCCAGCATCCACCGCGGCATGCCGCGGCCGGAGAGCACGGTGCCGAGCCAGAGCGCCTGCGCGCACGCGCCCTCCTTCGTGAGCGCGCAGAGCGTGACCAGCCAGCCGCTGTCGCTGGAGCTGAAGCTGCGCCCCCGCGCGCCGAAGCGCCGCGCGTAGTACGGGAACTCCGCCCAGCTGCGCCGGATCGCGCGCTCCGCGGCCGCGATCTCCAGCGGGTCCGCCGTGACGGCGTGGTCGCCGGCGGCGGGGTTGAGCGCGCTGGCGGGCTGCGTGCGCGGTGGGGCGGCGGTCGGGAACTCGTGCATCGGAGCGGAGGGCGGTGGAGCCGGTGAGTCGCTCAGGCGGGGACGGCCAGCGTGCGGTCGAGCCACTCGGCCAGCGCGTCGAAGGTGTCGCGCGCGCCGGCGAGCAGCTCGTCGGGCGGGCAGCCCTCGCGCTCGACCGCGACGGCGAGGCCGGCGAGGAACGTGCGCCACATCGGGCCCACGTCGTCGCCGTAGGCATGGTAGTATGCCGCGCCGGTATCGGGCCCGAGGCCGAGCGTGCGCGCGAGGTGCCGCCGCACGAGCTGGCCGCCGAGCGTCGCGCCCTCGAGCACGTAGGCGCAGCCGAGCGCGCGCGCGAGCGTGCTGGCGTCGGGCAGACGATCGCACGCGGGGATCACCGCGACGTCGGCCGGCGCGCCGCCCAGCGCGCGCAGGTCCCGCGCGAGCAGCGGCGTCTTGCGGCGCGCGTCCCAGTCCAGCCCGAGCCGGTCCCACGGCACGGCGGCCAGCTGCCGCTCCAGCGGCGCGTGGAAGCCGTGCAGCGCATGGAGCACGCGCGCGTAGTCGGCGCGCGTGAGCGCCGGGTCCATCACCGGCAGGCTCGCCTCGGCGCGGGCGTGCTGCGCGCGGGTGCCGTCCTTCAACAGGGCGTGGATCATGGATGGCGGACGGTCGCATGGGCCGCGCGCCGACACAAGGCCGACGCACGTGTGTGTTCGCGCGCGGACGCGGTCGCCGGCTCGTCGCTTGCTCATCGGGACGCTCCCACCCGAATGGAGGAGCCGTGAGCCCCGTCACAGAGACGCCGGCCAGCGCGACGCTGATCGCCGAGCTGAACGACCTGCTGCAGCTGGACCACGACGCCCTGCAGTCGTACACGATGGCCATGCACGAGCTGGAGCACTCCGCCTACCGCGAGACGCTGCGGCGCTTCCGCGGCGACCACGAGCGGCACGTGGAGGAGCTGAACGCGCTCATTCGCGCGCACGGCGGGATGCCGATCGACGTGCCGCACCCCACCGGGCTGGCAAAGCTGGCGAAGCAGGCGCTCGGCGGGGCCGGGACCGACCGGCGGGTGCTGCTGGCGTTCCGCGCCAACGAGCGGCAGTCGCGCGACAAGTACGTGCGGGCGGCCGAGCGGGCGGCGGCGTGGCCGGCGGACGTGCGGGCGGCCGTGAAGCGCGGCGCGGCGGACGAGGAGCGCCACTTCGACTGGGTGGACGCGACGCTCGAGTCGCTGGGTGAGCGTCCGGACTCGCCGCGGGGGCGGGCGCGGCGCGCCTACGACGTGGTGCACGCGCGCGCGGCCGACGCGGTGGAGGCGGTCGGGAAGCGCGGGATGGTGGGCTTCGAGGCGGCGCGGCGTGGCGCGGCGCGCGTGGGCGGTGCGGGCCGGACGGTCGCCGTGAAGGCCCGCCAGCGTCCGGTCCTCACGGCGCTGGCCGTGGTGGGCGCCGGGGTGCTGACCGCGGCGATCGTGGGCGGGCTCGGCACGCGTCGGCGGCGGCGGACGCGGCGCGGCTGAGGGCCGTATGACGAGAGCGTGACGCCCGGCCCGCCCGTCGGGCGGGCCGTGTAGATTGCGAGGTCGGCCGGCGGCCGCACGTGGATGCATCCTCTCAACTCGCCGGCCCGCCCTCGTCATGGAAGCCAAGCGAACCCTCCCCAAGTCCGCCCGCGGGGCCGGCGTCACGTCCATCGTGGACGGGCGCGGCCCGCAGCTGGCGCCCGCGCCGGTCGACCCTGCCGCGGGCAACGGGCACGCCGACGATCACGTCGCGCGCAACCCGGGCACGGCCCTCGACCTCGACGTCGTGCGCGCGCTGCGCGTGAACCGCAGCGCGGTCGAGCGCCGCGCGGCCACGCTCCCCGCCCGCCGCACGGTGAAGAAGGAGTGGCAGGCGGCGTGGCTGCTGCGCGCCATCACCGTCATCGACCTCACCACGCTCTCGGGCGACGACACCCCGGGCAACGTGCGCCGGCTGTGTGCCAAGGCGCGCCAGCCCGTGCGCCCCGAGCTGCTCGAGTCGCTGGGCGTCGCGCACCTGGGGCTGAAGACCGGCGCGGTGTGCGTCTACCACGCCTACGTCGCGACCGCGGTCGAGGCGCTGCGCGGCAGCGGGATTCCCGTGGCCGCCGTGTCGACGGGCTTCCCGGCCGGTCTGTCGCCGCTGCGCGAGCGGCTGGCGGAGATCCGCGCCTCGGTGGCCGACGGCGCGACCGAGATCGACACCGTCATCACGCGCGCGCACGTGCTGCGCGGCGAGTGGGAGGCGCTGTACGACGAGGTGAAGGCGATGCGCGAGGCGTGCGGCGACGCGCACCTCAAGGTCATCCTCGCGACCGGTGAGCTGGCGACGCTGACGAACGTCGCGCGCGCCAGCGAGGTCGCGATGCAGGCGGGCGCGGACTTCATCAAGACGTCCACCGGCAAGGAAGGGACGAACGCGACGCTCCCCTACGCGCTCGTGATGTGCCGCGGCATCCGCGCGTACCAGGAGCGCACGGGCCACCTGGTCGGCTTCAAGCCGGCGGGCGGCATCCGCGCCGCGAAGGGCGTGCTGGAGTTCATGTACGTCATGAAGGAGGAGCTGGGCGACCGCTGGCTCAAGCCCGACCTGTTCCGCGTCGGCGCCAGCGCGCTGCTGACCGACATCGAGCGCCAGCTCGAGCACTTCGTCACGGGGCGCTATTCGGCGGCCCATCGCCACCCGATGGTCTGATCACGATGACCTCCGTAGCCGAGATCTTCGAGACGATGGAGTACGGCCCCGCGCCCGAGAGCGACAAGCCGGCGCGCGAGTGGCTGGCCGCGCACGACGGCGCGTTCGGGCAGTTCATCGGCGGCCGCTGGACGGCGGTCGCGCAGGACGCGCTGTTCGACGTGCAGGAGCCCGCGACGGGGAAGCCGCTGGCACGCGTGACGCAGGGCTCCGCCGCCGACGTGGACGCCGCGGTGAAGGCCGCGCGCGCCGCGCTGCCCGCGTGGCGGGACCTGCCGGGACACGCGCGGGCGCGGCACCTGTACGCGCTCGCGCGCGCGATCCAGAAGCACGCGCGCCTGTTCGCGGTCGTCGAGTCGCTGGACAACGGGAAGCCGATCCGCGAGACGCGCGACCTCGACATCCCGCTCGTCGCGCGCCACTTCTACCACCACGCCGGCTGGGCGCAGCTGCTCGAGAGCGAGTTCCCGGGCTACGAGGGCGCGGGCGTCGTGGGGCAGATCATCCCCTGGAACTTCCCGCTGCTCATGCTGGCGTGGAAGGTCGCGCCCGCGCTCGCGGCGGGGTGCACGATCGTCATCAAGCCGGCGGAGTTCACGCCGCTGACGGCGCTGCTGTTCGCGGAGATCGCGCAGGAGGCGGGGCTGCCCGCGGGCGTGCTGAACGTCGTCACCGGCGACGGCAGCACGGGCGCGGCGATCGTCGACCACCCGGACGTCGACAAGATCGCCTTCACCGGCTCGACCGAGGTGGGACGCGTCATCCGCCGCGCGACGGCGGGCAGCGGCAAGAAGCTGAGCCTCGAGCTGGGCGGCAAGAGCCCGTTCATCGTGTTCGAGGACGCGGACCTCGACAGCGTGGTCGAGGGCGTGGTCGACGCGATCTGGTTCAACCAGGGCCAGGTCTGCTGCGCGGGCTCGCGCCTGCTGGTGCAGGAGGGCATCCACGACGCGCTGATCGCGAAGCTCAAGCGCCGCATGGAGACGCTGCGCCTGGGGCGCCCGCTCGACAAGGCGGTGGACATGGGCGCGATCGTCGCGCCGGTGCAGCTGGAGCGCATCCGCACGCTCGTCGAGGCGGGGCGCGACGAGGGCGCGAGCATGTGGCAGCCGTCGTGGGCGTGCCCCACGGAAGGCTGCTTCTATCCGCCGACGCTGTTCACCGACGTCGCGCCGTCGTCGAGCGTCGCGCAGGTCGAGATCTTCGGGCCGGTGCTGGTCGCGATGACCTTCCGCACGCCGTCGGAGGCGGTGGCGATCGCGAACAACACGCCCTACGGCCTGGCCGCGAGCGTGTGGACGGAGAACATCAACCTCGCCCTGGACATCGCCCCGAAGATCAAGAGCGGCGTGGTGTGGATCAACGCCACCAACCTGTTCGACGCGTCGGCCGGCTTCGGCGGCTACCGCGAGAGCGGCTTCGGGCGCGAGGGCGGGAAGGAGGGGATGTACGAGTACCTCAAGAAGGCGAAGACCCCCTCGACGCTCGACGCTCGACGCTCGACGCTCGCGTCGTCGAACGGGAAGGGGAGCGGTGAGCGTCGAGCGTCGAGCGTCGAGGAGATCCTCCCCGCCATCGACCGCACGCCCAAGCTCTACGTCGGCGGCAAGCAGGCGCGCCCCGACTCGGGCTACAGCCGCCGCGTCCTCGGCGCGGACGGGCAGGTGCTCGGCGTCGTCGGCGACGGCAACCGCAAGGACCTGCGCAACGCGGTCGAGGCGGCGCACAAGGCGAGCGGCTGGGCGCGCACCACGGGCCACGCGCGCGCGCAGATCCTGTACTACGTCGCGGAGAACCTCGCCGCGCGCGGCGACGAGTTCGCGGCGCGGCTGAGCGCGATGACGGGCGGTGACGGCGCGGCCGAGGTGCAGGCGGCGGTCGCGCGGCTGTTCACGTACGCGGCGTGGGCCGACAAGTTCGACGGCGCGGTGCACGACGTGCCGATCCGCGGCGTCGCGCTCGCGATGCACGAGCCGATCGGCGTCGTCGGCGTCGCGGCCCCGGACGAGTCGCCGCTGCTCGGCCTCGTCTCGCTCGTCGCGCCGCTGGTGGCGATGGGCAACACGGTCGTCGCGGTCCCGTCGGAGCGGCACCCGCTCGCGGCGACGGACTTCTACTCGGTGCTCGACACGAGCGACGTGCCGGGTGGCGTGATCAACATCGTGACCGGCGCGCGCGACGCGCTGGCGACCGTGCTGGCCGAGCACGACGACGTGGACGCGGTCTGGTACTTCGGCGGCGCCGAGGGCGCGGCCGCGGTGGAGCGCGCGTCGGCCAGCAACATGAAGCGCACGTGGGCCGAGTGGGAGCCGCGCGACTGGACCGGTGCCGACGGCGAGGGGCGCGAGTTCCTGCGCGCCGCGACGCAGGTCAAGAACGTGTGGGTGCCGTACGGCGAGTGATCGCCCAAGATGCGTGAAACGCACGAGGCCCCGCGGTGACATCGCCGCGGGGCCTCGTCGTTTTCACCGCGTGCGCTGCGTCAGCGCAGCCGCACCATGCGCGAGGGGCTCTGCACGCCGCTGGGCGTGACGGCGGAGACCGCGACCGCGTTCGCCACCGCGCCCGGCGCCAGCTCGGCGCTCAGGCGCCGCTCGGCCGCCGGCACGACGCGCGTGTGCCAGGTACCCACGGAGTCGAGCAGCTGCACGGCCCACCAGCGCACGCGCAACGTGTCGCCCGGCAGCACCGACAGCGCCGGACCGCGCGGCGCGCCGTACTGCGCGCCGCCGTCGCCCGGAAGCGTGGAGGGATCGGGGCACCACGGCGTGACCTCGGGCGCCGCGGGCGGGGTGGGGCCGAGCCATGGATTCGCCGGCGGCAGCGCGGGAGTCGCGTAGAGCGACGTCGCGAGCCGGTCGCCGAGCGCACCCTGTGCCTGCGGCATCAGCGTCGACATGCGGAAGTGCACGTGCCCCTGCGCGTCCGGGCGTCCCTCGCGTGCGGCGCGCAGCCACTCGATCTGCGACGTGATCGCGCTGCCGGACCAGGGCGCGCCGCGCGACGCGACGCGCATGGTCAGCAGGCCCGGGAAGACGTGGCGACCCTGCACGTTCTCGCGGCGCCACCACTCGTCCAGCCGGCGGAAGCGCTGCTGCTCGCCGTCCAGCTCCCAGTAGAGCTGCGGCGCCACGTAGTCGAGCCACCCCTCGCGCAGCCACTTCCGCGAGTCGGCGTAGATCTCCGCGTACGCGTCGAGGCCGTAGACGCCGGGTGCCGCGCCGGGGCGCCAGATGCCGAACGGCGAGATCCCGACGGCGACCTCCGGCTTGCGCGCCTTCACCTCGCGGTAGAGCGCCGCGACGAACTGCGACACGTTGTCGCGCCGCCACGCGTCGCGCTCCATCCCCGTGCCGCGGCCATGCCGCGCCCACGACACGTCGTCGTCGAAGCGGATCGTCTCGGTGCGCGTGACCGTGCGGCGGCGCCTCCCCTTGCCGACGCGCGTGCGGATCGTGCGCTCCTCGCGGTACGGATAGAAGTAGTCGTCGATGTGCACGCCGTCGACGTCGTAGCGGTCGACCACCTCGAGGATGTCGGCGAGCGCCTCCTGCCGCGCGGCCGGGAAGCCCGGGTCGATCCACTGCTGCGAGCCGTAGCGCACGATCCACTGCGGGTTGCGGCGCGCGATCGCCTGCGCGCCCACCGCGGCGCGCGAGCGGTTGGGCGGCGCGGCGCGGAACGGGTTGAACCAGACGTGCACCTGCAGCCCGCGCGCGTGCGCCTCGCTGAGCGCGAACGCGAGCGGATCGAAGCCGGGCGCGCGCCCGTCGGGACCGACGAGGTACGACGACCACGGGACACGCGTGGTCGGGTACAGCGCGTCGGCCGCGGTGCGCACGTGCAGCACGATCGCGTTCAGCCCGATGTCCGACGCGCGCTGGATCGCCGCGCGCAGCTCGGCCTGCGACGTCGCGTCGTCCATCCCCGGACGCGTCGGCCACTCGCCGCCGTCGACGGGCGTGATCCACGCCGCGCGGAACTCGCGCGGCAGCACCGGCGGCGACTCCAGCGTGCTCGCGTCGAGCAGCACCGGGCACTCCGCCACGCTGCGAGGGGCAGGCGCCGCGGGCTCCGACGACGCGGGGCCGGCGCTGGCGACGAGCAACGGAAGCGCGGCCGCCGGCAGCAGGCGGCGGGCGACGCGGCGGGACGCGCGGTCGGGTGGGAGGGACGGAACCGGCACGGTACGGCGGAAGGCGACGGGCGGAGGCACGGACGGGCGGATCGGCGGCGCGTCGGGACGCCCCGCTAAGTTGGGCGTCATACCCACGATCCCGCAAAACGGCGCACAATCGACGCGCCGCCCGCCCACCCCGCCGGGACCGTCCCGCCGCAGTCCATGTCCGTGCCCTCCCCGCGCGCCCGCGCGCGCCGCTCGCTCGTCGCCCTCGTCGCCCCGCTCGTCGTCCTGGGGACCGTCTCATGCGGCGGCGGCGGCCGCCCCGCCACCGCCGTCCTCGCGCCGACGCCCACGCTCCCGCCGCTGGAGCCGGCCGTCCTCGCGCTGCCGATCACCATCCAGACGAGCGCCGTCGTCGCCGCGATCGAGAAGGCGCTGCCGCGCGCCGACAGCCTCGACCGCGCGCGCTGCCTCACGCTGGGCGGCGTCGTCTGCCACCAGTACGCATACCGCCGCGATACGCTGCAGCTGCGCGTGACCGGCGACCGGGTCGACATGCTGGCGCGCCTGCGCTACCGCGGCCGCGTCGCGCTGCCCACGGGCGGCAGCGTGGGCAGCTGCGGCTTCGCGCCCGAGCCCATGCCGAGGGCCGAGCTGCGGTTCACGACGTCGCTGTACTGGCGGAGCGACTGGCGGCTGGCGACGCGCGCGACGCAGCTCACCAGCGCGATGCCCGATCCATGCCAGGTGACGCTGCTGCGCGTGGACGCGACGCCGCTGATGAAGCGCATCGTCGACTGGCAGCTGGGCCGCGCGGTGTCGCAGGTGGACTCCGCGTTCCCGGCGCTCGCGGACCTGCGCGCCGCCGCCGACTCGATGTGGCGCCAGCTCCAGGCGCCGGTGCCGGTGGACTCGGCCGGCACGGCATGGCTGCTGATGTCGCCCGAGAGCGTCGCGCTGGCGCCGATCGAGGGGCGCGGGACGGCGATCCACTCGGGCGTCACGCTGGTCGCGCGGCCGCGCATCGTCAGCGGCCCGCGTCCACAGGTGGCGGTCCGTCCGCTCCCGCCGCTGGCGCTGGCGCGGCCGGCGAGCGGGCTGCGTGTGCCGGTGCAGATCGAGCTGCCGTTCGCGGAGATCGCGCGGCAGTCGGCGGCGCTGCTGGCGCAGGAGACCGCGGGGCAGCCGCTGCGCGTGACGGGCGTCGAGGTCGTGGGCGCGGGCGACAGCGCGCTCGTGCGGCTGAACATGGAGGGCCGCATGAACGGCGCGCTGACGCTGGTCGGCCGGCCGCGCTACGACGAGACGTCGCGCACGCTGATGTTCGACGACCTGCACTACAGCGTCGAGAGCCGCGACCGCATGACGCGCCTCAAGGCCACGCTCGGCGCGCCGCTCATCAAGCGCGCGATCGACCAGGCGACGGGCGGCGGCAAGCTCGCGCTCGGGCCGCAGCTGGACGCGGCGCGGATGCAGCTGACGCAGCAGATGAACCGCGCGCTGGCGCCCGACGTGGCGGTCGGGGGCGGCGTGCGCAGCCTGCGCGTGACGGGGCTCCACACCTCGCCGACGGCGTTCGTCGTGCGCGTGCTGCTGGAGGGCGACGCGGGGCTCTGGGCGCGCTGAGCGCTCAAGTCGCCCGCGCGGGCCGCCGATCCTCAGGGTGACCCTCCGCGCGCCGGCACTCCGCCGTCGCGCCGCGGGCTGCCCTGGGGTGCCGCATGCCGATCACCGTCGCCGTCGTGGGTTGCTTCGTGCTAGTCGCCTGCGCGGGACGCGCGCTCTGGCGGCCGGCACCCGTTCGCGCGCGCGTGCGCCCCTCGTCGCCGGTCCGCCGCGCGCGCCGATGATCGCTCCCGCACGACGCCTCGTCGCGCTCCTGGTCGGCGCCCTGACGCTCGGTTCGCTCGCCGCGCCGGCCGCGGCGCAGGATCCGCTCTGCGCGCCGGCACCGCTGCGCGCGGCGCTGCGCATCTCGACGCGCGCGCCGGCGGCGCGCCGCCCGGTGCGGAAGCCGGTCCGCGCGCGCTCGACGCCCGCGACGAAGCCGGTGGCCGTGAAGGCGCCCGCGCGGAAGGTCGCGCCGACGAGGCCGGTGCGCCGCCCCGCCGCGCGCCTCGCCTCGGTGGTCCCGCTGCCGACGACGGCGATGCGGGCGCCCGCGCGCAACGCCTGCCGCAGCGCGGGCCTGCCGCTGGCCATGGTCACGCAGCCCGACGGCACCGTGCGCCCGATCGCGCTCGTGGGCGAGGTGCCGCTGACGCTGCCTGACACGCTCGTCCAGGACGACTCGACGGGCGTGCCGCTCCTCTGGTGGCTCGGCGGCCTCGTGGCCGGCGGCGGCGCGATCGCCGCCGGCAGCGTGGACGACGGAGCGCCTCCCACGGGCTTCCTGACCACGCCCGCGGCGCCCGTGACGGTGAGCCCGTCGATCCCCGCGTGGGGAGAGGGCGACCCGGACGGAACGCCGGGCCGCCCCTCATCGACTGGCCCTGGTGGCGGCACGGGCGGGGGGCCGGGCACCGATCCGGGCGACGACTCCAACGGGCCGCCGCCGCAGTTCCCACCGCCGCCGCCGATCGGCGGGCTGCCGCCGTTCCCGTTCCCGCCCGGCGACGGGCCGCTGCCTCCGAGCTGGACGCCGCCCGGCGAGCTTCCGCCGCCTGGTGGCCCGCCCGGTGGTCCACCCGGCGGCGACCCTCCGCGTGATGGCCCGCCGCCGACGTTCGGCGACCCGCCGACCGTGACGACGACCGCGTCGGTGGTCCCGGAGCCGGCGCCGCTCGGGCTGCTGATGGTCGGCGGCGGCGTGCTCGCGCTGTTCGCCTGGGGCTACTCCCGACGCTCGTGACGCGCGCCTGATCCGACGCCCGCCCGCGCCTCAGCGCGCGGCGGGCGTCGGCGCGTCGGTGACCTCGGGCATCCCCAGCTCGGCGGGCGGCGGCAGGCGGCGCGTGCGCGCCCACTGCGCGCGCACCTGGTTCATGCGCTCGATGCGCGACACCCAGAGCTGCGTCGAGACGTCGAAGCGCGCGAGCACATTGGGCAGCCACGCGGGGCGGTTCTCGTGGCGCCACGCGGTCTCGTACAGCACGCGGTTCTCGACGTGCACGTCGCGGAGGTCCTGCAGGCGGCCGTTGATGCCCGAGAGGTCCGCGAGGTCGTACCACTTGATGGCCGCGGCGCCCGCGCTGTCGCGGCCCTGCGCGAGCAGCAGGGAGTACTGCGCCGCGATCTCGTGCGCGAGCTGGAACTTCATGCCGATGAGATCGAGCCGACGCGCGCCGAGCTCCATCGCGTCGAGGGCGCCGGGCTCGCGTAGCGCACCGGCGCGCCGTGCGCGCACCACGTGCTCGATCGCGGACTCCGCGCGCAGCCGCAGCTCCGACGCGAGCGGGAGGATGCGCGGCGTGAGGCGGCGGCCCTCGTCGGACCACGGATCCATCCAGTAGATCTGCTCGTGCATCTCCGTGCCGGCCGCGCGCGTGAGCAGCGCGGTGGCGGCCATCAGGTCGCGCTCCGCCGCCTCGACGTGGCCCGCGGCGTCGCCGTGGAAGACGCGCGGGTAGCGGCGCAGGAAGACGTCCGGGTCGCAGTCGCCACTCTGCCACGCGGCCGCCGCGCCGAACAGCACACCGCTCCACGTGGACTCGAACAGCTGCTCGCCGAAGTCGTCCCACGTCGTGTTCAGCAGGCCGACGGCGCCGAGCCGCTGCCCCTCGCGCGCCATGAGGCGGATGTTCGGGAGGGCGATGCCGAGGTTCGGGTAGACGCGCCACCAGTTGTTGACGCCGGGCGCGACCCACGTCTCCATGCTCGCGTCGCGGAACGGCTTGATCCACTTCTCCGCGCTCGGGACGTTGTCGTACATCCACGGCACGGCGATCAGGTCCTTCGGCAGCGTCGCCACGAGCTCGGGATGGTTCGTGCCGACGTCGCCCCAGAGCACGAGCTTCCGGTTCAGCGGCCGCAGCGCGCCGACGACCTTCGACACGTAGTCGACGTACGTCTGCCCCAGCCCCTCGCGGCGGATGCGGTCGGCCGTGCGGCCGCGTCCCAGCTCGAACGTCTCGTCGCCGCCGATGTGCAGGAAGCGGCTGCCGAACGCCGAATCGAGCTCCGCGAACGTGGTGCGCACGAAGTCGAGCGCGCGCGGATCGTCCGGCGCCAGCGCGTGCCCGTGCGGCCGCTCGGCCAGCGGCGAGTATTTCTCGAGGCGCAGCACGGTGTGCAGGTGCCCGAACGTCTGCTGCTCGGGGATCACCTCGACGTGGTAGCGGCGCGCGTAGTCGGCGAGCTCGCGCGCGTCCTGTGGGGTGATGCTGTTGAGCGGCGCGCCCAGCAGCGGATGCGACGCGTACTGGAAGACGTTCTCGAGGTACGGCGAGTAGACGTTGACCTTGTACGCCGCGAGCGTGCGGATCTGCCGCTTCTGGTAGTCGAGCGTCGGGAGCGGGCCGCGCGACCAGTCGTCGTGCAGGCCGCGCCAGCGCATGGCCGGCCAGTCGCGCACACGCGCGCCCAGCACGCGCGCGCGCGGCCCGTCGCCGTCGACGAGCTGCTTCACCGTCTGCGCGCCGTAGAAGACGCCCGCGGCGCTCGCGCCCACGACGTCGACGCGGCCGTCCTGCGCGACGAGCACGTAGCCCTCGTCGTTCATCGCGGCGTCGAAGGCGAGATTCGCCCGCTGGAGCGCCGCGCGCCCGGCGGGCGTGTCGCGCCGCAGCAGCCGCACGGTGACGCCCCCGCCCGACGTCACGACCGGCACGCCGCGCGCGCGCAGCGCCTCGGCCAGGTCGCGCGCCGCGAAGCGGTCGTCGTCGGTCGCGCCACCATCGATCGCGATGCCGCGCCCGATGGCGAAGGCGGGCAGCGCGGCGCCCTCGCGCGGGGCGGGGACGAGCGGCAGGTCGGCCGACGGCTGCGCGTTCGCGACGGCGGCGGACGCCAGCGCGACGACCGTCATACGAAGCACGACGCGCATCAGCTGCACCCGGCGGGCGCGGCGCCCGAGCCGGTGAGCACCGGCAGGCAGTGGTCCGCGCGCCGCACCGCCTCGATCACGGTGCGCGCCGCGCGCACGTAGAAGCCGCGCGTCAGCCGCTCGAACGAGTCGCTCGGCTTGTGGTAGTCCGGGTGGTCCTCGACGCCGAAGTAGAGGAACGGGATCCCCGCGGCGTGGAACGCGCCCTGGTCGGACTGCGACGTCCAGTCGTACGACGCCGAGCCGCTGTCGTGGCCGATGCGGATGGAGACCGGCGCGTCGGCGGCGAGGCGGTCGGCGAGCGGGCGCAGCTTCGGCCACTTCGTGGGACCCGCGATCCAGAGCTCGCCCTTCACGTCGCGCGAGATCATGTCGAAGTTCACGTTCATCGCGATCGACGCCTTGGGCACGGGCGGGTTGGCGACGAACGCGCGCGCGCCCAGCAGGCCCATCTCCTCGCCGTCGGGCCAGAGCAGGATGACCGTGTGCTCCGGCGGGCGCGCGACCAGCTCGCGCGCGACGGCCAGCAGCGCCGCGGTGCCGGACGCGTTGTCGTCGGCGCCGTTGTAGATCGAGTCGCCGTTCACCGGCCGCCCGATGCCGACATGGTCGTAGTGCGCGCTCACCACCAGCACGCGGTCCGGCGTGCGCGTGCCGCGCACCTGCGCGACGACGTTGTAGCCGGTGACGCTGTCGCCGGCCGCCGCACCGCGACGCGCGGCACGGAAGGCGTGCGCGTAGGGCGTATCCGCGACGCCGCCGGCCACCGGCTGCGCGCCGATCTCTGCCAGCTGGCGCGAGAGGTACAGGCGGGCGTCCGCGTTCCCGGGCGTGCCGAGCCGGCGGCCGGCGCGCGTGTCGTGCGAGAGGAACTCGACGTCGGCCAGGAGGCGCACCGAGTCCACGGTGGCGAAGCCGCTGGCCGCCGCAGTGCGCGCGCCCTCGGGCCCGCGCGCGGTGTCGGGGCCGCCGGCGGTGCCGCGGCAGGCGGCCAAGGCGAGCAGGGCGAGAAGCGCGGCGTGCGGGCGGCGCGGACGGGCGATCGGCATGGGAGCGGGGCGGGGGCGGGCAGGCTCGCGCGCGGCGCGCGGGCGACAGCCGGGAATCTGACACGTGCCCCTGCCCGCGGCGACGGCGCGTCGAACGCGCGCCTGCCGAACGCAACGAAGGGCACCCCCCGCCTAGGGGGTGCCCTTCGTCGTCAGTGCTGCAGCCCGCGGCGCTCGACGTTGCCGTCTCGCGGGGGCGAACAACACTCCGGTTTCACCTGTCGGCTCACCGGAGCGTAACTGCCTGATGGTTCAGGCGGTTACGGTGATCCGGGTGAAACCAAACTGACTAGACAATGGATCACCTCCTTGAATGCGGTTGCGTCTCGGGCAGGACAGGCCGCGTCGGGGGAGACTTGGCCAGGTCCGACGCCGCGTCGCGTCGTCGGAACGCTGAGAAATACACAGGGTGGACCACGGGGGTTCCAGTCCTGTTCGAAATTTTTTTTCGGGGCCGGGACCTCCGGTCTGGCCGCCGGCGCGCCCGCGCGCGAACGTTCGCGTCCGCCCCGCCGTAACCCCGCAGGTCGCGCCGCCGCACGGGGCGGCGCCGTCGTCCCCCCACTCCCGTCCGCCATGTCCCCGACCGTCCGCCCTGGCCGGTTGCTGCCGGCTGCCCTGCTCGCGCTTCCGATGGTCGCGGGCGCGCAGGCCGCGGCCCCGGCCGCGACACCCGCCGCCTCCCGCACCGCCGGCCCGCGCGCCTTCACGCCCACCGACGTCTACCGCCTGACGACCGTCGGCAATCCGGCCGTCTCGCCCGACGGGCGCCGCGTGGCCTTCACGGTCACGACGGTGAAGGAGGCGGAGAACCGCCGCCACAACGAGGTCTGGATGGTGCCGACCGCGGGCGGCGCGCCGTTCCGCTTCACGAGCCCCAGCACCGAGAGCTCCAACCCGCGCTTCACGCCGGACGGCAAGCACCTCCTCTTCACCTCGCAGCGCCCGGGCGGGAAGGGGAGCACGTGGGCCATCCGCCTCGACGAGCCGTCGGGCGAGGCCTTCCAGATCGGGTGGCTGCCGCCCGCCAGCGCGAGCTGGACGCGCGACGGCGCGCTCGCGGTCTTCGCCGACACGTCCGAGGGCGGCGCGGCCGGCAGCGACTCCACGCGCGCCAGCGACGGCGTCCGCAGCGCGATCTCGCGCGCGCCGTTCGGCGCGATCACGAAGCCGATCGACCCGAAGCGCTTCGACGGCCGCCACGTCGTGGAGTTCGGCTACAAGAGCAACGACCGCGGCTACGTCGCCAACCGCGCCGAGGCGCGCCGCTGGCGTCCCGCGCAGCTGTTCACGCTCGCTAAGGGCGACACGGTCAAGAAGCAGCTCACGCGCACCTCGTACTCGCACCGCAACGTCGCGGTCTCGCCCGACGGGCGCTGGATCGCGTTCGTCGCCGACAGCGCGCTGCGCCCGGACTCGCTCGTCGAGACCGAGCGCGACTCGATCGCGCGGCTGCCGTACGACAAGGCCCGCGACGAGGCGGAGCGGAACGACACCGACATCTACGTCATCCCGGTCGCGGGCGGCACGCCGCGCAAGGTGGCGACGATCCCCGGCTCGGAGGCGCAGCTCGACTGGTCGCCGGACGGCCGCACGATCGCCTTCATCCACCGGCCGGCGCGCGCGAAGTCGGCGCGCCTCGCGACGGTGGACGTGGCGAGCGGCCGCGTGAAGAACCTGATCGGCGACTGGCAGTACGAGCCGGCCGGCTTCGACTGGCTCTCGAACGGCGAGCTGGCGATGAACGCCGAGGTCGGCGGGCGCACGGGCCTCTTCCGCGTGCGCGCGGACGGGAGCGGGGCGCCGCGCGAGGTGCTCGGCGGCCGGCGCCGCATGTCGGGCTTCGCGTTCGACCCGGCCAAGCGCCAGGTCGCGTACGTCTCCACCGGCACGACGACGCCCACGGAACTCTACATCGCCAACGCGGACGGCACGGGCGAGCGGAAGCTGACGTCGTTCAACGACGCGATCTCGAAGGAGGTCGCGTTCAGCGACGCGGAGCGCATCGTCTACAAGAGCGTCGGTGGGCAGGAGATCGAGGGCTGGCTGATGAAGCCCTACGGCTACCAGTCGGGCAAGAAGTACCCGCTCGTGCTCTACATCCACGGCGGCCCGCACTCGGCCTACGGCGAGAACTGGTTCGACGAGTTCCAGAACCTCGCGGGCGCGGGGATGTTCGTGCTCTACACGAACCCGCGCGGCTCCAGCGGCTACGGCGCGGACTTCACGTACAGCACGCGCGGCCGGTGGTTCGACGAGGACTACCAGGACCTGATGAAGGCGGTGGACGTCGCCGCGCAGCGCCCCGACGTCGACTCGACGCGCATGGGCGTGACGGGCGGCTCGTACGGCGGCGTGATGACGGCGTGGGTGACGGTGAAGACGAACCGCTTCAAGGCCGCGCAGACCGACCGCATGATCAGCAACTGGTGGTCGTGGTACGGCAGCTCGGACGCGCAGGGCCTGACGGAGTTCGAGTTCTTCGGCAAGCCGTGGGACAACCCGACGCTCTACGACACGCTGTCGCCCATCCGCTACATCCGGAAGGTGAAGACGCCGACGCTCATGGTGCAGAGCGAGGAGGACTTCCGCACGCCGATGACGGACGCCGAGCAGTGGTTCATGGGCCTGCGCAAGCAGGGCGTGCCGACGGAGCTGGTGCGCTACCCGCGCTCGACCCACGAGCTGTCGCGCAGCGGCGAGCCGTGGCTGCTGGTGGACCGCCTCGGCCGCCTGCGGCAGTGGTTCGGGCACTGGCTGATCGGCCCGCGCGCCACGACGACGACCGCCGACGCCGGCAAGTGAGCTAGCACGATCCACCGACGATGGCCGCGGGCGCACATGCCCGCGGCCATCGTCGCATCCGCCTCCGGACGTTCCCGCGACGCATGCTGCCTGCCGCCACTCCTCCCATCGCGCCCGCGAACGGCTCAGAGGCCGACACGCCGTCGATCGACGTGCCGCGCGACACGACGCCGACCTTCGAGCTCGAGATGCTGGTCTCGGGCGCGGTGCTGTTCGGCCTCTTCCAGCTCGCCGGAGAGCTCGAGCAGTGGGTGCACTACTGGCAGCCGCACGTGGGCCTGCTCGGCACCTTCCTCGTGTCCGGCGGCGGGATGCTCGGCCGCGCGGCGCTGTACGGGCTGATCGCCTGCTTCGTCACGCACCTCGCGATCCGCGCGTACTGGGTCGCCCTGGTCGGCGCGAACTCGGTGTTCCCCGGCGGGCCGCGCTGGGACCGGATGCGCCAGCTCGGGCCGATCCAGACGGAGCTCACGCGTGCCCGCGTGCGTCCGCTGAGCGAGTTCATCACGCGCGCGGACAATGCGGCGAGCATCGTCTTCGCGAGCGGCTTCGTGATCGCGCTCTCGCTGACGACGGCCATCGTCATCATCGTCCCGTTCGCGCTGCTCGTCTGGGCGCTGCAGCGCGTCCTGCGCATGGAGACCGCGCTGATCGTCTCGGGCGGCATCGTCCTGACGCTCGCCGTCGCGCAGATCGGCGCGAGCCTCGTGGACTACCAGCGCAAGGAGCGCCTCGATCCGGAGAGCCGGCTCGGGCGCGCGGTGCGCGCGGCGCTGCGGTTCGCGCTGTCCACCAGCACGCCCGCCGTCCGGTCGTTGTGGACGGTGCTGATGACCAACCTCTCGCCGAAGGTCGCGGCGGCGGCGATGATCGCCGGTGCGGTGATCCTGAGCGCGATCTCCATCAGTCGCTCGCAGGCGGACGGCGGGCTGCCGGGCGCGTCGAACTTCCGCTTCTTCAGCGACGGCGGGCCGGGCGCGCTGTCCGCCGCGCGCTACGCGACGCTGGGCGCCGAGCCGGACACGCGCGGCCCGTGGATCGACGCGGACGTGGTGACGGGGCCCTACCTCCGGCTCCACATCCCGTACCGCCCGCTGGTGCACGACCTGGCGATGCCGGCAGCCTGTCCCGACGTGCGCCCGCTCGACTTCGACGACCTGGGCTCGGCGCAGGCGCGGGCGGCGACGGAGGCGGTGCTGCGCTGCGCGGCCCGCATCCACCGCATCGCGCTCGACGGTCGTCCGCTCGACTCGCTGCGGCTTCGATTCCTCGCCGACCCGAAGGCCAACCGCCGCGTCTTCGTGGCGCACGTCTCCGTGCGCGGTCTGGCGGAGGGGGAACACGTGCTCACGGTGTGGCCGGCCGTCCGCCCGGGGCGCCCGGCGGCGACGGCGCCGTACACGATCCCGTTCTGGCGATAGGACGCTGCGTGCTCCGCGCTGCGTGCATGGCCGCTCGGGATACCTCGGCGCGCCGGACCTGTTGGCCCCTTGGAGGGATGCGGATGCTGCGGATCGGAACGGATGAGACGGATCGCTCCTCGGAGTGCATGGGACGTCGCCCCCGTGAGGGACGATCCGAAGGATCCGTTCTCATCCGGAGCATCCGCATCCCCCCGAGAGGCAAAGGAGTCCGGCGCACCGGACCCGAGCTGCACGAGCAGACAGGATGACGGGACGACGAGGAGGCTCCGCGAAGCGCACGGGATCATGCGCTCAGCGGAGCCTCCTCGTCATCCTGTCAAAGCACTTCGTCGTTCAGGTCCGCAGCCCGCAGCCCGCAGCCGTGAGTTCAGACGGTCGACAGCGCCTGCTCGACGTGCACGCCGTGCGCGGCGGCGATCTCGATCACCTGGTCCGCGCTCAGCACGTCGTGCACGAGCAACGCGTCCGCCACCGCCTCCACCGCCGCGCGGTGCTCGCGGATCAGCGCCTCGGACCGGTCGGCCTCCTGGCGGATCAGCGCGCGCACCGCGCCGTCGATCTGCGACTGCAGCTGCGAGCCCGGGGCCGCGCCGCCGTGCGCGCTCGGATCGGCGCTCACCAGCCCCACCTCGTCGCTCATGCCGAAGTCCGCGACCATGCGCCGCGCGACGCTCGTCGCCTGCACCAGGTCGCTCCCCGCGCCCGACGTCACGTTCTCCGGGCCCAGGAACACCAGCTCCGCCGCGCGGCCGCCCAGCGCCTTCGCGATCACGCCCAGCAGGTAGTGCCGCGTGTGCAGGTGGCGGTCGACGTCCGGCGCGAAGTGCGCCGCGCCCAGCGTGCGGCCGCGCGCCTCGATCGTGACCTTGTGCAGCTTGTCCTCGGGGCAGGTGATGAGCCCCACGACCGCGTGCCCCGCCTCGTGCAGCGCCACCAACCGGCGCTCCTTGTCGCTGATCACGACCCCGGCGCGCACGCGGCCGAGGAGGATCTTGTCGCGCGCCTGCTCGATGTGGCGCATCGCGATCACCGGCGAGTCGTCCTGCACGGCGCCGATCGCGGCCTCGTTCAGCAGGTTGGCCAGCTCGGCGCCCGAATGCCCGACCGTCAGCTGCGCCAGCCGCTCCAGGTCGACGTCCGGGGCCAGCGGGGCCGACTTCGCGTGGATCTTCAGGATGTCCAGGCGGTCCTGCGCCGTCGGCAGCCCGACCTCGACGATGCGGTCGAAGCGGCCCGGGCGGCGCACGGCCGGATCCAGCATGTCCTCGCGGTTCGTCGCCGCCATCCACACGATGCCCTCGCTCCCGGCCATCCCGTCCATCTCGACGAGCAGCTGGTTGAGCGTCACCTCCTCCTCGCCCGAGCGGTTCGGCCGGCCGCGGCGGCCGCCCAGCGAGTCGAACTCGTCGATGAACACGATGCACGGCGCCGCCTTGCGCGCCTGCTCGGCCAGCTGGCGCACGCGCTTGGAGCCGACGCCGACGTACATCTCGTTGAAGTCGGAGCCCGCGGCCTGGATCACCGCGACGCCCGCCTCGCCGGCGACCGCGCGCGCGAGGAGCGTCTTGCCCGTGCCCGGCGGGCCCACGAGCAGCAGACCCTTGGGGCACTTGGCGCCCATCGCCTGGAAGCGCGCCGGGTCCCGGAGGTAGGCGATGACGTCCTGCAGGTCCGCGCGCGCCTCCTGGGCGCCGCCGACGTCCGCGAGCGTCAGCTGCCGCGACGGCGGCGTGGGGAGGAACCGCCCCTTCGTCGAGCCGCCGCGCTGGCGCGCCACCAGGTAGCCGACGCCGCCCACCAGCACGAGGAAGCTCAGGAGCTGCAGGATCTGCTCGGTCGAGTGGCCGGTGTTCTCGGAGACCCGGACGCGCGCGCCGGTCGACGACCAGCGCTCCAGCACCTCGACCGACACGCCGCGCGACGGCACCGACGTCGCCACCGCCGCCGCGACCTTGCCGTGCACGACCTCGGGCGTACGCAGCTCGGCCACCAGGCGGCTGCCCCCCTGGTCGACGAGGATGCCCTTGATCCGGCCGCCGGCCAGCGCGCGCGCGAACTCCGAGTACGCGACCACCGGCGGCGGCACCGGCGTGGGCTGCATCATCCGCCAGCCGACGACGGCCGCGATCACGAGGCCGAGGACGAGGGCGAACGGCCAGTAGCGCACCGGGCCGCCACTGCGCGACAGCAGCTCCAGCCTGGCGCGCGTGCGGAGGTTGCGGCGCTCCTTGAAGCCGGAGCCCGTTCCGGAGTCCGGGCCGCGCTCGGCACGGAGGGTCGACGTGGAAGGCATGCGGGAGGACGAGTATACGAAGACGCGTCCCGCGTGGCCGGAGCCGCGCGGTGGAGGCGGGACGAGCGATAGCACGCGATGAGGCGATGCGCGATGACCGGAGTCACGGTCGCCGGCTCCCCGTCGGGGAGACGACGCCCGCGGGACCGCTGTAACCGGTCCCGCCGCGCTCGCCCCTCGCGCGTGCGCCGTCGCGCGAGGGACCTGCTGCTACGCCTCGCGCGCCCGCTGGTTCCGCGTTCCTGTGCGTCTCGTCAGACGAGGCGCGCGCGTCGCGCCGCCGGCCTCACGCGGCCGCGTCGTGGCGCACGCCGCCGGCGGCCTCGAGCAGCGCGATCACCTCGTCCAGCGTCGAGCGGCCGCGATCGCGCGCGTACCACGTGCGCACGTGGCGATAGCGCTCGTCCTTCTCCATCCCGCGCCCCTCCGTCTCGATCCACGCCTGCAGCTCGCTCGGCCGCGAGCCCCACCAGCCCCGCTCGGCATACTGCTCGTCCAGCACGATCACCACGGGAATCGCCCGCGCCCCGCTCGGCGCGAGGTGCGCGTCCATCAGGTCGGGATTCGCGTCGCGGCCCAGCACCCGCAGGTCGAGGTTCGGGCTCAGCTCCGCCAGCCGCGCGAGGTACGGGATCGTGTTCACCGCGTCGCCGCACCAGTCCTCGACCAGCACGAGGAGATGCCAGCGACCGGGCACGGCCGTGGCGCGCGCGATGGCGTCGTCGGGCACCTTCGTCAGGCGATACGTGTCCCGCCAGAGCGCCGCATTCTTCTGGGCGGCGGCCAGGAACTCCGCGAAGCGCGGCGCGGTCTCGAAGCGATCCTTGAGCGACATGCGGGAGTGCAGTGCGAGGGGCGCGCCGCCACGTCGGCGGGCGCTCGTGCGTTACCCGTACGCTATCCACGCGGCGAGCCGAGCGCTGCCGGGGATGGCACGCGACTGGCAACCCCGACCGCTGACGTGACGTCGGCCGTTCCCACCCTGCGCTCCGCCTGGTGGGCGCGGGCCGCCGCGCGTTCCCCGTCCTCCGATAGACCGAGAGAGAGTCCGATGGCCCGGCCCGCTGGCGTCACCGTCCGTCCGTCGTCCATCCCACCCGCCGCCGACTCCGTGGCGCGCGTGCTCACCGACGACGCGCTCGCCTTCGTGGCGGAGCTGGAGCGCCGCTTCGGCGAGCGCCGACGCGCGCTGCTCGCCGCGCGCGCGGAGCGCCAGCAGCGCCTCGACGCGGGCGAGCGCCCGACGTTCCCCGAGGAGACGCGCGCGATCCGCGAGGGCGACTGGCAGGTCGCGCCGACGCCGCCCGACCTGCAGCGCCGCCGCGTCGAGATCACCGGCCCGACCGACCGCAAGATGATGATCAACGCGCTGAACTCCGGCGCGGACTGCTTCATGGCGGATCTCGAGGACGCGACCAGCCCGACGTGGGCGAACGTCGTCGACGGCCAGGCGAACCTCATGGATGCGGTGCGTCGCACGCTCGCGCTCGAGGGGGAAGGGAAGTCGTATCGACTGAACCCGACCATCGCGACGCTGATCGTCCGGCCGCGCGGCTGGCACCTCGACGAGGCGCACGTGGAGGTCGACGGGCGCGCGATGTCCGGCTCGCTGTTCGACTTCGGGCTCTACTTCTTCCACAACGCGCGCGAGACGCTGGACCGGGGCACGGGGCCGTACCTCTACCTCCCCAAGCTCGAGTCGCGGCACGAGGCGCAGCTGTGGGACGACGTCTTCACGTTCGCCGAGGAGCGCGTCGGCGTGCCGCACGGCAGCGTGCGCGTGACGGTGCTCATCGAGACGGTGCTCGCGGCGTTCGAGATGGAGGAGATCCTCCACGCGCTGCGCGACCACGCGGCGGGGCTCAACGCCGGCCGGTGGGACTACATCTTCTCGATCATCAAGAAGTTCAGCGGACGCGGCGACATGCTGCTCCCCGACCGCGCGCAGGTCACGATGACCACGCCGTTCATGCGCGCGTACACCGAGCGGCTGGTGCAGGTCTGCCATCGCCGCGGCGCGCACGCGATGGGCGGGATGGCGGCCTTCGTCCCCAACCGCCGCGACGCCGCCGTCACCGAGGCCGCGGTCGCGAAGGTGCGCGACGACAAGCTGCGCGAGGCGGGCGACGGCTTCGACGGCACGTGGGTCGCGCACCCCGACCTCGTGCCGATCGCGATGGACGTCTTCACGGCGAAGCTCGGCGACCGTCCGAACCAGCGCGAGCGCCGGCGCGACGACGTGCACGTGCAGGCGGAGCAGCTGCTGCGGCTCGACGTGCCCGGCGGACAGGTGACGCGGCAGGGCGTGCGCACCAACGTCGACGTCGCGCTGCAGTATCTGGACGCGTGGCTGCGCGGCGCGGGCGCGGTCGCGATCCACAACCTCATGGAGGACGCCGCGACGGCCGAGATCTCGCGCGCGCAGCTGTGGCAGTGGATCCGACACGCGGCACCCCTGGCTGAAGGGGGCACCGTCACGCGCGCGCTGTACGAGGAGACGCGCGCCGCGGAGCTGGCCGCGCTCGAGGCCGCGCGCGGCGGCGCGCCCTCGCGGCTGCGCGACGCCGCGCGCCTGCTGGACGAGCTGGTGCTCGGCGAGCGCTTCGTCGAGTTCCTCACCATCCCGGCGTATCCCATGCTCGAGGAGGCGGACCGATGAGCGAGCGCGAGGTGGAGCGGACGACCGTGGCGGAGCCGCGGACCGGTGGCACGACGGGCGCGCCGGGGTTCGCGGCGCAGGTGCGGGCGCTGGAGCAGGAGTGGCGCGCGGCGGGCGACGACCTGCGACGCGACTACTCCGCGGCCGACGTCGTGCGGCTGCGCGGCGCGGTGCGCGTGGAGCACACGCTGGCGCGCCGCGGTGCGGAGCGGCTGCGCGCGCTGCTGCGCGAGCGGCCGTACGTGCACACGTTCGGCGCCCTCACGGGCGCGCAGGCGGTGCAGATGGTGCGCGCGGGGCTGGAGGCGATCTACCTCAGCGGGTGGCAGGTCGCGGCCGACGCGAACCTCGCGGGGCAGACGTATCCGGACCAGAGCATCTATCCGGTCAACAGCGTGCCCGCGCTGGTGCGGCGGCTGAACAACGCGCTGCTGCGCGCCGACCAGATCGAGTGGAGCGAGCGAGCGTCTGACGGCGCGGAACCCGAGCGCGACTGGTTGGTTCCCATCGTCGCCGACGCGGAGGCGGGCTTCGGGGGGCCGATCCACGCTTACGAGCTGACGAAGGCGATGATCGAGGCCGGCGCCGCGGGCGTGCACTTCGAGGACCAGCTGGCGGCCGAGAAGAAGTGCGGGCACATGGGCGGCAAGGTGCTCGTGCCGACGCAGCAGCACGTGCGCACGCTGAGCGCCGCGCGCCTCGCCGCCGACGTCCTCGGCGTGCCGACGCTGGTGGTCGCGCGCACCGACGCGATGGGCGCGACGCTGATCACGAGCGACATCGACGAGCGCGATCGGCCGTTCACGACCGGCGAGCGCACGGCCGAGGGGTACTACGTGACGCGGCCGTCGCTCGACGCGGCGATCGCGCGCGCGCTGGCGTACGCGCCGTACTCCGATCTCCTCTGGTGCGAGACGAGCACGCCCGACCTCGCGGAGGCGCGCCGCTTCGCGGAGGCCGTGCACGCGCGCTTCCCGAACAAGATGCTCGCGTACAACTGCTCGCCGAGCTTCAACTGGCGCCGCAACCTGGACGAGCGGACGATCGCGACCTTCCAGCGCGAGCTGGGCGCGATGGGCTACCGCTTCCAGTTCATCACGCTCGCGGGCTGGCACCTCATCAACCTCGAGACGTTCGAGCTGGCGCGCGCCTATCGCACGCAGGGGATGCCCGCGTACGTCGAGGTGCAGGACCGCGAGTTCGCGCGCGAGGCCGACGGCTACACCGCGACCAAGCACCAGCGCGAGGCGGGCACGGGCTACTTCGACCTCGTGCTGACGACGGCGACGGCGGGGCAGGCGTCCACCGGCGCGATGCACGGCTCGACGGAGGCCGAGCAGTTCCACGGCGGGCCGCACGCGGTGGGCGTGGACGGACCGCACGGCGTGGACGAGAAGGCGCACGGGGATCCGCTGCGCGGGCTGCTGGCCCGCACGCTGGAAGGCGGCCCGGGCGCGGCGCCGGCGGCGCCCTGACCCCGTGGCCGGACGCACGAAGCCCCCGCGGCCGACGGCCGCGGGGGCTTCTTCATTCCGAAAGCGGGCGAGGCGCGCTCAGCGCGCCGGGATCGCGCCGCGGCGCTTCGCGGCCACGCGGTCCTGCAGCCACGTCAGCGGGATCAGGAACAGCGGGGTGAGGAAGAGCCCCAGCAGCGTGTTGATCCAGACGAGCGCCATGTAGTACGCCGTCATGCCGAACGCCGCCCAGAGCGTGCCGAGAACGTTGCTGGTTTCCAAGACGATCACCGCGGTTCAGGTGGAGGCCGGAATTGTAGCGGGCGCCGGCGTGGGACGGTAGCGCGCGGTAGCTTGCGGCATGACGACGCCCGTCCCGGTCGAGCGCGACGCGGAGCGCGACGCGGACGCCCGGCGCAGCATCCGCGCCGTGCGGGCGCGCGTGCGCGCGGCGCTGGCGGACGGCGCGTCGAAACGCGTCGTGCTCGCCGTCTCCGGCGGTCGCGACTCGATGGTGCTGCTGGACGCGGCGTGCGCGGTCGCGCGCGAGCGGCTGGCCGGCGTGGCCGTGTTCGACCACGGGACGGGACCGCACGCGCGCGCCGCTGTCCGTCGGGTGCGGCGGGCCGCGGCGCGCCACGGGCTGCCGGTCGTCGTGGGGCGGGCCGCGCTCCCCGACGCGGGCGAGGCGGTGTGGCGCGAGGCGCGATGGCGCTTTCTCCGCCGCGCCGCGCGCCGGCTGGGCGCCGACGCCGTCGCCACCGCGCACACCCGCGACGACCAGGTCGAGACGGTCGCGATGCGCGTGCTGCGCGGCGCGGGCCCCAGGGGGCTCGCCGGGCTGCTCGCGACGCGTCAGGGAGTCGTGCGGCCGCTGCTCGCGGTGGGGGCCGCGCGGGTGGCCGCCTACGCGCACGCGCGCGGCCTCCGCTGGGTCGAGGATCCGTCGAACGCCTCGCGGCGCTTCCTTCGGAATCGCCTGCGCCACGAGCTGCTTCCTGCGCTGGAGGCGGCGCGCCCCGGCACCCGGCGGCTGCTGCTCGCCCTCGGTCGCGAGGCCGCGGCGTGGCGCGCGGAGGCCGAGGCGCTGGCGGAATCCGTCGCCGTCACGCGTGCGGCCGACGGGGCGCTCCACGTTGCCCTGCCCCTGCTGGCGGGGTATGATGCCGAAGGACTCGCCGTCCTGTGGCCCGCGCTCGCGGCCCGGGGCGGGGTGCGGCTCGACCGGCGGGGAACCGCCCGGCTCGTGGCGTTTACAATTCGGGTGGCCGCGGAGGCCACCGCCGTCGGTGCCGGGATCCCGCTCGCGGGAGGCATCGAGGTGGTGGTTCGCCGCGGCCGGCGCGTTCCGGGCGGCCGCGAGGCGCAGCGGGAGCTGGTGCTGCGGCGTGCCGCAGCGTGGCGACCGACGGCGTCGCCGCCCGGGAACGAGCCGCTCGCCGACGGGTTGACGTTCGGCGGCTGGCGGTTCGGCGCATCGCAGGGCGAGGCAGCAGCAGTGGACCCCGCGTGGTCCGCGTGGCTGCCGGCGGACCGCCCGCTGGAGGTCCGCGCCTGGCGTCCCGGAGATCGCATCCGGGCGGCGGGGAAGCAGGGGGCACGTCGTGTGAAGCGGTTCCTCGCCGAGGCCGGGATTCCCGGTCGGGAGCGGCCGGGGTGGCCGGTGGTCGTCGCCGGGGGCGATGGCCAGGAGATCCTGTGGATTCCTGGGGTGTGCCGCAGCGACGCGGCGACGGACCGGCACGCGACGCCGGGTCAGCACTTCATCTGTGAACGCATCGATCGACGTCCGCGGCCAGAGCGCCGCGGCTGACCCGCGCCTGGCGGGCCGCGCCCTCAAGCGGGTCGCGTTCTCCGAGGCGCAGATCGCCGCGCGCGTCGCGGAGCTCGGGCGCGAGATCACGGCCTTCTATCCGGACGACGACCTGCTCGTGCTCGGCCTGCTCAAGGGGAGCTTCATCTTCCTGAGCGACCTGGTGCGGCAGATCGCGCGGCCGCTGCACGTGGACTTCCTCGTCGCCTCCAGCTACGGCGACGCGACTGTCTCCAGCGGCACGGTCCGGCTCCTCTACGATCCGGAAACGGAGCTGGAGGGCAAGCACATTCTCCTGGTGGAGGACATCGTCGACTCCGGCCGCACCCTGCAGAAGCTCGTCGAGCTGCTCGGGGACCGGCGGCCGAAGTCGCTCGAGATCTGCGCCCTCCTGCACAAGCACATCGCGACCCACCTGGACCACCCCGTGCGTTTCGTCGGCTTCGACGCGCCCGAAGAGTTCCTCGTGGGGTACGGACTGGATCACGCCGAGCACTTCCGGCACGTCCCGTACGTCGCGAGCCTGCAGTAAGCGGCAGTCGCCCGCGACACGCCGCGCCCATCGGCAGTAACGCGCTCACGCGCCGACACAGGTAGAGAGAGGTTCATGCCTCCGACCATGCCCAATCCTCCCAAGAAGCCCGCGAACTGGAGCCGCGTCTCCAAGACGCTCGCCTTCTGGGTCATCGTCATCCTGATCCCCGTCGCCTTCCTGCAGCTGACGAACGGGAGCCGGAGCGACGCCGCCGAGATCGAGTACACGACCTACCGCCAGCAGGTGGAGCGCGGGAACGTCACCGCCGTGACGTTCCAGGGCGACCGCTACCTCGTGGGCGAGTTCGGCGCGCCCGTGAACGCGGGCCGCACGTCGCGGCCGGCCAAGCGCTTCTCCGTGAAGCTGCCGCCCGAGGTGGCCGACGAGGAGGTGGCGCGCCTCGCCGACCGCAACGTGCGCATCGCCGCCGAGGAGCCGCGCACGTCGGTCAGCGGCATCCTCGTGACCTTCCTGCCGTACCTGCTGCTGATCGGCTTCTGGATCTTCCTCTTCCGGCAGATGCAGGCCGGCGGCGCGAAGGCGTTCTCGTTCGGCAAGTCGAAGGCGAAGCTGCTCACCGGCGACACGCCCAAGGTGACGTTCGCCGACGTGGCGGGCGCCGACGAGGCGAAGGTCGAGCTGCAGGAGATCATCGAGTTCCTGAAGGACCCGCAGAAGTTCACGAAGCTGGGCGGCCGCCTGCCGAAGGGCGCGCTCCTCGTGGGTCCGCCGGGCACGGGCAAGACGCTGCTCGCGAAGGCGGTCGCCGGCGAGGCCGGGCGCCCCTTCTTCTCGATGTCGGGCTCCGACTTCGTCGAGATGTTCGTGGGCGTCGGCGCGAGCCGCGTGCGCGACCTGTTCGAGCAGGGCAAGGCGCACGCGCCGTGCATCATCTTCATCGACGAGATCGACGCCGTCGGCCGGCACCGCGGCGCGGGCCTCGGCGGCGGGCACGACGAGCGCGAGCAGACGCTGAACCAGCTGCTCGTCGAGATGGACGGCTTCGAGTCGAACGACGGCGTGATCCTGATCGCCGCGACGAACCGGCCGGACGTGCTCGATCCCGCGCTGCTGCGCCCGGGCCGCTTCGACCGCCAGATCGTGGTCGACGCGCCGGACCTGCGCGGTCGCGAGGGGATCCTGCGCGTGCACCTGCGCAACAAGCCGATCGCCGAGGACGTGACGGTGACGACGCTGGCGCGCGGCACCCCGGGGATGAGCGGCGCCGACCTGGCGAACCTCGTCAACGAGGGCGCGCTGCTGGCCGCCCGCCGCAACCACGACAAGATCTTCATGGCCGACTTCGAGGAGGCCAAGGATCGCGTCATGCTCGGCGCCGAGCGGAAGTCGATGGTGATGAAGGAGGAGGAGCGCCGGCTGACGGCGTTCCACGAGGCGGGTCACGCCGTCTGCGCGATGATGGTCAAGGGCAACGACCCGCTGCACAAGGTCACGATCGTGCCGCGCGGCCGCGCCCTGGGCGTCGCCTTCACGCTCCCCGAGGACGACCGCGTCTCCGTGACGCGCGAGCAGCTCGAGGCGCGGCTGGTGATGGCGTACGGCGGCCGCGTGGCGGAGGAGCTGGTGTTCGGGCGCGACCGGGTCACCACCGGCGCGGCGAGCGACATCCAGCAGGCCACGGGCATCGCGCGCCGCTACGTGGCGCAGTGGGGCCTGTCGGACCGCATCGGCCCGATCCTCGTCGGCGACAACGAGCACGAGGTCTTCCTGGGCCGCGAGATCTCCAGCCGCCGCGAGGTGTCGGAGCAGACGGCGCAGCTGGTGGACAGCGAGGTGAAGCGCGTGATCGACGCCGCCTACCAGCGCGCGACGCAGGTGCTCACCGAGCACCGCCCGCTGCTGGATGCGGTCGCGGCCTCGCTGCTGGAGCGCGAGACGCTGTCGCGCGAGGACATCGAGATGCTGAAGCGCGGCGAGTCGCTGCCGCCGCGGCAGCCGATCGGCGGTTCCTCGCCGATCCCGGCTCCGATCCCGACGCCGGTCGTGCAGCCCAAGCCCGTGACCCCGCCGCTGCTGGGCGGGCCGGAGATCGCCCCGGCCTGAGGGTCGTCTCCATCGCTCCACGTCGCTCAGCGCTCGGCGCTCGGCGCTCACTTCGTCCCGCGGGGACGGTGAGCGCCGAGCGCCGAGCGCTGAGTGCATAGGGAGGTCGGTCGTTCCATGCACTGGCTCCTCCGCGACCGCCGCGTGCTGCTCCGGCGCCCCTTCGTCCTCGGGATCGTCAACGTGACGCCCGACAGCTTCAGCGACGGGGGCCTGTACTTCGGCGTGCACGCGGCGGCCGACCACGCGGAGCGGCTGCTGGACGAGGGCGCGGACGGCGTGGACCTGGGCGGCGAGTCCACGCGCCCCAACAACCCCGGTCCCGTCCCCGAGGCCGAGGAGATCGCGCGCGTCGCGCCCGTGGTGCGCGAGGTCCGGCGCCGTCGGCCCGACGCGATCGTCAGCGTCGACACGGTGAAGGGCGCGGTCGCGCGCGCCGCGCTGGACGAGGGCGCGGACGCGATCAACGACGTCTCGGGGCTGCGCCTGGATGCGGACGTCGGCGCCGCGTGCGCGGCCGTGGGCGCGGGGCTGATCCTCATGCACTCCCGTGGCGCGGTCGCCGACATGGCCACCTTCACGCACGCCGAGTACGGCGACGACGTGGTGGGCGAGGTCGTGGAGGAGCTGGAGGGGGCGCTCACCCGCGCCGCGGACTCCGGCGTGCCGGCCGAGTGCATCGTGCTCGATCCGGGCGTGGGCTTCGCCAAGCGCAGCGAGCACTCGATCGAGGTGCTGCGCGAGCTGCGGCGCCTCGCGGCGCTGGGACGCCCGCTCCTGGTGGGCGCGTCGCGCAAGCGGTTCGTGGGGGAGCTGAGCGACGTCGCCGATCCGGCGGGCCGCGTGCACGGCTCGGTGGGCGCGCACGTGGCCGCGCTGGCGGGCGGCGCGCGGCTGTTCCGCGTGCACGACGTGCGCGCGCACCGCGAGGCGCTCGACGTGGCGTGGGCCGTGCTGCGCGGCTAGCTTCGCCGCATGGCGCTCCCGGCGACGTGGCACGCGGTGAACGTGGGCTGGCGCGACCTCCTCGAGGTCGCGCTCGTCGCGTTCGTCCTGTACCACGGGCTGCGCCGGCTGCGCGGCGCGCGTGCGCTGGCGATCGGCGCGGGGCTCGTGGCGGTGACGGCCGGATACACCGCGGCGCTGGCGCTGCAGCTGCCGCTGGTTGCCTGGACGATGGAGCTGCTGCTGAAGTGGGGGCTCGTGCTGGTGCTGGTGATCTTCCAGCCCGAGCTGCGCGCCGCGCTCGCCCACCTGGGCCAGCCGAAGACGGCGCGGCAGACGCGGTCGCTGGAGGAGGGCGAGGTCGTCGAGGCGGTGACCGACGCCGTCGAGCGCCTGAGCCGGTCGAGCACGGGCGCCATCATCGCCATCGAGCGCGACGTGTCGCTCAACGACTACGTGGACTCCGGGCGCGAGCTGCACGCCAAGGTCTCGGGCGACCTGCTGGCGACGATCTTCACGCCGTACACGCCGCTGCACGACGGCGCGGTGGTGGTGCGCGGCGACTCGATCGTCGGCGCGGGGTGCATCCTCCCGCTCTCGCAGACCCGCGTCGAGGACCGCTCGCTCGGCACGCGGCACCGCGCGGCGCTCGGGCTGAGCGAGGAGACGGACGCGCTGCTGGTGGTGGTGAGCGAGGAGAGCGGCGCGATCTCGTTCGCGACCAACGGCACGCTGCGGCGCGGGCTCACGCCCATGCAGCTGCGCGAGCTGCTGCTCGGCCGCACGCCGCGGCTGACGATGGAGCAGGCGGTGGTCACCGCGTGACGGTCGCGGGCCGCAGCGCCGCGACGACACGGCGCGCGGCATGGGCGCTCCACGTCGTGCCCGCGTGCGCGCCCGCGTTGGACAGCACGATCACCGTGAGTCCGTCCGGAAAGACGCGCACCATGCCGGTGTGGCCGTCGTCGCCGCTGCCCGAGTGCACCACCTCGGTCACGCGCCCGTTCCGGGTGAGGACGCGCACGCCGTAGCCATAGGAGACGTCGGCCGGCGGCTCGCGGCGCACGAAGACCTGCGGCGCGGCGAGGCTCGCGCGGCTCGCCGCGCCCAGCACCGGTCCGTCGCGCAGCACCGCCGTCCAGCGCAGCAGGTCGCGCGCGGTCGACGACATGCCGTTGGCGCCGCGATGGCCCCAGTCGGCCGGCCCGCCGCAGCGCGCGCGCCGAGCGTCGATGCCGGCGATGGGGGAGGGGGCACCGGACCGATGGCGGCACCAGAAGCCCGTGCGCGACAGACCGGCCGGCACCAGCAGCTCGGCCTCGACGACGTCGGCCCAGCTGCGCCGCGTCGCCACCTCGACGATCGCCGCGAGCAGCTCGTAGTCGTCGTCCATGTAGCGATAGCCCGTGCCCGGCGCGAAGGCGAGCGGCTGGGCGAGGATCGCGGCCACCGCGCGGTCACGATCCTGGATGCCGCCGCCCGCGTACCGGCCGTCGATGCCGGAGGTGTGCGTCAGCAGCTGCCGCACGGTGATCGCGCGCTTGTCGGCCGGCGCCGTGGCGAGGAAGCGGCCGACGGTGTCCGCGAGCGAGAGCCGACCATGCTCGGCCAGCCGCAGCACCGCCGCCGCGGTGAAGCCCTTCGTCATCGACGCGATCCAGAACGCGCTCCCCGTCGTCGGACGCGCGACGGCGCCGCCGCGCGCGGCGTAGGCGCGCTCCAGCCGCACCGTGGTGCCCGTCGCGACGAGCGCGACGCCGGAGAAGCCGCTGTCGGTGAGCGCACGCAGGGCGGCGTCGGCGGCGCGCAGGCGGGCGCGCGAGAGAGCCTGCTGTCCATCCGCGCGTCGCGTGAGGGCCAGCAGCGCGACGACGACGCAGACGCGTCTCACGCGTTCGCGTCGGGCGGGGCGCCCGCGCGGACGAGCGCCTCCAGCTCCGCCAGGTCGGGTGCGAGGTCGTCGGCGCTCGCCAGCCCCGCGCGCACGCGTGCGAGCTGGATGCGCAGGTTCTCCGATGCCGCGACGACGTCGGCGCGTCGCGCGCGCGCGTCGTCCAGCGACCCGCGCAGGTCGGCCACCAGCGACACGCGCCGCGAGACGAGCTGCGCCCGGGTGGTGGGCCCGCCCGCGGGCGCGTCGCCGTCGCGGGCCGCCCCGCTCTCCACCAGCACGCGCTCGATGCGCGCCTCGCGCTCGGCCAGCGCGCGCGCCAGGTCGCCCGCGTCGCGCAGGAGGCGCGGCAGCTCCGGATGCCGCGCGACCGCGGTGTCGGGGAGCGCGGCGTCGTCGCGCGCGTCGGACGGGCGGACGACGTCAGACGCGCGCGGTCGGTCGAGGCCCCAGCCCGCGAGCCGGAAGAACCAGAGCGTGAAGCCGCTGCGCCAGAGGCGCCCCGCCAGCCGCCCGGCGCGGCGCTCCGCGCGCTCCGAGGAGTTCATCGCGACGACGAACGCGATGACGCCGACGAGCAGCGGCAGCAGCGCCCCCCAGCGGAGCGCGTTGCGCTCCCACGTGCCGACTGCGAACGCCGTGCGCGCGGCGACGGTGGCGAGGAGCCAGAGCCCGACGCCCACGGCCGCCACCACCGCCGCCACCGTCCGCGTGCGTCGGAGCTGCGCGCGGCTTTCACCATGGTAGAGCGCCGCCACCTCGTCGGCGCGCGCGTCTTCTTCGAGCAGGAAGGCGCGCACGACGTCGCCGGCGCCGAAGCCCTGCAGGATCAGGTGCCGCGCGCGTCGCGCGAGGTCGGCCCCCACCGCCAGCAGCGCGGCCACGATCGCGACCAGCGACGCGGCCGCGCGCGCGTTCGACTGCGCGGCCGTGGCGAGGATGAGCGGCGCCATCGTCCCGAGCATCATCGTGCTCTGCTGCGCGAGGCGCACGAAGTTGCGGACCTGCGGGGCGACCACCGGCGGCGTGCCGCCCGCCTCGTCCAGCGCCGCGGCCAGCGCCTCCGCCGACGGGAAGCGGTCGTCGGGGCGCTTCGCCAGGCAGCGGTCGACGATGGCCGCCAGTCGCGCCGGCACCTCGGGGCGCAGCGACGCGACCGGCGGCGGATCCTGCATCAGCTGCATCGCGAGCAGCGCCGCGACGGTGCGCGCCTCGAACGGCGGCCGGCCGGTGAGCGCGACGAAGCCGACGGCGCCCAGCGCGTACAGGTCGCTCCGGCCGTCGAGCGCCTCGCCGGCCGCCTGCTCGGGGCTCATGAACTGCGCGGTGCCCATCACGTGGCCGTCGAGCGTCAGCGACGACGGCGCATCCTCGACGCGCGCGATGCCGAAGTCCGTGACGAGCGCGCGCCCGCTCCCGCGATCGAGGAGGATGTTGTCGGGCTTCACGTCGCGGTGGATCACGCCGCGGCCGTGCGCGTACGCGAGCGCCCATGCGACGTCGCGCAGCACGCGCGTCGCCTCGGCCGCCGGCAGCGGCCCGCCGCGCGCGACGCGGCGCGCCAGCGTCTCGCCGTCCACGAAGCCCATCACGAAGAACACGACGTCGCCGTGCGCCTCGACCGCGTGGATCGGCACGACGTTCGGGTGCGACAGGCCGGCGGCGGTGCGCGCCTCGCGCAGGAAGCGCTCGCGCAGGTGCGGCTGCCGGGCGAGCGCCTCGGGGAGCAGCTTGATCGCGACGGGCCGGTCGAGCGACAGGTCACGGGCCAGCACCACGATGCCCATGCCGCCGCGTCCCAGCTCGCGCTCCAGCGCGAAGCGGCCACGCACGGCCGCCTCCAGGGCGTGCAGCTCGGGATCGATGGGCGGCAGGGCAGTTGGCGGCATGCGCGGAGGGTGCGAGTCTTCACCGCCATGCGCAACCACCCGCCCCTCGACCGCGACGCGGACGCCGGCGTCGCCCGTCGGGCGGGGCTCGTCGCCGGCGCGCTGCTGCTCGCGCTCTATGCGGCGACGCTGGCACCGGGCGTCACCTTCTGGGACGCGGGCGAGTTCGCGGCGGCGTTCGCCACGCTCGGCATCCCGCATCCGCCCGGCACGCCGCTCTTCGTCGCCGTCGGCCGCGCGTGGACGGTGACGCTCGGCGTGATCGGCGTGGACCTCGCCGTCGCGGCGAACCTGCTCTCCGCGGCGTGCACCGCGGGCGCGGGCGCGCTGGCCGCGTGGCTGCTCACACGCTGGACGCGCCTTCCGATCGCCGCCTGCGCGGCCGCCGTGTGCGCGGGCGCCACGAGCAGCGTCTGGCTCAGCGCCACGGAGACGGAGGTCTACGCCGCGGCGCTCCTGCTGTCGTGGCTCGCGCTCGCGGCCGCCGATCGCGCGGCGGAGCGCATCGCGCGCGCGCGGCTGACGACGTACGCGCTCGCGCTCGCGGTGCCGCTGCACCTCAGCGCGCTCGCCGTCGCGCCGGCGGCGGCGCTGCTCGGCGCGAGCTCCGCCGAAGGCACGCGGCGCATCCTGCGTGGCGCGACGCTGCTGCTCGCCGCCGTCGCGGCCGCGGCCGCGGGCACGGGGCGCTGGATCATGGCCGGCGCCGCGTCGATCGCCGCCGCCGCGCTCGCGGCGTGGGACGGCGGGGGATCGGTCGCGACGCGTATCGGGCGCGCGCTCGCGCTGCTCGCCGTCCTCGCGGTCGCGGTGTCGGGCGTGCTGATGCTGCTCGCGCGCGCGCGGCACGATCCGGGGCTGAACCAGGGGAATCCCGCCACGCTCGCGGCGCTCGACGACGTGCTCGCGCGCCGGCAGTACGCGGTCGCGCCCCTCTGGCCGCGGCAGGCGCCGTGGTGGCTGCAGCTCGGGAACCTGGGCGTGTGGGCCGACGCGCAGTTCGGCCTGGGGCTGGACGGCGGCGTCGGCGTACGTGCGCTGCGACTGCCGGTGACGCTCCTCTACCTCGCGCTCGGCGCGGTGGGCGCGCGCTGGCATCGCCGCCGCGACCGGCGCGGCTGGCGCGTGCTGGCGGTGCTGCTGCTCGGCGCGAGTCTGGGCGTGGCGGCGTACCTGAACCTCAAGGCCGGGCCGACGTACGGGTGGGGCGTGCTCCCCGCGGGCGCGCCGCGCGAGGCGCGCGAGCGCGACTACTTCTTCGCGCTCGCCTTCTTCACGTGGGGGCTGTGGGCGGGGCTGGGCGCGTGGGCGCTGGGCGATGCGTCGGCACGGCGCCTCGGCGCCGCGTGGCCGCGCCTCGCGGGCGTCGCGCTCGCGGCGCTGCCCGTCGCGCTCAACTGGCGCGCGGCGGACCGGCGCGTGCAGCCCGACGCCGCGCTCCCCGCGGCGTTCGCCGAGTCGCTGCTGGCGGATGCGCCGCCGCGCGCGGTGCTGCTGCTCAACGCCGACAACGACAGCTACCCGGTCTGGTTCGCGCAGCTCGCGCGTCGCACACGGCCCGACGTCACGCCCGTGACGGTGTCGCTGCTCGGCGCCGCGTGGTACCGCGCGGAGCTGGCGCGGCGACACGGGCTGCTCGCCGCCGCGGACGTCCCCGTGTGGCGTGGCGCGCCGGCCACGCTGAGCGCGATCGCCGCCCGTGCGCGCGCCGACGGCCGGCCCGTCGCGGCGACGCTCGCGGTGTCGCCCGCGGCGCGCGGCGGTGCCTCGTGGACGCTTCGCGGAGCGGTCGTGGTGCGCGGCGACGACGCGTCCGCGGACGGCGACACGATGACGGCCGGCGCGAACACCGCGCGCGCCGCGCTCGTGGCGGGCGTGGACACCGCCGCCACACGCCGCGCGGCGGTGCGCGTCGCGCCGCTGCTGGCCGTGCCCGCACGCGCCGACGGCGACCGCGTGCCCGCGTGGGCGCAGCGGCAGCTGGCGTGCGCCGCGCTCGCGCTGGCGGAGCTCTCGGTGGCCGCGCCGGCACCACCGCCGGACGCACGGGTTGAGACCGCGTGCCGCGGCTGGTAGACTGGCGCGCATGCCATATCCGGAGCTGGCGGAGCGACTGGCCGCGGTGCGCGCGGCGATCGACGGCGCGATCGCGCGCGGCGGGCACCAGCAGCGCGTCGCCGTCGTCGCGGTGACCAAGACGCACGGCCCCGACGCCGTGCGCGCCGCGTGGGCGGCCGGGCTGCACGACGTGGGCGAGAACCGCGTGCAGGAGGCGCTGCAGAAGATGGCGGAGGTCGACGTGCCCCTGCGCTGGCACCTCATCGGCCACCTGCAGCGCAACAAGGTGAAGCAGCTCGACGGCTTCGCGCTCGTCCACTCGATGGACAGCGCGCGCCTGGCCGACGCGCTGCACGAGGAGGGCGTGCGCCGCCAGCGCCCGATCGACGTGCTGCTGCAGGTGAACGTCAGCGGCGAGACGTCGAAGGGCGGCTACGGCCCCGACGACGTGCGCGCCGAGGCGGAGCGGCTGACGACCCTGCCGGGCGTCGTCGTGCGCGGCGTGATGACGATGGCGCCGTTCGACGCCGAGGAGCGCGTGCTGCGCGCGACCTTCGCCGGCGCGCGCGAGGCCCGCACCGCGCTGCTGGAGGCGGGCCATCCCGCCGCCGAGCTGTCGATGGGGATGTCGGGCGACTACGAGGTGGGGGTCGAGGAGGGCGCGACGATGGTGCGCCTGGGGACGCTGCTCTTCGGCGCCCGCGGCTGAACCCGCGCCCGAACGGCCCGCCGACACCGCGCGAACCAGGGGCGAACGTCGGCCGAACCGGCGGCTGACGCCGGGGCGGGCGCCCCGGTTATCTTCGTCGGTCCCCGTTCCCGCCGCGTCCGCCCCGATGACCGACGACACCTTCCGCCTGACCGCCCTCGACGTGCGGCGCTACGACTTCGGCGCCGCCCTCCGGGGCTACGACAAGGCGCGCGTCGAGCAGTTCCGCGAGCAGGTGGCCGCGGAGCTCGAGCGGCTCGCGCGCGCCGTCCAGGACCTGGACGCCAAGGCGCGCGGCTTCCACGAGCAGCTGCGCGCCTTCCGCGACCGCGACCGCGCGCTCAACGAGGCGCTCATCTCGGCGCAGCAGCTGCGCAACGAGACCCGGGAGACGGCCGAGCGCGAGGCGGAGCTGATCCGCCGCGAGGCGCGCGCGGAGGCGGACGACATCCGCCGCCAGGCCGAGGAAGGCGCGCGCCGCCACGTCGAGCAGCTGCGCGGCGAGCAGCGGCGCGTGGAGGAGGAGATCGCGGGGCTCGACCGCGTGCACCGCACGTACATCGCGCAGCTGCGCCTGCTGGCCGAGCGGCAGCTGGCCGAGCTGGCGGCCGCCGAGGAGCGGACGCTGCCGCCGCCGGTGACGCGTCCGCGCGCGCTCGAGGCGCAGAGCGCGTCCACGCGCGACGCGCACCCGCTGGACGCGAGCGCGCTGGAGGCCGTCGCGGCCGAGCTGGAGTCGGCGTTCGGCGTCGCGACGTCGCCCACGGGGCGCGATCCGTTCTCCCTCGACGGCGCGGAGGTTCTGCCGCACGATGCGCACCCGCACGCGCGCCGCGACGACGAGACGCAGGGACAGGGACCGGGATGACGGCGACGGGACACGAGGTGGTGCAGGGAACGGAGGTGTCGGACGCCCTGGCGGCGGGGCGCGCGCGCCTGGCCGCGGCGGTGTCGGCGGTGCGCGCGCGCTGGGATGCGGTGCCCGAGGCGGCGGTGATCCTCGGCACGGGGCTCGGCGGGCTGGCGGAGCGCATGACGGTGGACGTCGCGATCCCGTACGACGCGATCCCGGGGATGCCGCTGTCGACCGTCGAGTCGCACGCGGGGCGCCTGCTCTGCGGCACGCTGGCGGGCCGTCGCGTGATCGCGATGCAGGGCCGCTTCCACCGCTACGAGGGCTACGCGCTGGCCGACGTCACCTTCCCGGTGCGGCTGCTGCGCGCGCTCGGCGCGCCGACGCTCGTCGTGTCGAACGCGTGCGGCGGGATGCACCCGCTGTGGGCGCCCGGTGACCTGATGCTGATCGCGGACCACATCAACCTGATCGGCGACAACCCGCTCGTGGGCCCCAACGACGACGCGATGGGCCCGCGCTTCCCGGACATGTCGGAGCCGTACGACGCGGCACTGCGCACCGTCGCCCGCGAGGTCGCGCTGGCGCGCGGCGCGACGCTGCGCGAGGGCGTGTACGTCGCCGTCGCCGGCCCGAACCTGGAGACGCGCGCCGAGTACCGCATGCTGCGCGCGCTCGGCGGCGACGTGGTGGGGATGTCCACCGTGCCCGAGGTGATCGTCGCGCGGCACGCGGGCATGCGCGTGCTGGGGCTGTCGATCATCACCGACCAGTGCCTGCCGGACGCGCTGGAGCCGGCGACCGTGGAGCAGATCATCGCCGTGGCGCGCCGCGCCGAGCCGGCGCTGGCCGACGTCGTGTGCGGCGTCCTGGAGCGACTGGAGGGCACGCCGTGAGCGACGAATCGACGACCACCGCGAACGGGACGTTCCCGTCGCTGCCCGCCGACGCGGCGCCGCACGCGCAGGAGCAGGAGCTGCTTGCGCAGTGGAAGGCCGAGGGGCTGTTCCACCGCGTGCAGGAGTCGCGCGCGGGCGCGAAGCCGTTCGTCTTCTTCGAAGGACCGCCGACGGCCAACGGACGGCCCGGCATCCACCACCTGTTCGCGCGCACGATCAAGGACCTCTTCTGTCGCCACCGCGCGATGCAGGGGTACTTCGTGCCGCGCAAGGCGGGGTGGGACACGCACGGCCTCCCCGTCGAGATCGAGGTCGAGAAGCAGCTCGGCATCAGCGGCAAGCAGGACATCGAGCGCGTGGGCGTGGCGGAGTTCAACCGCCTCTGCCGCGAGAGCGTGTGGAAGTACCGCGGCGAGTGGGAGCAGCTCTCCGAGCGCATGGCGTACTGGCTGGACTACGACCAGCCGTACGTCACGTACACGCACGACTACGTCGAGAGCGTGTGGTGGGCGCTGAAGACGCTGTTCGAGAAGGGGCTGCTCTTCCGCGGGCACAAGATCCTGCCGTACTGCCCGCGCTGCGGCACCGCGCTCTCGTCGCACGAGGTCGCGCTGGGCTACAAGGACGTCGAGGATCCGAGCGTGTACGTCGCGCTCGACCTGGTGCACGACGGCCCGCAGCGCCGCCGCATCATCGTCTGGACGACGACGCCGTGGACGCTCGTGTCGAACACCGCGCTCGCGGTGAACCCCGAGCTGACGTACGTCGAGCTGCGCAAGAAGACGGGCGCGGAGTGGACGATCGTGCTCGCCGAGGCGCGCGCGGCGGGCGTGCTGGGCGCCGACTACGCGGACCGCTGGGACGTCGTCGCGACGATGCCGGGCAGCGCGCTCGCGGGTATGCGCTACCGCCGTCCGCTCGACTGGGTCGCGTATCCGGAGCAGGGCGAGCGTGAGCTCATCGTGGCCGAGTCGTTCGTGTCGGCGGACGACGGCTCGGGCGTGGTGCACATGGCGCCCGCGTTCGGCTCCGACGACTACGCGGCGGGCCAGCGCCACAACCTCGCGTTCGTGCAGCCGGTGAACGGCCGCGGCGAGTTCGACGCGTCGATCCCGGTCGTCGGCGGCACCTTCGTGAAGAAGGCCGACCCGCTGATCATCGAGGAGCTGAGGCGGCGCGACGCGCTGTGGAAGGCGCAGCAGGAGCTGCACAGCTATCCGCACTGCTGGCGCTGCGGGACGCCGCTGCTGTACTACGCGCGCGACTCGTGGTTCGTGCGCACGACGGCGTACCGCGACCGGATGATCGCGCGCAACGACGCGGTCGACTGGAACCCGCCGGAGGTGGGCAGCGGCCGCTTCGGCTCCTGGCTGGAGAACAACATCGACTGGGCGGTGTCGCGCGACCGGTACTGGGGCACGCCGCTGCCGGTGTGGGTGAACGACGCCGATCCGAGCGAGATCGAGGTCGTCGGCTCGTACGCGGAGCTGGCGGCGAAGGTCGGCCGCGCGCTGCCCGAGGACTTCGATCCGCACAAGCCGCACGTCGACGCGTACACGTGGCCCGCGGCCAGCGGCACGGGCACGATGCGGCGCGTGCCGAGCGTGATCGACACCTGGTTCGACTCGGGGTCGATGCCCTTCGCGCAGTGGCACTACCCGTTCGAGAACCAGGACGTCGTGGCGGCGCAGTACCCGGCCGACTTCATCGCCGAGGGCGTCGACCAGACGCGCGGGTGGTTCTACTCGCTGCTGGCGATCGCGACGGGGCTGGGCGACGCGCTCCCGAACAACGGGACCGACGCCGCGGCGCCGTATCGCGCGGTCGTGGTGAACGACCTCGTGCTCGACGCGACCGGGCAGAAGATGTCCAAGAGCAAGGGCAACGTGGTCAACCCGTGGGAGGTGATGGAGCGCCACGGGGCGGACGCCGCGCGGCTCTTCCTCGTCTCGTCCAGCCAGGTGTGGGTGCCGCGGCGCTTCGACGAGTCGGCCATCCGGCAGACGGCGGGCAACTTCCTGGTCACGCTGAAGAACGTGTACCGGTTCTTCGCGCTGTACGCGAACTTCGGCTGGTCGCCGAGCGACGCGGACCCGGCGCCCGCCCAGCGTCCGCTGCTCGACCGGTGGGTGCTGTCGCGGCTCGCGACGGTGGAGCGCGAGGCCGACGCGCTGCTGACGCAGTACGACGCCACGCTGGCCGCGCGGCGCGTGATGGAGTTCTTCGACGACGACGTCTCCAAGTGGTACGTGCGCCTGTCGCGCGCGCGGTACTGGGGCGACGGCACGTCGGCGGACGAGCGCGCGGCGTTCGCGACGCTGCGCGAGGTGCTGCTGGTCACCGCGCGCCTGCTGGCGCCGTTCGCGCCCTTCATCACCGACTGGCTGCACCGCGCGCTGGCCGGCGAGAGCGTGCACCTCGCGGGCTACGTGCGTCCGTCCTCCGATGCGGCCGTGGTGCACGAGCCCGCGCTGGAGGCCGCGATGGCGGGGATCCGCCGGCTGGCCAACCTGGGCCGCGCGGCGCGCGAGAGCGTGGGGATCAACGTCCGGCAGCCGCTGGCCGAGGTGGTCTGCGTCCTCCCGGTGCCGATCGGGGCCGAGGGGGCGGAGGCGGCGCGGCTGGCGCGCGAGCTGGACGGGCTGCTCCGCACCGAGCTGAACGTGAAGGCGGTGCGCTGGGCCGAGAGCGGCGACTCGCTGGTGACGCTGGAGGCGAAGCCCAACTTCCGCGTCCTCGGGAAGCGGTTCGGGAAGGCGACCCCGCTGGCGGCCGAGGCCGTCGCGGCGCTCGGCGCGGACGCCCTGCACGCCTTCGAGCGCGGCGAGCCGGTCGCCATCTCCGTGGAAGGGAGCGACCACCTGCTGCAGCCCGAGGAGCTGTCCATCCTGCGCCGCGCGACGGGCGAGTACGCCGTCGAGGAGGAAGGCGGGGTGGTGGTCGCCCTCAACCCGCGGATCTCGCCGGAGCTGCGCGAGGAGGGAATGGCTCGCGAGCTGGTGAGTCGGGTACAACGCCTCCGCAAGGAATCCGGGCTGGAGGTCAGCGACCGCGTCCGCCTCGCGATCCGGGGCGGCTCCGAGGTCGAGGCCGCCGTGCGGACGCATCGGGAGTACATCGCGGGGGAGGTCCTGGCACGACACCTCGCGGTGGGCACGGACGTAGACAGCAGCAGCGTGAGCGACGCCGAGAGCGCCGCGGCCGGGATGCCCGCGTCCGGCGCGGCAGATGCAACTGTGCCCCCCCAGACCTGGACGCAGTCCTTCGACCTCGACGGGGCGGAGGTGCACGTCACCCTGAGCAAGGACCCATCCTGATGCCCAGCAGCGGGACCAAGGCGGCAGCCGCGAAGGCGCCGGAGCCCTCGGCCGACAAGAAGTTCAAGCCGATGACCAAGAAGCAGCTGTCCCACTTCGAGAAGCGCCTGCTCGAGGAGCGCAAGCGCGTGCTCAAGGAGCTGGGGCATCATGGCGAGACGTTCGGCGCCAGCGCGCAGGAGTCCGACGGCGACCTGAGCTCGTACTCGTTCCACATGGCCGACCAGGGGACCGACGCCATGGAGCGCGAGAAGGCGTTCCTCTTCGCCAGCCAGGAGGGCCGCTTCCTCTGGCACATCGACGAGGCGCTGCGCCGGCTGTACCGCTCGCCCGAGACGTTCGGCAAGTGCCACTCGTGCGGCGGGGAGATCGCGTACGATCGCCTCGACGCACTCCCCCACGCGCGCTACTGCATCGACTGCAAGCAGCGCGAGGAAGACGGGAAGAAGGGCGGCTGACGCCGTGTCCGACCGGAGCCCCGCGTCGGCGGCCGAGGGCGAGATCAGCACGAACGGCGTGGTCTTCTGGCCCGTCGTCGTGCTGATCGTCCTCGTCGACCTCGTCACGAAGCTGATCGCCGCCTACGCGCTGGTGCCGCGCGGCTTCCCGCACGAGGTCTTCGGCGACGCGGTGCGCTTCACGCTCGTGTACAACCCCGGCGCCGCGTTCGGCCTGCACGTCGGCGAGCACTCGCGCTGGGTGTTCCTGCTGCTGACGGCGGTCGTGCTGCGCGTGCTCTGGTCGCTCTACCGCACGACCCGCGACCGCGACAACGTCCGCACGCTGGCGCTCGCGCTGGTGTGCGCGGGCGCCGTCGGGAACGCGATCTGCCGGCTGCGCTCCCCCGAGGGCGTGGTCGACTTCATCGACGTGGGCGTGGGCGCCGCGCGCTGGCCCACCTTCAACATCGCCGACGTCGCGGTCACCGGTGGCGCCGCGCTCCTCGCGTGGGCGCTGTGGGGCGAGCCCGACGACGCGGCCGACCCGGCTCCCGCCTCCGCCCCCGCCGCGCTGCCGGATCCGGCCGACGCGCCCTGAGACGCCCCACCATGTCCCTCTCCTCCGGCTCGCACCCCGCGCACGACGCGGACGCCGAGCGCTCCACCGCCCGCGCGGCCGTCGTCCTGGCCGCGGTCGTCGTCGCGCTCGACCAGGGCACCAAGCTGCTCGCCGAGCGGCACCTGCTGCCGCGGCACACCCCGCACGACATCATCGGCGACGTGCTGCGCTTCACGCTGACGTACAACCCCGGTGCCGCGTTCGGCATGCATCTGGGCGAGGCGTCGCGCTGGGTGTTCATGGTGCTGACGGTGCTCATCGTCGGCTTCCTGATCCGCCTCTACCGCAGCCTGCCGACCGGCGAGCGCCCGCTGAAGCTCGCGATCGCGACCGTCATCGGCGGCGCGATCGGCAACTTCGTCGACCGCATCCGCTCGCCCGAGGGCGTGGTGGACTTCATCGACGTCGGCGTCGGCGACGTGCGCTTCTGGACGTTCAACCTCGCCGACACCGCGGTCAGCCTCGGCGCCGCGTGTCTGGTGCTGATGCTGTGGCGCTTCGAGTCGCGGCTGCACGCGCAGCAGGCGGCTGCCGGCGTCCCCGGCGCGGCGCCCGAGGCCGGCGCCGCCGAGCGGTGACCGGTCCGAACGGCGGGCCCGAGCCGGAGGACGTCCTCGACGCGGACGAGGGGGACGACGAGGCCGCGGGCCTCGCGCCCTCCGTCGCGCCCGGCCGCTACGCGCTCGTCGTCGCGGACACGGATGCCGGCGCGCGCCTCGACCTCTACGTCGCCGCGCAGGTGGGGCTGTCGCGCACCCAGTCCGCGACGCTGATCGCGAACGGCAACACGACCGTCGACGGGCGGCGCGAGAAGGCCAGCTGGCGCGTGCGCGCCGGCGAGCGCGTGGACGTCAACGTGCCGCCCCCGCCCGGCCGCGCGATCGTCCCCGAGGACATCCCGCTGTCGATCATCCACGAGGACGACGAGATCGTCGTCATCGACAAGGCGGCCGGGATGGTCGTGCACCCCGCGCCCGGCAACTGGACGGGCACGCTGGTGAACGCGCTCATGGGGCGCGGGCAGGCGCTGGCCGCGGGGGGCGGGGAGGAGCGTCCCGGCCTCGTGCACCGGATCGACAAGGACACCTCAGGGCTGCTGGTGGTGGCCAAGACCGAGCGCGCGCACCGCGTGCTGTCGGCCGACCTGGCGGCGCGGCGCGTCGTGCGACGCTACGCGACCGTGTGCTGGGGCCACCTGAAGGAGGACCGGATCACGGTCGAGAAGCCGATCGCGCGCGATCCGCGAGACCGGAAGCGCATGGCGATCGTCACTGGAGGGAAGGCCGCCCGGACCGACTTCGTGCGGCTCGCCCGGTTCGACGTCGGGGACCTGCTGCGCGCGCACCTGCACACGGGGCGCACGCACCAGATCCGCGTGCACCTCGCCAGCACGGGCCATCCCGTCCTCGGCGACGACACGTACGGCGGCGGGGGCGGGCGACGGCTGGTCGGGCTGGGCGCGCAGCGGCACTTCCTGCACGCGGCGTGGCTGCGCTTCCGGCATCCGGCGTCGGGCGAGGCGATGGACTTCCGGGCACCGCTGCCGGAGGACCTGCGCCGCTCGATGGCGGCGCTGGCGGACGACCGCGCGCTGGCCGACCACCCCGACCCGCTCTCCGTCTTTGGCTTCTACGACGACCCGCTCCCCTGACGACGCCGAGGTGCCGCCGGCGTCGTCGGACGAGCTGTCAGCGCTCGCACCGGACGACGCCGACGCGGCCCTCGCGGACGCGGAGGAGCTGCTGGTCGTGCAGGTGGGCGAGCGGACGTACGCGCTCCCCGCGGCGCAGGTGCGCGAGGTCGCGCGCGCCGCGCCGGTGACGCCGCTGCCGGGGCCCGCCAGCTGGATCCGCGGGCTGGCCGCCGTGCGCGGCGCGCTGCTGCCGGTGGGCGACCTGCGCCGGCGCGCGTCGCACGGCGTCGCGTCGGAGGACGCGCTCACCGGTCGCGACGCGTGGATGGCCGTCGTCGACGATGGCCGGCGCGGTGCGGCGCTGGTGGGGTTGCGCGTGCGCGGCGTGGCGCTCGCGCAACGCACCGCGGACGATGCTGCCGTCCTCGCGACGCTCGACGCGGCGGGGTTGCCCGTGCGGGGGGACGCGCGTCTGATGGGCGACGACCGGCGCGCTGCCGGTGCGGGGCTCGTGCGCCTGGCGCGCGGGTCGCGCGCCCGTGGCCCGGCGTCCCGCGCGCCCGCGGCCGGCGCCGCGAGCGAGCCCGCCACGCAGTCGGCGCTCGTCGCGCGACTGGACGTGACGGCGCTGCTCGACGACCTGTACGACGACGGAGGATAGCGCGTGTCCCGAACGGTGCTGATCTGCGACGACGCGATCTTCATGCGCACGATGGTGAGCGACATCCTGCAGCAGGCGGGCTTCGAGGTCGTCGGCGAGGCCGAGTCGGGCCTGCAGGCGATCGAGAAGTACCGCGCGCTGCGCCCGGACCTCGTGACGATGGACATCGTCATGCCGGACATGGGCGGGATCGACGCGGTGCGCGAGATCACGAAGCTCGATCCGGCCGCTCGCGTGCTGATGTGCAGCGCGATGGGTCAGCAGGCGCTGGTCGTCGAGGCGCTGCAGGCCGGCGCCAAGGACTTCGTCGTGAAGCCGTTCCAGCCGAGCCGCGTGCTGGAGGCGGTGGAGCGCATCCTGAACTGAGGCGCGCCCTCACGGGCGCGGGCGCGCGCCCGTGAGCTTCTCCACCGCCAAGTACGCGGCCCTCTTCGCCGACGAGGCGCGCGAGCACCTCGCGGCCGCCGCCGACGCGCTGCTCGCGCTGGAGCGCGCGGCCGACGCGGGCGTGCGCGACGCCGCCGCGATCGACGCCGCGTTCCGCGCGGTGCACACGGTGAAGGGGATGAGCGCGACGATGGGCTACGCCGTCGTCGAGCGCGTCGCCCACGAGATGGAGCACGTGCTGGCGCACGTGCGCGCGGGCGCCCTGCCTGTGGATCCCGCGCTGGTGGACGCGCTGCTCGCGGCCTCCGACGCGCTGCAAGCGGCGGTGCACGCCGCGGTCGACGGCACCGCGGCGCCGGACGCCGACGCGAGCCTCGCGGCGCTCCGCGCGTTCGACGCGAACGCCGCGACGGCGGCTGCGTCATCCAGTGCCGACGCAGCGTTCGCGTCACCGATCAGCATCGCCGGCGGGCTGCGCGTGCGCGTCCGCATCGCCGCCGACGCCGCGCTCCCGGGCGTCCGCGCCTTCCTCGCGCTGCAGCGCGCGGAGTCCCTCGGCGCCGTGCACGACGTGGCGCCGCCCGCCGCCGCGTTCCAGGCCGACGACTTCGACGGCGCGTTCGCGTTCGTGCTGGTGCCGTCGTCGCCGATGGATGCCGACGCGATCGCGCGCGCCATCCGCGCCGCCGGCGAGATCGCGAGCGTCGACGTGCGGCAGCCCGACGCCACGCCGCTGTCGGTGCCCGCGATCGAGGCACCGACGTCGCGCGAGAGCGCGCCCGCGTCGCGCACGGTGCGCATGGACGCCGCGCGGCTCGACGCGCTGCTCGACCTCGCGGGCGAGCTGGTGACCGCGCGCGGGCGACTCGCCGCCGCCGCCGCGCGCGTGGGCGACGCGGTGCTCGCGGGGGCCGTCGCCGACGTCGGCCGGCTCGTGGGCGCGCTGCAGGAGCAGGTGCTGGAGAGCCGCCTCGTGGCGGTGGCGGAGGTGTTCGACCGCATGCCGCGCCTGGTGCGCGACGCGGCGCGCGCGACCGGCAAGCAGGTCGCGCTGGAGACCGACGGCAGCGACGTCGCCGTCGACCGCGCGGTGCTCGACGCGCTCGGCGATCCGCTGGGACACCTGCTGCGCAACGCCGTCGACCATGGCATCGAGGCCGCCGACGCGCGCGCCGCGAGCGGGAAGCCCGCGGTGGGCCGTGTGCACCTGCGCGCGGCGCGCGAGCGCGACGCGATCGCCGTCTCCGTCACCGACGACGGCCGCGGCATCGACCCGGCGCGCGTGCTGCCGCGCGCGCGCGCGCTCGGCCTGGTTGGACCGGACGAGACGACGCTCGACGACGACGGCCTGCTGCGCGTGCTCGCCAGCCCGGGCTTCTCGACGGCGGACCGCGTGACGTCGGTCTCGGGCCGCGGCGTCGGCATCGACGCGGTGCTCGCGCGCGTGCGCGCGCTGGGCGGCACGCTCGCGCTGCACACGCAGCCCGGCGCGGGTACGACGTGGACGCTGCGGCTCCCGCTGACGCTCGCGGTCGCGCGCGCGCTGCTCGCCCACACGGACGACGGGCAGACGTATGCGCTCCCGCTCGCGCACGTGCGCGAGACGCTGGACCTGGGCGGCGAGTCGGAGCGCGACGCGGACGGCCGCCGGGCGGTCCGGCTGCGCGACGAGCTGGTGCCGCTGGTGGCGCTCCGCGACGCGGTCGCGCCGGGGGCTCATGGACGGAAGGACGACGACGCGCTGGCCGGCTGCACCGAGGCCGCCGTCGTCGAGGTGGGGGCGCGGCGCGTCGCGCTGGCGGTCCCCGCCTTCGCAGGACAGCCGGACCTCGTCGTCAAGCGCCTCCCGAGCGTCCGCGGCGCGCTCAGGATCTTCGGCGGGGCGACGATACTCGAGACGGGGGCAGTGGCCCTCATCGTGGACGTGCCCGCGCTCCTCACCCGGATCTCCTCATGACCCTCGCACTCGACGACCTCCGGTCCCTCAGCGCGCTGCAGCTCGACGCACTCCGCGAGGTGGCCAACATGGGCGCCGGCCACGCGGCCACCGCGCTCTCGCAGATGACCGGCGGCACGATCATGATCAGCGTGCCCACGATCGAGGTCGCGCGCCTCGAGGACCTGCCGCCGGAGCTCGGCCCGGCCGAGCAGCCCGTGGCGGGCGTCGTGATGGACATGCTGGGCGACCTCACCGGTCGCACGCTGCTCGTCTTCCCGAAGGCCACGGTCATGCGCATGGCAGAGATGATGCTCCGTCGCCCGCACGGCTCGTCGGTCGCGCTCGGGGAGCTGGAGCGCTCGGCGATCAAGGAGGCGGGCAACATCCTCAGCGGCGCGTACATGAACGCGCTCAGCGACTTCATGGGCATGGTGCTGCTGCCGTCGCCGCCCACGCTCGCGGTGGACGCGTCGACGGCGGTGCTGTCGCGCGAGTTCCTGCGCATCGGCGCGGAAGCGGAGCAGGTCTTCGTCGTCGAGACGGAGTTCACGATGCAGGACCTCGGCGAGCGGCTGCGCGGGTTCTTCCTGCTGCTGCCGGATCCCGCGTCGCTGCAGGCGATCCTGCGCACCATCCGGCTCGCCTGAGCGGCAGGGCGATCGTGGGCGCCGAGGCGGCCGTCGCGCTTCCGGCCCCGGATCCGCTGCTCGCGCTCGCGCGCCGCACGGATCCGGCCGATCCTGGCGCGCAGAACAACCTCGGCGTCCTGCTGCACAGGCGCGGCCGGCCCGAGGCCGCGCTGCACGCGTTCTCACGCGCGCTCGCGCTCGACCCGGCGATGCGTCTCGCGCGTCGCAACCTCGCCGCGGCCGCGAACGACGCCGCCGGCGACCGCCGCGAGGCGGAGCTGCGCGCCCGCGTGCGGCAGGACGGCGCGGACCTCGACGCGCGCCGCGAGCTGGCGCGCCTGCTGTCCGCGCTGGGCCGGCACGACGCCGCGCGCGCGGAGCTCGACGCGCTGGTCGCGCTCGCGCCCGACGCACCCGGCGTGCACGTCGAGCGCGCGCGCGCCGAGCAGGCCGCGGGCGACGTCGACGCGGCGGCGGCCGCGCTGGAGCGCGCGCGCGCGCTCGCCCCGGCCAGCGCGACGATCCGCGCGCTGCTCGCCCACGTCACGTACCACGCGGGCGATCCCGCCGCCGCGCTCTCGCACGTCGAGGACGCGCTGCGGCTTGGCCCCGACGACGCCGACGCGCACCTGCTGCACGGTTTCCTGCTCGGCGAGCTGGGACGGCCCGACGAGGGACTCGCGGCACGCGCGCGCGCGGTCGCGCTGAACCCCGCGCTCGGCCGCGCCGACGCGAACCTCGCGCTCACGCCGGTCGGCGACGCGCGTCCGCATGCGGGCGCGGAGCCCGACCCGGACGCCGAGCCGCCCGAGGCGTTCCTCGCGCTCGGCACGGCGTTCCGCCACAAGGCCTACTACGACGAGGCGCTGCGCGAGTACCGGCGCGCGGCGTCGCTCGGCGCGCCGGAGGCGGCAGTCGCCCGCGCGGTCGGCGAGGTGCACCTGCTGCGCGGCGCGCCCGAGGCCGCGATCGTGCCGTGGACGCGCCTCACGGCCCTCGCGCCCGACGACGCGACCGCGTGGCTCGGGCGCGCCGGCGCGGCGCATCTCGCGGGGCGCGCGGAGGACGCGCGCGCCGCGTACGAGCGCGCGCTCTCGCTGGCGGGTGCGCGCGTCGATCTGGTCGCGTGGGCGCACAACGGGCTCGGCGCGCTGCGCTGGGCGGCGGGCGATCTCGCCGGCGCCGCGACCGCGTTCGAGACGGCGGCGCGCGCGCCGGGTGCGGTGGTGCCGCAGCTCAACCAGGCGGCGGCGCTGGCGGCGATCGGCGAGCTGTCGCGCGCGCTCGTCGTCGCGCGTGGCGCGGTGCGCGCCGCGCCCGATCGCGCACCCGCGTGGACCATGCTCGGCGGCCTGCTCGCCGACGCGAACCGTCCCGCGGACGCGCGCAGCGCCTTCGCGCGCGCGCTCGACCTCGACGAGCACGACGCGGGGGCCCGCTACGGGCTCGCGTTCGCCGCGGCGGCGCTGGGCGATCACGACGTCGCGCGCCGCGAGACGGAGCGCGTGCTCGCGACGACGCCGGTGGTGCCCGGGCGCCGCCTCTTCCTCGTGCTGGACCTGGGCGGTCCCACGGAGTTCGCGATCGACGCGCCGGAGGTCACCGCCGCGGGTGCCGCGGTCGCGGGCTTCGCGCTCGACGACGCGGCGGCCGACGCGCTGGTGGCCGAGCTGCTCGCGCCGCGCTTCGACCACGGCGACGTCGGCGCGCCCGCGGCCGAGGGCGCGCATCCGTACGCGCTCGCGGACGAGCACCTCGCGCACGGCGACGTCGAGCGCGCGGAGGCGGCGATCAGCCGCGCGATGGGCCGCGGCGGCGACCGGGCCGAGGGGCTCGCGCGACTGGGCGCGCTGTTCGCGCGGCGCGGCCTGCACGGCGAGGCGCTGGAGCGCTTCGGCGAGGCGCGCCAGCTCGCACCCGGGCTGCGCGCGGCGGTGCTGGGCGAGGTGCGCGCGCTGCGCGAGCTGGGGCGCATGCGCCATGCATGCGAGGCGAGCGCCGTCATGGCGGCCGCGTGGCCGCGCGACGACGAGGCGCTGGCACTGGCCGCGCTGGCGCACGCCGATGCGGGCGACGCCGCGAGCGCGCTCGCGCTGCTGGAGCGCGCGGCCGAGCGCGCGCATGGCCTCGCGGCCTGGCGCGACGTCGCCGCCACGTGGCGCGCGCTCGGCGACGCGGTCGCATGCGTGGCCGCGCAGGAGCGCGTGGTCGCGCTCTCGAACGGCGATCCGCGCGAGCGGCTGGCGCTCGCGCACGCGCAGCGCGCCGCCGGCGACGTCGATGCGGCCGAGTCGTCGCTGCGCGCGCTGCTGGCGGACGTGCCGGCGCTCGCGGACGCGTCGCTCGCGCTGGCGGCGATGCGCATCGAGCGCGGCGCGCCGCGCGACGCGGTGCCGCTGCTCGCCGCGGTCGCGGCGCGCGATCCGTGGCACGTGGACGCGCTGGCGCAGCTGGCCGCGGCGCTCGCCGACGTCGGCCGGCCGCGCGACGCCGCGGTCGCCGCCTCGCGCGCGCGGCGTCTGGACCCCGAGCACGCGCTCGCGCTCTGCGTCGAGGGCGACTGCCGCTTCGCGGTCGGGCAGCGCGCACGAGCGGCCGCCTGCTGGCGCGGCGCGCTGGCGCTGGAGCCGGTGGGCATCGCGGCCACGCGCGCGCGCGCCGCGCTGCGCGCCGCGGGAGAGGCGCCATGAGCGCGCCCGTGCTGGAAGGCTCGCTGCGCGAGCTCGCGCTCGCCGACGTGCTGCAGCTGCTGGAGCTCGGGCGCCGCACGGGCACGCTGCGCGTCGTGGACGAGCCGCGCGGCCTGGTGGGCGAGGTCGACCTCGCGGACGGCGCGATCGGCGGCGCGCGGCTGGGACCGCGCGGTGCGCTGCGCGACGCGGTGCGCGACGCCGACGTGCAGGCCGTGGTGTGCGCGCTGCTCGACGCGCGCATCGGGCGCTTCGGCTTCCTGCCCACGGCGGAGCCGGCGCCCAGCATGACCGCGCGCCGCCTGCGCATCGAGGGCGTGCTGGTGGAGGCCGCGCGCCGCGCCGACGAGTGGGCGCGCCTCGCCGACGACGTGCCGCACGCCGGCGCGGTGCCCGTGCTGAGCGCGGGCGAGGACGCGTCGCCGGTGTCGCTCGACGCGCGCCGATGGGCGCTGCTCGCGGAGATCGATGGCAGCAGGGATGTCGTGGGGCTCGCAGCCTCGCTCGGACGCGATCCGCTCGACCTGGCCGCCGAGCTGGCCGAGCTGGTGCGCCTCGGCGTCGTCGCCTGTCGCGACGCCGCCACGTCGCCCGCGAGCGACAGCACGTCCGCCGCGTCCGACGTTCCGTCGGCGCCCGTTCGATCGTCCAGCTGGTGACGCCACGCTCCCGGGGATTCCGTGCCGCTCGTCAACTACGTCACCCGCGAGATCACCTGCAAGATCGTCTACTACGGGCCGGGCCGGTCCGGGAAGACGAGCAACTTGCGCCACGTGCACGACCGGCTACCGCCGGGCCGCGCGGGGCAGATGGTCTCGCTCGCGACCGAGGGTGACCGCACCCTCTTCTTCGACTTCCTGCCCGTCGACCTGGGCGTGGTGGCGAACTTCGCCACGCGCTTCCAGCTCTACACGGTGCCGGGGCAGTCGTACTACGCCGCCACCCGCCGCCTCGTGCTGCAGGGGGCCGACGGCGTCGTCTTCGTCGCCGACAGCCGCCGCCGGCAGCGCGACGAGAACCTCGCGAGCTTCCAGGACCTGCACGAGCAGCTGGCGTCGCACGGCGTCGATC